>NZ_JBEAHW010000044.1:0-177139 GCF_040062085.1 Klebsiella sp. JN_Kp122
GCCTTCCTCCTCGCTGAAAGTACTTTACAACCCGAAGGCCTTCTTCATACACGCGGCATGGCTGCATCAGGCTTGCGCCCATTGTGCAATATTCCCCACTGCTGCCTCCCGTAGGAGTCTGGACCGTGTCTCAGTTCCAGTGTGGCTGGTCATCCTCTCAGACCAGCTAGGGATCGTCGCCTAGGTGAGCCATTACCCCACCTACTAGCTAATCCCATCTGGGCACATCTGATGGCATGAGGCCCGAAGGTCCCCCACTTTGGTCTTGCGACGTTATGCGGTATTAGCTACCGTTTCCAGTAGTTATCCCCCTCCATCAGGCAGTTTCCCAGACATTACTCACCCGTCCGCCGCTCGTCACCCGAGAGCAAGCTCTCTGTGCTACCGCTCGACTTGCATGTGTTAGGCCTGCCGCCAGCGTTCAATCTGAGCCATGATCAAACTCTTCAATTTAAGTTTGATGCTCGTGAATTAAACTTCGTAATGAATTACGTATGTTCACTCAGAGACTTGGTATTCATTTTTCGTCCGAGGACGTTAAGAATCCATGTCACTTTGAGTGCCCACACAGATTGTCTGATAAATTGTTAAAGAGCAGTTGCGACGCGCTTTAGCGCTCTGTCGCGAGGTGGCGTATATTACGCTTTCCTCTTTCAGAGTCAACCCTGAATTTCAGAATTTTTCTCTTCAACCGAACCGGCTGTTTGTGTGAAGTGATTCACATCTGCCGTGTCAGTGGGTGCGCATTATAGGGAGCTGCTGAGATATAGCAAGCCTTAAAATACAAAAAACTTATCAAGCGCTCATTAATTACACTTTTCACGTTTATCCTTCTTGATATATAAATGCGAAAACCCAGTGTTCCTGCGGCTTGTAGCGTAGTTACAGTCAAAATCGTTTTTTGCGAAAAAGTGATTTTTCTCGCTCTGCCGACGCCCTCACAACGCTAATGGTGAATTAAGCATCACTCTTGACCCATGACAAAGCGCCACGCTTTCCCTCCTTTCTATAATCAGAGCCGTTTCTTCCTACTGGTAATAATCTATGGCTTATCAACTCAACATTAACTGGCCCGAGTTCTTAGAGAAGTACTGGCAAAAGCAGCCGGTCGTATTAAAGAAGGCGTTTCCGAACTTCATCGACCCCATCACGCCAGATGAACTGGCCGGGTTAGCCATGGAGCCGGAAGTCGATAGCCGGCTGGTCAGCCTGGTCAACGGTAAGTGGCAGGCCAGTAACGGTCCTTTTGAACATTTCGATGGGCTGGGTGAAAACGGCTGGTCCTTGCTGGCCCAGGCGGTAAACCACTGGCATATGCCTGCCGCCGAACTGGTGCGCCCATTCCGCGTACTGCCGGACTGGCGTTTAGACGATCTGATGATCTCCTTCTCCGTTCCTGGCGGCGGCGTTGGCCCACATATCGATCAGTATGACGTCTTTATTATTCAGGGCATGGGCAGCCGCCGCTGGCGCGTGGGTGACAAGCTGCCGATGCGTCAGTTCTGTCCACATCCGGCGCTGCTGCACGTTGATCCGTTCCCGCCGATTATTGATGAAGATCTGGAGCCGGGCGACATCCTCTATATTCCGCCTGGATTCCCACACGACGGCGTGACCCACGAAACGGCACTGAACTACTCCGTCGGCTTCCGTGGGCCAAACGGCCGCGACCTGATCAGCAGCTTCGCCGACTATGTGCTGGAAAACGACCTCGGCGGCGAACACTACAGCGACCCGGATCTCACCTGCCGCGAACATCCGGGCCGGGTTGAAGAATATGAACTCGACCGTCTGCGCAACATGATGATCGACATGATTCGCCAACCCGAAGACTTCAAGCAGTGGTTCGGCAGTTTCGTCACCACGCCGCGTCACGAACTGGATATTGCTCCGGCGGAACCGGCATATGAAGAAGAGGAAGTGGTCGATGCGCTGCTGGGCGGGGAAAAGCTTTCTCGCCTGAGCGGCCTGCGCGTTCTGCATATCGGCGACAGCTTCTTCGTGCATAGCGAACAACTCGACACTACCGATGCCGGCGCGCTCGATGCGCTATGTCGCTATACCTCGTTAGGTCAAGAAGAGCTCGGCAGCGGCCTGAAAAATCCGGCGTTCGTTAGCGAACTGACGCGCCTGATTAATCAGGGCTACTGGTATTTCGAAGAGTAAGAGAGTCGCGATACTACGGGCAGCCGCCTGGCGCTGCCCGCTATCTCTCAGGCATTATCCAGGCAACTCGCCCCCATCACCTCCACCACTGATTAGAGAGCTGGAATTTGTTGGCGATGCGCTTTTGCTTCCGCCTGATGGGCAAACGCCTGGCCATTATTCAGCGATTCATGAAATACCGCAGCCTGTTCATGTTCATTCATTTGTGAAAAAGAACGCGGCTGTTTCGGGGAGGCAGGATTGTCGCCCACCTGCGCAAGATGCCCCTGCGCCATCTGCTGATGGGCCGGCGACTGCCCGTTGTTCATCATCTCATGCGCCAACGCCGCGTTGTGATGAGTCATTTCCGCAGCATTCGCCACACTTGCTGCAAAAATAACGCTGATAGCCACGATAGTGCGTACTGTGTTCATTCTATTACTCCCTGCAGATTAACAAATAGTGAGTCATCAACAGGAAGGATAAAATACTGGCTCTGTCGCCAGCGTGACCGCATTATGACGAAGTCGTCAGATGAGGTCGTTATTGCGCATATTTTGGTAATACCACAATAAAACGCGTAGAGCGCGAATCGGACTGCACCGCCACGCTGCCGTGGTGAGCGCTGACAATCGATTTTACAATCGCCAGACCGATGCCGCTGCCCTCGCCTTTGCGCTGGCGCGAGGGGTCGACGCGATAGAAACGATCAAACAGGCGTGGCAGATGCGCGGCGGCAATCGGCGCGCCGGGGTTCTCCACCACCAGGCGAATCTTCTCGGCGCTTTCGCTCAACTGAATGGTCACCGCCTGCCCGGCCGGCGTATAGCGAATCGCGTTCGACAGCAGGTTGCTGATTGCCCGCCGCAGCATCAGCGGGTCGCCAATCACCCGGCAGTGGCTACCGACAAAACGCAGCGCCACCTCTTTTTCTTCCGCCCACGCTTCAAAGAACTCAAACACCTTATTCACTTCCTCGGCCAGATCCAGCGCACGCTGTTCAGGGATCAGCTGGTTATTATCGGCCTGGGCAAGGAACAGCATATCGCTGACCATCCGCGACATGCGCGAGAACTCTTCGAGATTGGAATAGAGCACCTCTTCCAGCTCCTGCTGGCTGCGGCTCTGGCTTAAGGCGATTTCGGTTTGCGTGACCAGGTTGGTAATCGGCGTACGGATTTCATGGGCGATATCGGCGGAAAAGTTCGACTGGCGAGTAAAGACATCCTCTATGCGCTCCAGCATATGGTTAAACGACAGCGCCAGCCGTTCCAGCTCAATGGGCACCGCCTGCGGGTCAAGGCGCACATCAAGATCCCGCGAGGTAATATTCTGGATCTGGCGGCTGATTTGGCGAATCGGCTTATGCCCCTGATAGACTACAAACAGCACGATGGCGATAATCAGCAGGCTGATTATCGACGCCGCGGAAATCAGCTTCGCTTTGAGTTCATTAATATAGTGCAGGTGAAAATCGATCGATAAGGCCATCAGCAGATGCCAGGCCGGTTTGCCATCTGCCTGCTTGCCCAGCGGCAACATGATTAGCCGCCAGGAGCGAGTCTCCATTTGATGATTATCATGAACCATTTCCCGCGGCTGCGGGTCGGTCCATGAAATCACATTACCATCGCGCAACTTCATCGCCAGCCCCGGCGTACTCATAATATGGCTGAGTTCCGGGCCGTCTGGCGACTGAAATAAGATATTGCCCTCGGCATCATCCAGACAGATAAAGACGTTAGCGTAGCCGCCAATCACGTTTTTTAAGATCTCCAGCCGCCGCTCCTGCGGATAGTCGGCGTGGTTGAGCACCGTCTCAAGCGTGGTGCTTAGCTGCTTGAGGTCGTGAACATCGCGCTCTTCAAAGTGGGCCTTCACCGAATGGATCATGATCCAGGTGAAGGCAAAGAAAGCGATGATGGTGGCGAGGCTGATAAAGAAGGTCAGCCGGGTGGCCAACGAAAAGGGGCGCTTAGCGGCCATCCGGCACCTCAAGCATATAGCCGACGCCGCGCACGGTCTGGATAAGCTTCGGCTCGAAGTCGTTATCGATTTTGGCGCGCAGCCGCTTCACTGCCACGTCGATAGCGTTAGTGTCGCTGTCGAAATTCATATCCCACACCTGCGACGCGATCAGCGAACGGGGTAGCACCTCGCCCTGATGGCGCAAGAAGAACTCCAGCAGGGTAAACTCTTTGCTGGTCAGGGTGATACGAGTCGCGCCACGCGTCACCTTGCGGCTGACCAAATCAACGCTGAGATCGGCCGCCTGAAACTGGCTTTCTACTATTACCGCCGCCCCGCGACGCAGCAGAGTGCGCACCCGCGCCAGCAGTTCCGCAAAAGCAAAGGGCTTCACCAGATAGTCGTCGGCGCCCAGCTCCAGCCCCTTCACCCGATGCTCGATAGTGCCAAGCGCGGTGAGCAGCAGGATCGGCATCCCTTTATTGGCGACGCGCAGCATGCGCACGATATCCCAGCCGTTGACGTCCGGCAGCATGATGTCGAGGATCAGCAGATCGTAGTCGCTGGTCATCGCCAGGTGATAACCGTTAAGGCCGTTGTCGGCCAGGTCGACGACGAATCCGGCTTCGGTAAGCCCTTTGGTCAGGTACTCCCCGGTTTTCTTCTCATCTTCGACAATCAAAATCTTCACGGTTGGCTCCTTCACGCGCGCTCTGTGCGGGTATTCAATTTTAGAGGAGCCCCTCCGGATAGCAATGAAATATCAGGAAAATGACAGCTTTGTCATTTTCCTGTCACGCGTTGAACAGAGCCCGCTGCGTAAAGTATCCGCCATTGATAAATCGCCGAAAACCGTCTGTCGCCATGCGCCCAATAAAGCTTCTTACTCTCAGCGTGATATTCGCCTTAACCGGCTGTTTGTCACTTGCTCCGGACTACCAGCGCCCCGCCGCGCCGGTACCGCAGCAGTTCTCTCTCAGCCAGAACAAACTGGTTACCGCGACGGCGGGCTACCAGGAGACCGGTTGGCGCACCTTTTTCGTCGACCCGCAGGTGAAAAGCCTGATTAGCACCGCGCTGACCAACAACCGCGATCTACGGATGGCGACGCTGAAAGTGCAGGAAGCCCGCGCCCAGTACCGGGTGACCGACGCCGACCGCTACCCGCAGCTTAACGGCGACGGCAGCACCACCTATGGCGGCAAGCTCAAAGGCGACACCACCACCAGCAGCGATTATGCCGCCGGCTTGAATCTCAGCTACGACCTCGACTTCTTTGGCCGGTTGAAAAACCTTAGCGAGGCCGACCGACAGAACTTCTTCGCCAGCGAAGAGGCGCGGCGCACGGTGCATATCCTGTTGATTGCTAACGTTTCACAAAGCTACTTCAACCAGCGGCTGGCGGCGGCGCAGCTGCAGGTGGCGAACGACACCTTACAGAACTATCAGCAGTCTTACGCCTTCGTTGAAAAACAGCTGCTGACCGGCAGCACCACCGTTCTGGCGCTGGAACAGGCGCGCGGCATGATCGAAAGCACCCGTGCCGATATCGCCAAACGGCAAGGTCAACTGGCGCAGGCCAATAACGCCCTGCAACTGCTGCTCGGCAGCTATCAACGGCTGCCGGACGATAGCGCCAGCAGCGCGGTGGATCTGAAAGGCGTAACCCTGCCGCCGTCGCTCTCCTCAGAGATCCTGCTGCAGCGGCCGGATATTTTAGAAGCCGAACACAGCCTGTTGGCGGCAAACGCCAATATCGGCGCCGCGCGGGCGGCCTTCTTCCCGTCGATTACCCTGACCAGCTCGCTCTCCGGCAGCAGCAGCGAGCTCTCCAGCCTGTTTAACGCCGGCAGCGCGATGTGGAACTTTATCCCAAAAATCGAACTGCCGATTTTCAACGCCGGGCGTAATCAGGCCAACCTCGATCTGGCGGAGATCCGCCAGCAGCAGCAGGTAGTCAACTATGAGCAAAAAATACAGTCCGCCTTTAAAGAGGTGGCCGACGCGCTGGCCCTGCGCCAAAGCCTGGCCGATCAGATTGCCGCCCAGGAACGCTATCTCGCTTCACTAAATATCACCCTGCAGCGCGCGACTGCGCTCTATCGTCACGGCGCGGTCAGCTACATCGAAGTCCTGAGCGCCCAGCGCGACATTTTCACCACCCGACAAACCCTGCTGGAACTCAACTATTCCCGTCAGGCTAATGAAATCACCCTGTTCACCGCCCTCGGCGGCGGCTGGATGGAATAACCCGAGGAGTCTTGATTATGAATTCACTGTCTAAAATCGCCCTGTTCACCCTGTTCTCTGGCGCAGTGTTCGCGGCCCAGGCCGCCGAACCGCACGCCGGTATGACAATGCACGAGCAGCCCGCTGCCGCGCAGACGCAAAGCATCACTGGCAAAGGCGTCATTAAAGCCATTGATATGGATAGCAAAAAAATCACTATCGCCCACGACGCCATCCCGGCGGTGAACTGGCCGCCGATGACCATGCGCTTCACCATCACCCCGCAGACGCAGCTCAACAATGTGAAGGATGGCGACAGCGTGGACTTCACCTTCGTTCAGCAGGGCAATCTGTCGCTGTTACAGGATATCCGCGCCCAATAACGGCCCGGCGACGGTAGCCTACCTCAACAACTGAATGGACGACACATGGCATCCCTGACACTGAAAAATACGGCGCTGATCCTCGGCAGCATGCTGGTTGGCTTCGCGCTTACCGCGGCGCTGTATACCCGACTGACGCCGACAATGGATAGCGATCCGGCGGCCGAGCAGCAGCGTAAAGTGCTGTTCTGGTACGACCCGATGTACCCGAATACTCGCTTTGATAAACCGGGTAAATCGCCGTTTATGGATATGGACCTGGTGCCAAAATACGCTGATGAGGAGAGTGCCGCCGCCGGTGCGCCGGGGGTGCGTATCGACCCGACGCAGACCCAAAACCTCGGCGTAAAAACCGCCGCGGTCACCCGCGGGCCGCTGCGCTACGCCCAGACCTTTCCGGCCAACATCAGCTATAACGAGTACCAGTACGTGATTATGCAGGCGCGGGCGGCGGGCTTTATTAATAAAGTCTATCCGCTGACCGTCGGCGACAAAGTCAAGCAAGGCACGCCGTTGCTCGAGCTGACCATCCCGGACTGGGTGGAAGCGCAGAGCGAATATCTGTTGTTGCAGGAGACCGGGGGCACCGCCACGCAGGTTGAGGGGATCCTCGAGCGTCTACGCCTTGCCGGGATGCCGGATGACGATATCCGCCGCCTGAAAACCACGCGTAAAATCCAGACCCGCTTTACCCTCAAAGCGCCAATCGACGGGGTGATCACCGCCTTCGATCTGCGCGCCGGAATGAATATCGCCAAAGATAATGTGGTGGCGAAAATTCAGGGCATGGACCCGGTGTGGGTCAGCGTGGCGGTGCCGGAATCCATCGCCTGGCTAATTAAAGACGCCTCGCAGTTCGCCATTCAGGTTCCCGCCTGGCCGGGCAAAACCTTCAGCATCAACAAATGGACCATTCTCCCCAGCGTCGATAGCGCCACCCGTACCCTGCAGCTGCGCCTGCAGGTCAACAACCCGGATGAAGCGCTGAAGCCGGGGATGAACGCCTATCTGAAACTGACCAGCGAAAGCGCGCCGATGCTGCTAATCCCATCAAAAGCGTTGATCGACAGCGGCAGCGAGCAGCGAGTGATTTCCGTGGATAACGAGGGCCGCTTCGTGCCGAAAATCGTGCAGGCATTCCATGAATCCAATGGCGTTACGGCCATTCGCAGCGGTCTGCAGGAGGGCGAAAAAGTCGTCGCCAGCGGCCTGTTCCTGATCGACTCGGAAGCCAATATCTCCGGCGCGCTGGAGCGCATGCGCACGCAGGCTCCTGATGTCACGGCTCCTGCCGCCCACGCGCACTGAGGAACGGAACAATGATTGAATGGATTATCCGCCGCTCGGTGGCCAACCGCTTCCTGGTGATGATGGCGGCGCTGTTTCTCAGCATCTGGGGGACCTGGACCATCATCCACACCCCGGTAGACGCTCTGCCGGACCTCTCTGATGTACAGGTGATCGTCAAAACCAGCTATCCGGGGCAGGCGCCGCAGATCGTCGAAAACCAGGTCACCTGGCCGCTGACCACCACCATGCTGTCAGTCCCTGGCGCCAAAACGGTGCGCGGCTTCTCGCAGTTTGGCGACTCCTACGTGTATGTGATTTTTGAAGACGGCACCGATCCTTACTGGGCGCGCTCGCGGGTGCTGGAGTATCTCAACCAGGTGCAGGGCAAACTGCCCGCCGGGGTCAGCGCCGAAATGGGCCCGGACGCCACCGGCGTTGGCTGGGTCTTCGAGTACGCGCTGGTCGACCGCAGCGGCAAACATGACCTCGCCGAACTGCGCTCGTTGCAGGACTGGTTCTTAAAATATGAGCTAAAAACCATTCCAAACGTCTCGGAAGTGGCGTCGGTAGGCGGCGTGGTCAAGGAGTATCAGATTGTCGTCGACCCGATGAAGCTGACCCAGTACGGCATCAGCCTCGGCGAGGTGAAATCGGCGCTGGATGCGTCTAACCAGGAAGCCGGCGGTTCTTCCGTCGAACTGGCGGAAGCCGAATATATGGTGCGCGCCAGCGGCTACCTGCAGACGCTCGACGACTTCAAAAATATCGTACTGAAAACCAGCGATAACGGCGTGCCGGTCTATCTCGGCGACGTCGCGCGGGTGCAGATCGGCCCGGAGATGCGCCGCGGTATCGCCGAGCTTAACGGCGAAGGCGAAGTGGCCGGCGGCGTGGTGATCCTGCGCTCCGGCAAGAACGCCCGCGAGGTGATCTCGGCGGTCAAAGAGAAGCTGGCATCGCTGCAAAGCAGCCTGCCGGAAGGGGTTGAAGTGGTTACCCCCTACGACCGCAGCCAGCTTATCGACCGCGCCATCGACAACCTCAGCTACAAGCTGCTGGAAGAGTTTATCGTCGTTGCGCTGGTCTGCGCCCTGTTCCTGTGGCACGTGCGCTCGGCGCTGGTGGCGATTATTTCGCTGCCGCTCGGCCTGTGTTTCGCCTTTATCATGATGCATTTCCAGGGGCTTAACGCCAACATCATGTCGCTGGGCGGGATCGCCATTGCGGTGGGGGCGATGGTCGATGCTGCCATCGTGATGATTGAGAACGCCCATAAGCGGCTGGAAGAGTGGGAACATCAGCACCCGGGAGAGAAGCTAAGCAACGACATCCGCTGGAAAATCATTACCGATGCGTCGGTGGAGGTCGGCCCGGCACTGTTTATCAGCCTGCTGATCATTACCCTGTCGTTTATCCCGATTTTCACCCTCGAAGGCCAGGAGGGCAAACTGTTCGGCCCGCTGGCCTTCACCAAAACCTGGTCGATGGCCGGGGCGGCGCTGCTGGCGATCGTGGTGATCCCGATCCTGATGGGCTTCTGGATCCGCGGCAAGATCCCGGCGGAGAACAGCAATCCGCTGAACCGCTTTTTGATCCGCATTTATCACCCGCTGCTGCTGAAGGTACTGCACTGGCCGAAGACTACCCTGCTGATCGCGCTCCTGTCGATCCTGACGGTTATCTGGCCGCTTAACCGGGTCGGCGGCGAGTTTCTGCCGCAGATTAACGAAGGCGACCTGCTGTATATGCCGTCAACGCTGCCGGGGATCTCCGCTGCGCAGGCGGCGGATATGCTGCAGAAAACCGATAAGCTGATCATGACGGTGCCGGAAGTGGCGCGGGTGTTCGGCAAAACCGGCAAGGCCGAAACCGCCACCGACTCGGCGCCGCTGGAGATGGTAGAGACCACGATTCAGCTCAAGCCGCAGGATCAGTGGCGACCGGGGATGACCATGGAGAAGATCGTCGAGGAGCTGGATAAAACCGTGCGTTTGCCGGGGCTGGCGAACCTGTGGGTGCCGCCGATCCGCAACCGCATCGACATGCTCTCCACCGGCATCAAGAGCCCGATCGGCATTAAAGTTTCCGGCACTAACCTGGCCGATATCGACGCCATCGCCGAACAAATTGAAGTGGTGGCGCGCACCGTGCCGGGGGTCACGTCAGCATTAGCCGAGCGGCTGGTCGGCGGGCGCTACCTCAACATTGATATTCAGCGTGAGAAGGCGGCCCGTTACGGCATGACCGTCGGCGATGTGCAGCTGTTCGTCTCGTTCGCCATCGGCGGCGCGATGGTTGGCGAAACGGTAGAGGGCGTCGAGCGATATCCGATCAACATCCGCTACCCGCAGAGCTATCGCGACAGCCCGGAGATCCTCCGCCAGTTGCCGATCCTCACGCCGCTGAAGCAGCAGATCGTGCTCGGCGACGTCGCCGAGGTTAAAGTCGTTACCGGGCCATCGATGCTGAAGACCGAGAACGCCCGCCCGACCAGTTGGATCTACATCGACGCCCGCGACCGCGATATGGTGTCGGTGGTGCGCGATCTGCAGCAGGCCATCGGCAAAGAGGTGAAGCTGAAGCCGGGCATCAGCGTCTCCTACTCCGGGCAGTTTGAGCTGCTGGAGCGCGCCAATCAGAAGCTGAAGCTGATGGTGCCGATGACGCTAATGATTATCTTCGTGCTGCTGTACCTGGCGTTCCGCCGCTTCGGCGAGGCGTTGCTGATTATCACCAGCGTGCCGTTCGCCCTCGTCGGCGGGATCTGGTTCCTTTACTGGATGGGGTTCCATTTGTCGGTGGCCACCGGTACCGGCTTTATCGCCCTGGCCGGAGTGGCGGCGGAGTTTGGCGTGGTGATGCTGATGTACCTGCGCCACGCCATCGAGGCGGAGCCATCGCTGGAGAACCCGCAGACCTTCAGCGCCGATAAGCTCGACGAGGCGCTGTACCAAGGCGCGGTGCTGCGCGTGCGGCCAAAGGCGATGACCGTGGCGGTGATTATCGCTGGCCTGCTGCCGATTTTATGGGGCACTGGCGCCGGTTCGGAAGTGATGAGCCGTATCGCCGCGCCGATGATTGGCGGGATGATCACCGCGCCGCTGTTGTCGCTGTTTATCATTCCGGCGGCATATAAGCTGATGTGGCTGTATCGGCATCGGGGCAAGCGCGGAGAATAAATAAAGGCAAGCCCGTTGGTATTTCACCGGCGGGCTTTTTAATTATTAGACCCACAAGTCATTCCCTCATTTAACCAACATCCACACTCATATTATCTCATCCTCTACGCCAATCGGCCTTCACGCCACGTTATTCCCTTTAGCTTCATTGATTTTCCTGCTCACCCTGACTGCGTATTTATCACGCAGAGAAAAGGTGGGCCTTAATTCAATGAGCGCTATCGATGAACCTGAATCCTTTTCCACCCTGTTTATTTTTGCTGTTATTACTTTCTGCCCTGAATACGATATCACCCTGCCATGCCGCGACAGCAAAGGTGGATAATTGCGAAGTTGGCTGCCCAACCGGCGGCAGCCAACAGACGCTCTTCCGCGCGGCCTACACGCTGAACAATAACCCCAGTCGAAAACTGGCCAACTGGGTAGCGTATAAAATCACCCGTGCCAGCGAGGCCAGCAACCGGGCAAGAGTGTGGAAGCAGGACCCCGATTTACCCGCAGCCGATACCCTGGCGCCCGCCGACTATCGCCGGGCCAACACCTTACTGGCGGTCGATCGCGGCCATCAGGCACCGCTGGCGAGCCTCGGCGGCGCGGAGGACTGGCCTGCGCTGAACTATCTGTCGAATATCACCCCGCAGGAAGCGGCGCTGAATCAGGGAGCATGGGCGCGGCTGGAAGACGCGGAGCGCGCGTTAGCCGGGCGCCCGGAGGTGACGGCGCTTTATTCGGTTACCGGGCCACTGTTCGAACGGCATATCGCCACGCTGCCCGCCGCGCCGGGCGTGGAGATCCCCAGCGGTTACTGGAAGATTATTTTCCTCGATAGCGGCCCGCAGAGCGGCCAGTACGCAGCATTCGTGCTGGACCAGGCAACGCCGCGCGATGCCAATTTTTGCGACCATCAGGTGACGGTGGCGGAGATTGAGCGCCGCACCAGTCCGCATTTGACGCTGTGGTCAGCACTGCCAGCGGCCACTGCCGCAACCTTAAAAACGCAGCCGGGTAGGTTGGCGCGGGAAATGGGTTGCAGGTAGGGAACGGAGGGGTAAAGTTGTCGACCTGTCGCGATTAACAATCGGCGTCTTACCGCCAGCCAACAAACCAGGTATAGTTGCCGTCTCTGCCACCGCTAAGCGCTGTTGATATCGTATGAAGCTCGGTTATTTTTGTTACTTCCTGCTGGCCCTTGCCGCCGTCGGCAGCGTGTTACTGCCCTATTCCATCGCCATGTGGTTCCTGCTGGCGAACGTGCTAACCTGGCTTATCTACGGCATCGATAAATTAGCCGCCCGTAAAGCCTGGAGCCGGATCCCGGAATCCACCCTGCTGGCCTTCGGCCTGCTTGGCGGATGGCCGGGCGCGATTGCCGGGCAGCAGTGTTTTCGCCACAAAACCCAGAAGCAGCCATTCAGAACGTATTTCATTATTAGCATCGTGCTGAATGTTGTGGTGCTGGTTGGCGGGTATTGGCTGTACCGGGATTATGGGGTGTAGGGTTGGTGACCTGCCCGCTAGTGGTTATGAGCCTGATTCCTGCGAGTTTAATACGTATCCCGAATGTCGCACATTAATCCTCTCGTTTACAGGCATTCAAAATAGCTCTAAATTGCAACGGTATAGTATTGTTTCTTATGCCAACGTAATCGACAGGGGAAATACTTTATCCGGAAAAATTTGCAGCCGAATTAGTGCGGTTGGTGGATGGATAACGCTCTCATTCGTTAAACGGCGTGATTAAACCGATACTGAAATTCACATAAAAAGTGCCATCGGATGATCTTATTGTCGACTTGGTGCGAAGGCCGGACTCGCCTTTGCGTTTAATTTATTGAAAAATAATGGGTTTTGAGGTTCTAACTTAGGGATTTGCCCCCAAAATGGGACATAAAATTGAATACTGGGTGGAAGATCGCAAAGTTGCGTGATTATTTTCCAAGTCCGAAACGCATTCGAGGGTAAGGCCTCTGCCGGCATTTAGCCAGTCGCAGCGAGATTTTTCGAAAGCTTCCAGACCAAAACCACGAGATGGCTAAAGTGCTGTATGAGAGTGGAGAACCCTTCACTATAATCGAATAATGTTCAGTTAGCTTATATTCTGAGCGTTGTAATACCTGCGTTCTTATCATCAATATAATACTTTCTAACAGGAAGTATAGCACGAGGCGAATGGACTTCGCCTTGGCCAGTAACGAAGCCCTATGATGTTATCTAATTAGCATTGTATATATATTTATAAGTGCGCATGCAAATAAGGGTTGAGACTAAGTATTAACTGATTTTCTGGTAATAACCGCGGAGCTACCCAAGCAGGATTTTGTGCATTATTCTCTACTCGTGCAGATTTCTGCCGGACCGCATCCCGAATGTCGCCAATACAACTCAAAGCAGTTCTGTAAGACTGCGAACTGTTAGAAAACTTCTCCGCCTGTTTAAGAAGTGACGAAATAAAGAGGCCACCATTCTCAGTATCGAGAGAATACTCATCTTCGGAACAGGAATAAAGCGTCACGGTCTGAGGGGGCGTATTTTCTATTCGACGCTGATACAGCATCCTTGCCTGACTTTCCGTAAGAAATTCAGGACGAGAACTATAGCTCTCCATTGCTGCTTCAAGCATCATGTCGTTGGCGACATGGCCAGATGCTAATACTCTACAACAGTCAAAAACATTTATTTGTCGAGGACTTAATCCTTTGAGGTCATTTTCAAACATAAGTTGCCCACTATCATTAAGATTAAACCGCGTCTGTGTTTCATCGCGATCTCCATGACCAGTGAAGAATACTATAGAAAAATCTACAGTTTTTTTAACATCGTTCAGTTCAGTTATCAAGCTAGCTCTGGAAGGGTTCTCAAGAATACATATTTCATGTTCATACCATGCCCCTCCTTGTAGACTTTTTAGAAAATTACGGATATTTGCAATATCTACTTGTGTACCGGGTAAATCACTAGCAACATTTGCAATAATAATCGCCTTTCGTTTCATAACTCTTACCCTATATATCTGTTAACAATTTCAATGAATTCTCTTTCGTAGGTATCAATATTTTCGTTTTCATCATTCAAAGGTTGTTTCCAAGCTTTTTTGTGAAGACGAATCCATGATTTAATGTCGGTATGTTGCAAAAACTTATCTTCATTATATTTAAAATGTGAACAAAGACTACTGGCGTAATTAAAAACAAGAGTTGTATAAATATTATACTGAAGGTATTTAACCGCTTCCGGTGAGCCATCTTTAGCTTTGACCGGATCCCATGAATCACAAAACTCTTTGTATTCGCAGTGAGGATACGCCATAGATATTTTAAGAATGTCACTGATTTCTTTATTGAGGTAGCTGAGATTTTCATCTTTTTTACGAGCCACAAAAAACCAGTAAGTGATGCCAGTAGATACAATAACACTGGCGACAGGAGAGATGTATTTAAACCAGTCAATTCCTTGACTGGCTGCGGTTACTGCAATATCAGACAAAATTCAACTCCATGAAAAAAAAGAGAAATAGGCACAAATTAATACCACATAAAAAGTATTGTTTAAAGGTAAGAATGACTCCCCGTGCATACGATACGTTGAAATAATGTATAACTGGGACTCGTAGCAAAGGAGGGGAGAAATGAGCATTTATTATTCAAATTACAAAGAAAGTAGCCCTTCCCCCACTTTCTGCTCTTTACTATCTCACAAATTGCCTTTTCTCATGGCATCCGGCCCCTTCCCCCATTACAATCATTGTTTGTTTTTTTGCGAGCTGCATAGCAGTCTTCAGAGGGTAGATATGACGATGAAAAACGACAAGGCATGGATTGGAGACCTGCTAGGCGGGCCGCTGATGAGCAGGGAAAGTCGAATCATCGCTGAGCTCATGCTTACCGCTCCCGATGAACAGACCTGGCAAGAGCAGATCGTGGGTCATAACATTCTCCAGGCTTCCTCTGCCAATACTGCAAAGCGCTATGCCACAACGATAAAACTACGCCTGAATACGCTTGATAAAGCCGCGTGGTCACTTATTGCGGAAGGGAGCGAGCGCGAGCGTCAGCAATTGCTATTTGTCGCTCTGGTACTCCATTCACCGGTTGTTAAAGACTTCCTGGCTGAAGTGGTAAACGATCTGCGCCGACAATTTAAAGAAAAGCTCCCTATAGATAGCTGGGATGAGTTCGTGACCAGCCATCTTCGTCAGCAGCCCGTACTCACTAGTTACTCAGATTCATCCATCAAAAAAATGGGTAACAACCTGATTAAAGCACTGGCTGAGGCGGGTTATCTGGATACGCCACGCCGACGTAATCTCCAGTCAGTCTTTCTTTTACCAGAAACCCAGGCAACCTTGCAGCGCCTCGGGCAACAAGAATTGGTTTCTATTCTGGAGGGGCAACGGTGATCGATCCCGTGCTTGAATACCGCCTGTCACAGGTTCAGAGCCGCATTAGCGAAGAGCGCTTTCTCAAAAACAACGGCTCAGGTAATGAGATTGGGTTCTGGATTTTTGATTATCCTGCTCAGAATGAGCTACAGGTACGTGAACACCTGAAGTATCTTTTCCGTAATCTGGAAAAGGACCACAAGTTCACGCACCTCAACATCTTTCAGATCATTATCGACATGCTCACCGAACGTGGGTTATTTGAGCGCGTCTGTCAGCAGGAAGTGAAAGTCGGTACCGAAGCGCTGAAAAAACAACTCGTTGGCTTATTGAATCAGAAAAAGATCGCGGATTACATAGCAAAAAAAGTCGATCTTCAGAATCAAGAATTTGTCATCCTGACAGGCATGGGTAATGCCTGGCCGCTGGTTCGTGGCCATGAGCTGATGAGCGCCTTGCAGGACGTAATGGGTTTTACCCCTCTGTTGATGTTTTATCCGGGAACCTATAGCGGACACGATCTCTCCCCCCTGGCGGGTATTGATTCCCGAAATTATTATCGCGCCTTCAGGCTGGTACCCGAAAGCGGGCCTGCGGCGACATTGAATCCTCGTTAAAGAGCACAGCAATGAATATTGAACAGATCTTTGAGAAACGTCTGGACCGAAATATTAATGGCGTTGTGAAAGCCGAACAGACGGACGATGCCAGTGCCTGGATTGAGCTTGATGAATACGTCATCACCCGGGAACTGGAAGGACATCTTCGCCATTTCTTCGAATCTTATGTTCCGGCAACCGGTCCGGAGCGCATACGCATGGAAAACAAAATTGGCGTATGGGTTTCAGGGTTCTTTGGCTCAGGTAAATCACACTTTATCAAGATTCTGTCGTATCTATTGTCTAACCGCAAAGTCAGCCATAACGGTACAGAACGTAATGCATACTCCTTCTTTGAAGAAAAAATCAAAGATGCTCTGTTCCTCGCTGATATCAACAAAGCGGTCCATCATCCGACGGAAGTGATTCTGTTCAATATTGATTCTCGTGCTAACGTCGATGACAAAGAAGACGCCATCCTTAAAGTCTTCCTGAAGGTGTTTAACGAACGGGTTGGCTACTGCGCTGATTTTCCGCACATCGCCCATCTGGAGCGTGAGCTGGCTAAACGCGGCCAATACGACGCATTTAAGACCGCATTCTCCACTATCACTGGTTCAAGCTGGGAAAAAGAGCGCGATTCCTACTATTTCATCAGCGATGAAATGGCAGAAGCCCTAAGCCAGGCCACAGGTCAAAGCGTTGATGCCTCGCGTCAATGGGTGGAACAGTTGGATAAGAACTTCCCATTAGATATCAATAATTTTTGCCAGTGGGTTAAAGAGTGGCTGGATGAAAACGGCAAAAACATCCTCTTCATGGTGGATGAAGTCGGCCAGTTCATCGGTAAAAATACGCAGATGATGCTGAAGCTGCAAACTATCACTGAAAATCTCGGTGTAATCTGCGGTGGGCGCGCATGGGTTATTGTCACTTCACAAGCGGATATCGATGCTGCCATCGGTGGGATGAGCAGCCGCGACGGGCAAGACTTCTCTAAAATCGTAGGTCGTTTCTCTACCCGTTTGCAGCTTTCAAGCTCCAACACATCCGAAGTTATCCAAAAACGTTTGCTGGTGAAAACCGATGCCGCAAAACCAGCTCTGGCTAAAGTCTGGCAGGAAAAAGGCGACATTCTGCGTAACCAGCTGGCCTTTGATCCCACCACAACGGCTTCTTTACGCACCTACACCAGTGAAGAAGAATTTATTGATAACTACCCGTTTGTTCCGTGGCACTATCAGATTTTGCAGAAAGTCTTTGAATCTATTCGCACCAAAGGTGCCGCTGGTAAACAGTTAGCCATGGGCGAACGTTCACAGCTGGAAGCCTTCCAGACTGCGGCTAAGCAAATCGCTCCACAAGGGTTAGATTCTCTGGTTCCCTTCTGGCGTTTCTATGCGGCAATTGAAAGTTTCTTGGAACCGGCAGTGAGTCGCACCATTACCCAGGCCTGTCAGAACGGTATCCTGGACGAGTTCGATGGTAACTTACTGAAAACGCTGTTCCTGATCCGCTATGTCGATTTGCTGAAAAGCACACCCGATAACCTGGTCACCCTTTCTATCGATAAAATCGATACTGATAAAGTTGAGCTACGCCGTCGTGTTGAAAAAAGCCTGAATACGCTCGAACGCTTAATGTTGATCGCACGCGTTGAAGATAAATACGTATTCCTGACCAATGAAGAAAAAGAGATCGAGAACGAAATCCGCAACGTTGAAGTCGATTTCTCTGCAATCAATAAAAAACTGGCATCGATCATCTTTGATGACATTTTGAAAAATCGGAAGTATCGCTACCCGGCGAATAAGCAGGACTTTGATATCAGCCGCTTCCTGAACGGGCACCCGTTAGACGGCGCAATGCTTAACGATCTTGTGGTGAAAATTATTACCCCCAAAGATCCGACCTATGATTTCTATGATAACGATGCTGCGTGCCGCCCATACACCTCTGAGGGGGATGGCTGCATTTTAATTCGTTTACCTGCCGATGCCCGTACCTGGACCGACATTGATTTAGTCGTCCAGACTGAAAAATTCCTCAGGGACAACGCCGGTCAGCGCCCGGAACAAGCCAGCCTGCTTTCAGAAAAAGCCCGTGAGAATAGCGTTCGCGAGAAACTGCTCCGCGTCCAGCTGGATACGCTTATTGCAGAAGCGGACATCTGGGCAATTGGCGAGCGCTTACCAAAGAAATCTTCGACGCCATCCAGCATCGTGGATGAAGCCTGCCGCTATGTGATTGAAAACACGTTTGCCAAGCTAAAAATGCTGAAGCCGTTCAACGGCGATATCGCACGTGAAATCCATGCGCTACTTACGGTGGAAAATGATACGGAGCTGGATCTGGGCGAACTGGAGGAATCCAATCCTGACGCGATGCGCGAAGTGGAAACCTGGGTCAGCATGAATATCGAGTTCAATAAGCCGGTCTATTTACGCGATATTCTAAACCACTTTGCCCGCCGCCCTTATGGATGGCCAGAAGAAGAAGTGAAGCTTCTGGTTGCTCGTCTGGCACGCAAAGGCAAATTCAGCTTTAGCCAGCAGAATAACAATATAGAGCGTAAGCAGGTGTGGGAGCTCTTTAATAACAGCCGTCGCCACAGCGAACTGCGTCTGCACAAAATTCGTCGTCACGACGAATTACAAATTCGCAAGGCCGCGCAAACCATGGCGAAGATTGCCCAGCAGCCATTTAGCGAACGTGAAGAGCCGGCACTGGTTGAACATATCCGTCAGGTCTTCGATTACTGGAAGCAAGAGCTGAATGTCTTCAGAGCGAAAGCGGAAGGTGGAAACAATCCAGGCAAAAATGAGATTGAGTCAGGTCTGCGCCTGCTGAATTCCATTCTTAGCGAAAAAGAAGAGTTTGCTCTGATTGAGAAGGTCACCACCCAGGCAAACGAATTGCTGGATTTCAGCGAAGATCGCGAAGATTTGGTCGATTTCTACCGCAAGCAGTTCTCCACCTGGCAAAAGCTGGGAGCTGCGCTGAACGGAAGCTTTAAATCCAACCGCAGCGCACTGGAAAAAGACGCCGTGGCGGTAAAAGCGTTAGGTGAGCTGGAAAACATCTGGCAGATGCCGGAGCCTTACAAGCATCTCAATCGCATCACGCCGCTGATTGAACAGGTTCAGAACGTTAACCATCAGTTAGTTGAACAGCACCGCCAGCACGCCCTGGAACGTATTGACGCCCGCATCGAAGAGAGTCGTCAACGCTTGCAGGAAGCGCATGCCACATCGGAGCTGCAAAACAGCGTTCTGCTGCCGATGCAAAAAGCCAGGAAGCGCGCTGAAGTCAGCCATTCGATTCCGGAAATTCTGGCGGAACAGCAAGAGACGAAAGCGCTGCAAACGGATGCTGAGAAGAAGATTAACCAGTGGATCGACGAGCTGCGTAAAAAGCAGGAAGCCCAGATACGGGCTGCGAATGAGGCAAAAAATGCTGCCGAGCCAGAACAAACCTATGTTGTGGTAGAAAAGCCCGTTATCCAGCCGGTACCGAAAAAAACGCATCTGGTGAATGTCGCCAGCGAGATGCGAAAAGCCACCGGTGGTGAAGTGCTGGAAACCGCCGAGCAGGTGGAAAAAGCGCTTGATACGCTTCGCGCTGCCCTGCTGGCAGCCATTGAGTCAGGTGACCGGATTCGTCTTCAGTAACCCCATTTCAGGGCAGCACTCTGCTGCCCTTTGCAGGATTTTCTATGAATACCAATAACATCAAAAAATACGCTCCACAGGCCCGTAACCAGTTCCGTGATGCGGTGATCCAGAAACTAACCACGCTGGGGATTTCCGCTGATAAAAAAGGCAATCTGCAGATTGCGGATGCCGAGATCGTCGGCGAAACCGTGCGCTATGGTCAGTTCGACTACCCCAAATCCACCCTCGTCCGCCGCGATCGTCTGGTTAAACGCGCACAGGAACAGGGCTTTGACGTGCTGGTTGAACACTGTGCCTATACTTGGTTTAACCGCCTATGCGCCATTCGTTATATGGAAATCCACGGCTACCTTGACCACGGCTTCCATATGCTATCGCACCCGGATAACCCAACCGGCTTTGAAGTGCTGGACCACGTGCCGGAAGTAGCGGAAGCTTTACTGCCAGAGAAAAAGGCGCAGCTGGTCGAAATGAAGCTGTCCGGTGACCAGGACGAAGCCATCTACCGTGAACTGCTGCTGGCCCAGTGCCACGCACTGCACCGTGCGATGCCGTTCCTGTTTGAAGCAGTCGATGATGAAGCTGAACTTCTGCTGCCGGATAACCTGACCCGTACTGACTCTATTCTGCGCGGTCTGGTGGACGGTATTCCGGAAGAAGACTGGCAAGACGTTGAGGTTATCGGCTGGCTATATCAGTTCTATATCTCTGAGAAAAAAGATGCCGTTATTGGCAAGGTGGTACAGAGCGAAGATATTCCTGCCGCCACCCAGCTGTTTACCCCAAACTGGATTGTACAGTATCTGGTGCAGAACTCCGTCGGCCGCCAGTGGTTGCAGACCTACCCAGACTCGCCGCTGAAAGGTAAAATGGAGTACTACATTGAGCCCGCCGAACAGACACCGGAAGTGCAGGCGCAGCTGGCTGCCATTACGCCTGCCAGCATTGAACCGGAAAGCATCAAGGTGCTCGACCCGGCCTGCGGATCCGGGCATATTTTGATTGAAGCCTATAATGTGCTGAAAAATATCTACGAAGAGCGCGGCTACCGTGCTCGCGATATTCCACAGCTGATTCTGGAAAATAATATTTTTGGTCTCGACATCGACAACCGCGCAGCCCAGCTTTCTGGTTTTTCATTATTAATGATGGCCCGTCAGGATGACCGAAGGATATTCACCCGCGACGTGCGCCTGAATATTGTCTCCCTGCAGGAGAGTCTGCATCTGGATATTGCTAAACTGTGGCAGCAGCTAAACTTCCACCAGCAGAACCAGACCGGCAGCATGGGGGATATGTTTGCCGAAAATACCGCCTTAGCCCATACCGAAAACGCAGAATATCAGCTGCTGATGCGCACGCTGAAACGCTTTGTGAATGCCAAAACGCTGGGTTCGTTGATTCAGGTGCCTCAGGAAGAAGAGGCTGATTTAGAGGCGTTTCTTGATGCTCTGTATCGCCTGAAACATGAAGGAGATTACCAGCAGAAGACTGCAGCGAAAGCGTTTATTCCGTATATTCATCAGGCGTGGGTCCTTGCACAGCGATATGATGTTGTGGTGGCTAATCCACCGTATATGGGCAGTAAGGGAATGAATGGTGAATTGAAAGAGTTTGCCAAAAATAATTTCCCAGATAGTAAAGCCGATTTGTTTGCAATGTTTATGCAGCATGCATTTTCTTTACTTAAAGAAAACGGATTGAATGCGCAAGTCAACATGCAATCATGGATGTTTTTATCAAGCTTTGAATATTTCCGTAAATGGCTATTCAATAACGCTACTTTTCTTACGATGGCACACTTTGGAGCTAGAGCCTTTGGTCAAATTTCTGGAGAAGTAGTACAAACAACAGCGTGGATATTATTGAATTCCGTAACAGAATCCTACACTCCATGTTTTTTAAGATTGACACATGGCAAAAATGAGGTAGAAAAAGAAGCGTTACTGAAAGAAAAAAAATATTTATATACGAATTTAAATCAAAATGACTTCATAAAAATCCCAACACACCCAATAGCCTATTGGATAACCCAATCTATGATTGAGAGCTTTGGGAAATATAAAAAAATGCGTGACATATCTGATCCAAAATCAGGGATGTCTAGCACTGATAATGAACGTTTCCTAAGGATTTGGCATGAGGTATCGTACAATAATATTGAGTTATTTTGTAATTCAAGTAATGATAGCTTATTATCAAAAAAACAATGGTATCCATTTATAAAAGGTGGAACAAACAGAAAATGGTATGGAAACCAAGATTACATTATAAATTGGAAGCACAATGGAAAAGACATAAGGAAGTTTATTTCTGAAAACCCTGAAAAGCAAGTGGGTGGAAGGATAGTTAACGAAGATAAATTTTTCAAGCCATCTTTATCATGGTCGCGTATATCTAGTGACAAATTTTCCGTCCGCTATTATCCTTCTGGATTCATATTCTCTGATGCAAGCAACGGAGCATTTCCCCCAGTTCATATTCATGAAAACATTCTCGCTTTTTTAAACTCTAAAACTTGCGGTGAGTACCTTGAATTTTTATCTCCAACAGTTAACTATCAATCAGGTGAAATATCTAGGTTGCCGATTTCGGAGGGGCTGATTATTGATCAAAATATCAAAAACTTAACCCGTGAGATTATTGACATTACAAAGAACGATTGGGATAGCCAAGAAATATCATGGGAATTCACAAAAAACAGCTTATTAAAGTTCAAAGAATGTACAATCAAAAGCACTTTTTCAGCCTTCCTAGAAGATTCCATGAAAATGACTAAAAAGTGTCTTACACATGAATCAGAGCTGAATTATTTAATTTCAGAGTATTACAGAAATGGGCTTAATAATCATACTATTGAATTAGGTGATATAACGCTTTTTTCAAACCCATATAATAAATATGCTTCCAAAAAATTGGAAGATAATAACATGCTATTTCAATCAGATACGATAAAGGAATTTCTCTCTTATTCCATCGGTTGCATGATGGGACGCTATTCCCTCAATCGAAAAGGCCTAGTCTATGCCCACGAAGGCAACAAAGGCTTTACCGAACTAGTCGCTGAAGGTGCCTACAAAACCTTCCCGGCTGACAATGACGGTATTCTGCCGCTGATGGATGACGAGTGGTTTGACGATGACGTCACCTCTCGCGTCAAAGAGTTTGTT
Source organism: Klebsiella sp. JN_Kp122 (assembly GCF_040062085.1). NCBI lineage: Bacteria > Pseudomonadati > Pseudomonadota > Gammaproteobacteria > Enterobacterales > Enterobacteriaceae > Klebsiella > Klebsiella sp. JN_Kp122. The sequence continues at coordinate 23,016 of NZ_JBEAHW010000044.1, forward strand.
CGCACCGTCTGGGGTGAAGAGCACTTACAGGAAAACCTCGAATTTATCGCTGAAAGTCTCTGTTTATACGCGATCAGCCCCAAAAAAGGCGAACCTGCGTTGGATACCATCCGTCGCTATCTTTCCACCCAGTTCTGGAAAGATCATATGAAGATGTATAAAAAACGCCCGATCTACTGGCTGTTCAGCTCTGGTAAAGCAAATGCGTTTGAGTGCCTGGTCTATCTGCATCGCTACAACGATGCGACGCTGGCGAGAATGCGTACCGAATATGTGGTACCGCTGCTGGCGCGTTACCAGGCCAATATCGACCGCCTGAACGAACTGGTTGATGATGCCTCCGGCGGTGAAGCCACGCGACTGAAGCGTGAGCGTGATAGCCTGAGCAAGAAATTCAACGAACTGCGCAGCTTCGACGATCGTTTACGCCACTATGCTGATATGAGAATCAGTATTGATCTCGACGACGGCGTTAAGGTTAACTACGGTAAGTTTGGCGATCTGCTGGCGGATGTGAAAGCCATTACCGGCAGTGCGCCTGAGGTGATGTAAGTCAGATAGCATACCTTCCCACACCACCGGGCTTTAGTCCGGTGGTGATCTCGATACGGGAAACCGGCCTTATTCAGGCATCCGTCACCTCCAGTTCATGATAAAATGCGGCTTTGTGTCAGAACGCGGAACACAGTTTCCAGGCGTTCAGGCATCTTCGAATATACAGAATCAACATGGGATTGTGACCTTGCAAAATCAGGAATTTATTGCCGGCCTTAAAGCAAAATTCGCCGAACACCGCATCGTTTTCTGGCACGATCCCGATAAGCGTTTCCTCGAAGAACTGGGCAACCTCGAACTAGAGAACATCACGCTGCTCGATATGACCGACCAGTCACAGCTGGCAGTGAAAAAGCGCATTGAAATTGATGAGCCTGAACAGCAGTTTTTGCTATGGTTTCCCCACGATGTGCCTCCCAAAGAGTTCGACTGGCTGCTGGATATTCGTCTTTATAGTACGGAGTTCCATGCCGATTTCGCCGCCATCACGCTGAATACGTTAGGCATTCCGCAGCTTGGCCTACGCGAGCATATTCAACGCCGGAAGGCATTTTTCAGCACTAAACGTCTTGCTGCCTTAAAAGGCCTGGTCACTGAGCAGGAAAACGAAGCTTCTCTTAATAAGAAGATGATTGCGGTCATCGCTGGCGTAAAAACCGCAAAAACGGAAGAGATTCTGTTCGGCCTGATTACCCAATATGTTAATCAGCAAAAAGATGACGACAGCGACCTGGAAAACACGCTGGCAATGCTGAAACGCCACGATCTGGAAGGCGTGCTGTGGGACATTCTGAATCAGGAAATGGGTTATCAGGCCGAACATCCGACCCTGGAAAACCTGATCCTCAAGCTGTTCTGTACCGATCTCTCCGCGCAGGCAGATCCGCAGAAACGCGAATGGCTGGAAAAAAACGTACTGACCACGCCGTCAGGCAGAGCCTCCGCGCTGGCCTTTATGGTCACCTGGCGCGCCGACCGTCGCTACAAAGAAGCCTATGATTATTGCGCACAGCTGATGCAGGATGCGCTGCGACCAGAAGACCAGTACCGTCTCAGCTCGCCGTATGATCTGCACGAGTGCGAAACCACGCTGAGCATTGAACAGACCGTTATTCATGCGCTAGTGACGCAACTTCTGGAAGAGAGTACCACGCTTGACCGTGAAGCCTTCAAAAAGCTTCTGTCCGAACGCCAGAGCAAATACTGGTGCCAGACGCGTCAGGAATACTACGCCATCTATGACGCGCTTCGTCAGGCTGAGCGGCTGCTGAATCTGCGTAATCGTCATATTGACGGTTTCCACTATCAGGACAGCGCAGCGTTCTGGAAAGCGTACTGCGAAGAGCTGTTCCGCTTTGACCAGGCCTACCGCTTATTTAACGAATACGCGCTGTTGGTTCACAGCAAAGGCGCAATGATCCTGAAAAGCCTGGATGACTATATCGAAGCGCTGTATTCCAACTGGTACCTGGCAGAATTAAGCCGGAGCTGGAATAAGGTTCTGGAAGCCGAAAACCGTATGCAGGACTGGCGTATTGCGGGCGTTCCACGGCAGCAGAACTTCTATAATGAGGTGGTTAAGCCACAGTTTAACAATCCACAAATCAAGCGCGTATTCGTGATTATTTCCGATGCGCTGCGTTATGAAGTGGCTGAAGAGCTGGGCAACCAGATCAATACCGAAAAACGCTTTACTGCCGAACTGCGATCCCAGTTGGGCGTGTTACCCAGCTATACCCAGCTGGGTATGGCTGCATTATTACCTCATGACGAGATATGCTACCAACCGGGTAATGGCGATATCGTTTATGCGGACGGGCTGTCTACCTCCGGTACGCTTAATCGCGATACAATTCTGAAGAAATATAAAGGGATGGCAGTAAAATCCGACGCTCTTCTGAAATGGAAAAATCAGCAAGGACGGGATCTTATTCGCGATTACGAAGTCGTCTATATCTGGCATAACACCATTGATGCCATTGGCGACAGCGCATCGACGGAGGAGAAGACCTTCGAAGCATGCCGCAACGCGGTGGTTGAACTGAAGGATCTAGTGACCCGTGTAATAAACCGTCTTCATGGTACACGCATTATCGTCACGGCGGACCACGGTTTCCTGTTCCAGCAGCAGTCCCTTTCCGGGCAAGATAAAACCACGCTGCAGATCAAACCAGACAATACGATTAAAAACCACAAGCGCTTTATTATCGGCCACCAGCTTCCTGCCGATGATTTTTGTTGGAAAGGAAAAGTAGCGGATACCGCAGGCGTCAGCGATAACAGCGAGTTCCTGATCCCGAAAGGGATCCAGCGTTTCCATTTCTCGGGCGGCGCGCGATTTGTGCATGGTGGTGCCATGCTGCAGGAAGTCTGCGTTCCCGTATTGCAGGTAAAAGCGCTGCAGAAAACCGCTGCCGAGAAGCAACCTCAGCGTCGTCCGGTAGATATCGTTAATTACCATCCGCTGATCAAACTCGTCAATAACATTGATAAAGTCAGCCTGCTGCAAACCGACCCGGTAGGCGAACTGTTCGAACCGCGAACCCTGAATATCTTTATTGTCGATAACGCCAATAACGTGGTTTCTGGTAAAGAGCGCATCTGTTTTGATAGTGACAACGATGCCATGGAAAAACGCATACGCGACGTGACGCTGAAGCTGATTGGCGCGAATTTCAATCGTCGTAATGAATACTGGCTGATACTGGAAGATGCGCAAACGGAAACGGGTTACCAGAAGTACCCTGTGATTATCGATCTGGCATTTCAGGATGATTTCTTTTAAGTGAGGCGATATGCAAACCCATCATGACTTACCCGTTCCAGCCGTATCCGAAGGGGAACTCGTCGCAGAAGGTTACGATCTGGACGCCTTACTGAATCAGCATTTTCGTGGTCGGGTGGTGCGAAAAGATCTGACCAAGCAGCTCAAGGAAGGGGCTAACGTCCCGGTCTATGTGCTGGAGTATCTGCTCGGTATGTACTGCGCTTCCGACGATGACCAGATCGTCGAGCAAGGGTTGCAGAACGTTAAGCGCATTCTGGCTGATAACTACGTCCGCCCTGATGAAGCGGAAAAGGTGAAATCGCTCATTCGTGAGCGAGGATCCTACAAGATCATCGATAAAGTATCGGTAAAGCTCAATCAGAAGAAAGACGTTTACGAAGCCCAGCTCTCCAACCTCGGCATTAAAGATGCACTGGTTCCGCCGCAAATGGTCAAGGACAACGAGAAGCTATTGACCGGTGGCATCTGGTGCATGATCACCGTGAACTACTTCTTTGAGGAAGGACAGAAAACGTCGCCCTTTTCTCTGATGACGCTTAAACCTATCCAGATGCCCAATATGGACATGGAAGAGGTATTTACCGCACGTACGTACTTCAACCGCGACCAGTGGATTGATGTCCTGCTACGTTCCGTAGGTATGGAACCTGCTAACATTGAGCAACGAACCAAGTGGCACCTGATCACCCGCATGATCCCTTTCGTGGAAAACAACTATAACGTCTGTGAACTGGGTCCACGCGGTACCGGTAAAAGCCACGTCTATAAAGAGTGTTCGCCAAACTCACTGTTAGTTTCCGGCGGGCAAACCACAGTAGCAAACCTGTTTTACAACATGGCCAGCCGCCAGATTGGCCTGGTTGGCATGTGGGATGTAGTTGCGTTTGATGAAGTAGCGGGGATCACTTTCAAAGACAAAGACGGCGTGCAAATCATGAAAGATTACATGGCGTCTGGCTCGTTTTCCCGTGGCAGAGATTCAATTGAAGGCAAAGCATCAATGGTGTTCGTCGGCAACATCAATCAGAGCGTTGAGACGTTAGTCAAAACCAGCCATTTGTTAGCCCCCTTCCCTGCCGCCATGATCGACACGGCGTTTTTCGACCGTTTCCATGCCTATATCCCCGGCTGGGAAATCCCGAAAATGCGCCCGGAATTCTTTACCAATCGCTACGGCCTTATCACAGATTATCTCGCCGAATACATGCGGGAAATGCGTAAGCGCAGTTTCTCCGACGCGATCGATAAGTTCTATAAGCTGGGTAATAACCTCAACCAACGCGACGTTATTGCTGTAAGGCGCACGGTTTCAGGTTTATTGAAACTGCTGCATCCTAATGCCGCCTACAGCAAAGAAGATGTCCGGGTTTGCCTGACTTACGCTATGGAAGCCCGTCGTCGTGTCAAAGAACAGCTTAAAAAGCTGGGCGGACTGGAATTCTTCGATGTGAATTTCAGCTACATCGATAACGAAACGCTGGAAGAATTCTTCGTCAGCGTGCCGGAGCAGGGCGGCAGCGCATTAATTCCTGCTGGCATGCCGAAACCTGGCGTAGTGCATTTGGTTACACAAGCGGAAAGTGGCATGACGGGCCTGTATCGCTTCGAAACCCAGATGACTGCCGGTAATGGCAAGCATAGCGTTTCCGGTCTGGGATCAAGCACCTCGGCTAAGGAAGCTATCCGGGTTGGATTTGATTATTTCAAAGGCAACCTCAGCCGTGTTAGCGCAACAGCGAAATTTTCTGAACATGAGTACCACCTGCACGTAGTCGAATTGCACAATACCGGACCAAGTACCGCGACTAGTCTTGCCGCACTGATTGCGCTGTGTTCTGTTTTACTGGCGAAACCCGTTCAGGAACAAATGGTTGTGCTAGGCAGTATGACACTCGGTGGAGTAATCAACCCTGTTCAGGATCTGGCGGCTAGCTTACAACTCGCCTTCGACAGCGGCGCGAAAAAGGTACTTCTGCCGATGTCTTCCGCGGTAGATATCCCGACGGTGCCAGCCGAGTTGTTTACCAAATTCCAGGTCAGTTTTTACTCCGAACCTGTAGATGCGGTTTATAAGGCATTGGGAGTAAATTAAGACATACCGAGGAATGGATCACATTTCTCGGTATGTTAATGCCCATATTATTTTTATTTAGTATAACATCTTCCTAAATACATTTATTTTATGAAAAACTTCCCGGTAAAATAATAATGAAACTTATTGCCAACGGATTAAATGGAGAGTTTTTTAGATCATGTTTACCCCCTCCAGGTAAAGAAATTGATGGTGTTGTTGCCGCCATTGCTTATGGAGATGATAAAACCACGCTCCTCGAGCATTGCATAAAAAACCATCACCGACTTGATATTTGGATGCGATATGATCATACAGTTCCTGTATCGCCTGCATTTTTATCAAAACTTCTCGCAAACGTTAAAAATAATATTTTTTGTAAACTTATACCAGATTGCCTGCACAGCAAAGTTATTTGGTGGAAGGGATATGGCGCTTATATTGGTTCAGCCAATTTAACTGAGCGTGCATGGTACTCGAATATAGAAGCCGGTATTTTCTTCACTGAGAGTGATTTATACAGTTCTAATTTAATTGAACAGTTAGAGGAATTCTTCGATAACTTAGCGTCACTTGACTCTTGCGTTGATCTTAGTAAAGAGATTATTGATGAACAAAGACAATTATTAAAACTAAAAGTCGAATTAGAGAAAAAAGAACGAGAGCTTATCAAAAAGCGGAAAATACCTGAATGGGGTGGCGTGAATTTTGTTGATAACAAAAAAACTAAAGATAGAAGGAAAGAGAGTTTCCATAAAGAATGGGAAAGCACATTTTCAATCATCAAGAGTATCTCAGACCAAATTAATGATTACAGACCTGCATGGATATCAGAAGATACTCCAAAATTTTGGCAAACCGATCAATTTCTACACGCATACTATTATAAGAAAGTTCATCAACAAGATAATACTTATCCTTTTGAGGATTATCACCGTACCAATAGTAAAAACCCACAAGCAGCATTGATGAATATGCTCTCCTGGTGGAAAATCCAATCAGTTCCTCCGTCTAATGAGGATATTCATCTTGGGATTTACGCCCCCTACATTCGCGAACACTTGTCAAAAAATAATATTGGTTCATTGACAGAGGATAAGCTCTATCAAATATTCTCTTACACACATGCAACAATGGACCATGTGATAAAAATGAGCGCTGAAACATTTGGCTATTCAGCCAAAACATCCTTAAATAAGGAAGTGCGCGCCGTTTTATTCACAAAATGGATCATGGGCCAAACCAATCAAAAAGGCATGACTATTGCTGAATTACTCAATTACGTCCTCTATGGTGGAAAGGCCTCATTGATGTGGGAAAGAATCTACCAAGCTGGAAAAGACGATGAATACAAATTTCAGCATTATGGTATTAACTCTATCGCAGAAGTTGTTGGATGGGCCAGACCCGATGATACTCCTCCCAGAAATGGCAGAACCAACAAGGCTTTACGCGCATTAGGCTATCCAGTTCGCGTGAATATTTAGTATCGCCTACAGCAACGCCTGTTTATATAAAAACAGGCATCGAATCTCATGCAGGCAAATACGTTTTCTTAAGCGGCACCAATAACTTAGTCTCAATATCCACTTGCTCATAGTTTTCCACTAACGCGCGGACCAAATCGTCAAGCGTCCATAGCGTCAACGGGATCGTAGAACGATCGGCCTCATAGCGTGCATCCTTGCTAAATCCACCTGTGCTGACATACAGCCCGCGATCGTCTTTATGACGGCCACCGATAAAGCTACGGATTTGCTGGCTGCTCATCTGTTCCCGCCGGTGCTTCACCTCCACAATAATGCGCGGATTTTCGAACCCAAAGCCGTCAGGCGAAGCAATAATATCTTTCCCACGGTCAGCACCTGCAGGCGATACCTGGGTTTTATATCCCATGCTGCGTAACACGCCTGCGACCAGATTCTGCATCTCATCCCAGTCGAGACGGTTGATACGATCCTTGATGCCTTCAAAAGCGATCATTTCCATGTCGCGCAGAGGATTAGAAACAACCTCATCCTCTTCACCTGAAACAGGTACTTCCGGCACGACATCTGAGACAGGCTTTTTGCCCTGCACTAATTCATTCACGGCAAAATCAGGCACCTGAAAAACCGTCAGCGTTGAGCCAAGGGTGTTTCTGGTTGCATCACTCAGACTATCGCGCTTAATCTCTTCCGCATTCCACTTCACTTTACGGGCGATGCCCATGCCATCTTCAAGCCACTCGGCATGAAACTCAAAATCTGAGGCGATTTTCCCTATTAAATAGGTCCGATTAGAAGGTGAATAAGTGATAGCCCAGTCACCTTTCTGCATCTCATTCACAAAGCGCCAGACCTGGGAAGCACCGGAACGAACTGTGCCTGGCTTAGTCTGTGGCTCAAGCTCCTGATACCGGGTAAACAACTGCTCTCTTGAGCATCCCGGTTTCACATAGGGAGCGAGCTGCGACCAGCCGATTGCAACAACCTGTTTGTCCCTAAAGTCATCGTACAATTTTCCGCCATCGCCGCGGATCATCCACATTTTAGTCGTCACAATAATTCCTTCTGAAAATGCCTCACAGCCATCTTACACTGGGGAAACACTGTTAAGATGGCTAATCACATTCCTGATCTAAACCTGACGCCTCTCAAGGCTATTGTAAATTGCCTCAATCTCGCCCTTCAGGTTATCACCACAGTAAACCATTGATGTATCGTATCGTTCATATCGCGCTTCACGTGTCGCACTAAACCAGTTGAATGATCCCACGCACAGCAAACCATCATCACCAATTACAATTTTGCTATGAACGCGATTGACCAGTTTTGTCGCAATACCAAGGGCATTCAGTTTCTCCAGCGCCGCTTTGAGGTTCTGCTGCTTCTCTTTTCGCTTCTCAAAATCATTATGTTCAGTGTTGTAGCTTCTGTCAGTAACTACCGTGACGTTAATACCACGTGAACACGCCGCAATCATGGAATCAAGAAAACCGGTTTGCTCCAGTTTTTGCCAGGTCAGCCATGGAGAAACTATCGTGATGTGTTTACCGGTATTTTCAAACGTCTGATTCAGGAAATTATCATGCTGCTCCACACCATGGAGTGTGTAGATTTTGGTCTCGGCAGTTTTTAAATCCTTACGCTCTTTATAATCAAAAGAGAGCGCATTCTTCTCTGACTCAAAGAGATATTTTGCCAGTAATCCCCGCGGAGATGAGGCTGGCTGGATCTCAAACAGGTCCATATCGCCGAAGACCAAGAAACTGTCCTTCGCACGGGAGACAGCAACATTCAGCATGCTGTTATCGCTATCAATAAACCCGCCATCCTCATGCTTTGAATAGACTGGCGAGAATATAACAATCGCTCTTTCCGCCCCCTGAAGAGAATGCACGGTGCCCACCGTGAGCGACGTTTCATTCGCGCCAGTGCTGATACCTTGTTTACCCAGCGCCTGTTTGATGGTCGATACCTGCGCGCTAAAAGGCGTCACGATACCGACAACCTCATAAAGCGATTTGCCGTAATGCGTTTCAATATCTTGCTGGTTATCTGTCAGCCAGGCCGTTATCGTTTCAGCCTCAAGCAAATTATATCGACTTCCACTACTTGCCAGCTCTCCTTTACCATCAATATGGAGATAACCCATTGCGGGCATTAAATTGCTCTCTTCACGCCCTCTTTTAGGCAATAACTTACCGTGGTAGCAGAGCGTATTGCAGTATCCAATAATATTATCGAAGCACCGGCGGTGTTCATACAAGTACATCCCACGAGCCAGCTCGGGATCATATTGATAGCGTGAGGCATACTGCGCTATTTTCATGACGCTGCCAGATGCAGCGCTTTTACCAAGCTCTGCGATTGCCGTATATTTCTCAGTTATCTCTTCTTGCGTACTACCTGACAGAATTTTTTCTGCCAGCATGTTACCTATATCAATAGCGGGAGCAATACTCCATATTGGCGGGATCTGTTCCGTATCACCAATCACCAATGCCTTTTTAGCTAAGGCAAACGAGGCAGCAGCCACTTCAGGAAGCACCTGCCCGGCTTCATCGACAATGAGTAAATCGGCGAAGTCATATAAATAGCTTTTCTCGAATTTACGCTGCCCTTTGTGTTCACTTATCTGCATATTGCCGGGCAGCATATAGCAAGTCATGACCACGCATGGTGTGAGTTTCATTCGGCGTTGCCAGCGGGCGGTTACCCCTTTAGCTCCTTTCTTGCCCTTCTCTTTTTGCAGATCATCGATCTTCGCCATATCCATTAGCCAACGACCTTCCCAGTAGTGGGTCGTAAGTAAGAATGCAGGGAAGCGAATCTGCGTATCAGCCAGTTCATCTGCCTGTGAGAAGCTCAGTTCCTCGTCGCTCTCATGTCCTAAATCAAGTGTCAGCCTCTGCCATTCCTGAGCCGCCTGCTGTTCTTTAAGAACGATTTCATGCGCGGAGTCAATCTGCTGTCGGTAGGTTGTTTGCTCGCGCTCAGCGGAGTTGAGCAGTCCATCTATATTACGTTCGATGGTTTCAGGATCAGACCACTGATTTCCCGCAATCAGAGCACCTAATTTATCTTCGAGAAACAGTTGTATTTGGTACTGCCGCTTACTGCGAACCGCAGGGAGCCAGGAAAATAATGAATAGATCAGTGATTCACCTGCCCGATATTTTTTCCATTCCGTTTTAGCACTCTTCAGTAGAGTGACTTTTTGTTCTTGCCCAGAGAGTAATTTATTTAAATTATCGAGATATTGCTCAATGTCGTTAGCAATAAGCTCACGCGCAGCCCGAACCTGGCTTAACGTTTGCCATGTTGCGTTCAGTCTTACCAGTTGCTCGGATTTTGCTGCCAACTGACTGTGCAGGACTTCAATGACCTTTTCAGGGGAAGAACAATCTTTTTCAGGAAAGGCTGCCTTAGCTTTCTCCAGATAAAACAGCAGTGCATCCTCTACATACTCTTTTGACTCAACCTGGTTGAAGAAATCTTCAGTTTGGTATTTTTTGGCTGCCTCGGCTTTACGAGTGCTTGAGGGGAAATAAGCGCCGAAGCTTTTCAGCTCTGGCAACCATCGTCCGGCCATTGCACCAGTACCCTGGGAAAAGTCTTTCCCGAACGCCTCGATAATGTTGGTTACAGCCTGGTTATTCGTTGAAGTCGCGATAATAACCGGAGGCTCCGCTTTTTCGAGAGCCGCTCTGGCCCACTGCGTGGCGATGATAGAAAGCACCAGCGTGGTTTTCCCGGTTCCCGGAGGGCCGTTAACGGCAAGGATATCGCCATGCCTGGCATCCAGAAAATGGCTTAAGGCATCGCGCTGAGCCTTTGCCAGCGGGAACTTATCTCCGGAGTGTCCAAGCCTGTCGCTGAATTTTGCTTCCGGAGCGAGCAAAGACTCTGCAGCATGAACCTCCCGCGAGGCGAAACGATTGAAAAGCGGCACATCCTTTTTGCAAACAAGCAGGTGGTCATAAAGCGAAAGGATATGGAAACTGGCGCCGCCAGATTGCGCCGTTTTAACAATATAACCGTGCTCAGCGAGTTCATATTGCTCGGGATTTTTAATCCAGTCGCCGACAACGTTCTTCAGTAGCCTCTCTGAATCATCCAGATATTGACGCCAATCCTGCTGCCAGGCTGCATATCGTGCTTCTCGTTCTTCATCCGTTTCGGCAGTGTTATCAACGCTGTCATCAAAGTTGATAGAGAATGACGTATGTGTCGTTTTATATTTGTCATACTGCTCAATCTCACCAATCGAAAATGCCCCTTTTGGCAAAGGTTCAAGCAGGTCTCTGGGAATGGAGGTTGCTGGCGTCGGATATAAAAAACCTTCACGGCTCAACAGGGCTAGCGTCACTATCGGGGTAACAATATCAGGCGCACCAGCGGAACGGTCCTTTCCATGCTGCAGTAACCGGAAATAAACCTTTGGCCGCAAGATGACATCGACTGTTTCGACGTCGTCTTTTTCTCCTTCAAAAAATTTACCGACAATCGCTTCGTCAAGACGTCCCGCCGCTATCTCATGCCAGTGAGTGAAATTTTTGACGTCTTTCCGTTCAAAACTGCCCTTTCCTGACTCAGCATCTGCCAGCGAGTTGCGCCAGTATGAGGCAAACCCTAAAGCATTTTCATCCATTACCAGTCCTATGACTCAATGAAATCCATTGATTTATCAAATATAAAATCACCGTATGGATAACTATTGTCCACGTTGAAAAGCTGGCTGCAATGTTTTGTTCACGCTTCGATACAAATACTCGGGTTATACGGAGTCCAGGAGGCAACCATATCCTGCTGCATGGCACATAAAAGCTTTATAACCAAAGCAGCAGAGGGTTACCGATTGCACAGCACGCTCCAGAAGCCAGTGAGCCCTACTGGCAGCGTTCAATGCAATATTGGAACCTGTAAGTTCAGAAAATAGCGCTGTCGAAGATGGTTCTGTATGTAGGCTCTCCAGCTATTGTTTTGTCCGATGCTTGCGAATAAAAGCATTCAAAATGTCGCCTTCACCATGCATGACAGAAAAAGAATATTCACATTCTTTCTTTATCAAGATTCCACATAATTCCTTGTGCAAATCTACATTAACACCCTTTCCTTTCTGCGCTTTCTTCACACCGAGCTCACATGAACTGATTAATTCAACGTTACAGGGTTTCTTCAAACAATTCACACCATCAATAAAGCCCTGGAGTATGCATCTATTTGCGGTCGTATCACTGTAGGAGAAGGTCAGATATTTTATTTTCCCTTCACATTCCAGCACAACTTCCGCCGAACCTTCACGTGTTGCAGCATCACAACTTCCTGTTGAATATATTTTTACCATCTTCATTTTGTACCTTTCCCCTTACCAAACGAATCATGACATCCTATATCAAAGGTATTCTCGTCAAAACTCAACTATCTCAGTAAATTCTCCCGATGCCATTCCAGATAACAATACGATTCAACAGAAAACGTCTTTATTTTCTCTGGCAATAAAAATTGCTCTTTAACACTAATATCCAGCTCATTACTAATTAATAAACGCCCATCGTTCTCAAACGAAATCCATCCCTGATCGAACAAAATATCAATATGCGCAGCTAATATAATTCCATTATAAGGATCAAGGCGTTCATTCCCATTCTCGCAGGCAGCCCACGGTTTTATATGGCTGGCACGGAGTAACGGCGCAAACGTCGTTCCCGTAACAGGGCATGCCGGATACAGCATGAGACAATTTTTCCGAAAGGTACCCTGCCCCAGCCGTGCCGCAATCAGTTGCTCGCGTACAGTATCTTCAATACTTTTATCCTGCTGAATAATAAGACAGTCACGTTGCGCCTGTTCATTTCCATCAGAAGATATTAACGAAAGAACGCGCTGCTCAATCACACTCTCTGAAAGCAGACTCAATCGCTGATGCACACGCTGCGCTGAATGAGAAAGCGCAGCAGGAGCGCCCTGCTCGTCAAGCCAGCCGACACGCACATCACTAAGCCAGGAATCAAAACGGTCACGACTATTTTTCAGACTATTGCGAAACTCATTGGCAGTTTTGCCCGCTCCGAAACGGGGATAAAACAAGGCATAAGCCTCTTTCCATTTCTGAACACCCAGTCCCACGGGTGGTTGAGATTTACCGTACTTCGACAAATACCACGCCACTTCAAGCAAATCATCTTCCGAGCTATTCAATGTTACATCCTGTTTTTCCAGCGTAATTCATCACCAGATTATGTCTGAAAAGATCGTTAACTAAACTGATCAGGTTAGTTGTTTTAGCAAAAACATCTCACACCGGTTTTCACCATCAACAAACACGACACACAACCAACAACACAAAAAGGAACACCCCATGCCCCCACACAAAATCCGCCAGGAGTGGCTGACTCTGGATGAGGCCGCAGAAGTCATCCGGCAGCACAACATCACGTTGCTGCCCGCCGACCTGATACGTCATGCCCTGCACGGCGATCTGCCAATCTCGGTCTACTTCCCCTCGCCCGTCCTTCTGAAACCGCTCAATCCTCCTTGCCGCCTGGCCTGTCGATTCAGCAAGTCTCCCTTTCCACCTTCGCAGTGCAACAAACCCGGCAACCGCAAAGTAATGGCGAATTCTCCGCCGTGCAGACGCGACCCGACTCTGCAACTGACCACCAGCCATCTGTGGAATTTGCCGTTAATCGGCCTTGAGCGCCTGCTGCTCCACCAGCAACTGGCGAAAACACTCAACCGTCCCTGCCCCAAAGATACCCACTGCTGCAACCAGATTGGCATCGTGGTCTGCGATGAGAACGACAGGTACTATCAACTCTGTCGCCGCAAGTCACTGAGGAAACTATTAATCGAACTCCTCGCCACGCAGAACAGCCTCCAGGAAGAACTACACCTGTTAGTCGGTCAGCTGTATGGCAATGGACGCGATAACCTTAAATCCCGACTCACCCTTTCAGTTTGCTACTTAGAGGACTCATTGCCGCCTGATGCATCACTTGTGATCCGCCGCGATCATCTCGAAGATTTTTTGGCTCGCCACCAGCCAGAATCAAAGGAGCGGATCACCTCAGCGCTTTCCCGTTTACTGTGGCTGGCCTGCAAGCACAACCCGCTACTGGATGATGAACTACTGAACCATCCCTACAAACTGCTGAACATTTTCGAATGCTGGGCGCGTGAGGATGGTATGCACCAGCCGCTGAGTGGCGAGACGTTGAAAACCGCCCTCCAGCGCGGCGCACCGCCGTAACGCGATCAACTAATCCTTTCAACTAACAACTCTCACTAACCCAGATAAGGATTTTTACTGCCTGGCAGGGACGCTGCTGCTTTGATAACCACGCCCATCGTGCTGATGTGAACGACTCTGGACACAGGAGGAATGGTTATGAATAGCGACAGATTTTTACGCTTACGCCAGGTGGAAGACAAAATCGGCTTCGGTAAATCGTGGATTTACCGGCAAATCCAGCTGCAACAGTTTCCGCCATCCATTCGACTCAACAGCCGCCACGTCGCCTGGCTGGAAAGCGAGGTGGACGCGTGGATCCACCAGCGCATCCGGCTTACCCGCGATGTCTGAATGCCGGAGGAAGATTATGTGCGCTTCACACCTGCTCAACCGCTGGCTTCACGGTGCCAGCAATAGCGGAGAACAGGAGATGGTCCTGGTCAGTCTGGAACAAATCCAGCCGTTCTCTCTCAATCCCCGCGTCACCCGCAACCCCGGCTATGATGCGCTGAAAGCGTCAATTCTCGCCCGTGGGCTGGATAACCCGCCGGTGTTGACCCGTCGCCCCGGTGATGAAAAATACATGCTCGCCAGCGGCGGGAATACGCGCCTCGCCATCCTCAATGAACTGTGGCAGGAGACACAGGATGAGCGTTACCACCGTGTCTGCTGGCCGTTCAGACCATGGCCGGAAACGCTGTCACCGCAGCAGGGCGAAGTCCAGTGCCTGATCGGCCATCTGGCCGAAAGCGACCTGCATAACGGATTGATGTTTATCGAACGGGCGGAAGGGGTCCTGCACCTGCGCGATCTTTACCTCGAGGCAGGTATTGAATGCCCGACACAGCAGGTGCTGGCGGAGCAACTCACCCGCGACGGCTATCCCGTCAGCCAGTCGCAAATCAGCCGGATGCTACAGACCGTCGACTGGCTGCTGCCCTGCATCCCTAACGCACTTTACGGCGGCCTTACCCGAAAGGTTATCGATCGCCTGCTGGCACTGCGCAGCGCAGCGGAACAGGTCTGGGTAAAGCTGATGCCGTTGGAACGCCAGCCGGAATTTGCCGACCTGTTCAGCACCGCCCTTGCCACCTTCAATGGCGAGCCGGAAGGCGTGGTACCGCAACTGGTGCAGGACGAACTACTCGGTGAGATGAGCTGTCGCAGCGGCATGAGCTGGAATACGTTGCTGGCGGAACTGACCGATGGCCAGAGCAAGCGGCAGGTGCTGCTGGGACCTCCGGTCGAAAAGGTCCTCTGGCCGCCACCGCCGGAAGTGGAAAAAGCACCACTACCAGAGCCTGAGCCATCGACTGAACCCGCCGCTCCCGGCGAGTCAAAGCCCTCGCCGCTGGTGCATACCGCTCGGTCGCTGTGTGCCTGCTGGGGACTGGACGCCTGTATCCAACCTGACGACAGCGCTCCGGCCGGTTTCACCCTCGCGGCCTGCCACGAATTTCCCCATCCGGCGGCACAGCGCTGCTATCAGGTGCTGGCGGCCCTGAATGGCGACACCAGCACGCCGATGCCCGCCCTGGAATTACTGTTGTCACCGGACTACGACAACGCTCAGATCCAGCAACTGATGCAACTTATCAGCCTGTGCCGCCAGCGGCGGCTGCGGGAGGTTCGCCATGACGCCCTCAGTTAACCAGGCGGTGCTCACCCACATCGTCCAGGCGCTGAAGGAGGGGCAGATCCGCTACTGCGAATCGCTCGGCTTCAGCCCGCAGGAGCTGTGCGAGCTAACGCGCCTTACCGCCGACGACATCCTGTTTCTCAGCAACAGCGCGGTGCAGTTCATCACCACCCACATTGACCACGAGATGCTGGGCCGGATGCTGGCGAGGATGGAGCAGGAGCGGCTGTTCCAGCAGCGTCTGGAGGAAGCCCTGTCGCTGGGCGCGTCCATCGAGTTCATCAACCACTACTTTGGCCTTTCCACGCCGGAGGTCTGCGCCCGGCGGCGGCTGATTGGCCTGTTTGTCCGACAAGGGCGCAACAATGCTCCGGATGAGCAGATGGAGACGCTGGTATGGAATGAGTGGCAGAAGACGGGCGTGAGCAAGCTCGACTCACCCGAAGCGCTGACCGCCATGATGGCAATGGCCCGCGAACACGATCTGTCGCTGACGGTTATCTGGAACCTGCTGCGCCAGTGGACTCAGGAGAAGCTGCTGCATGAAGAGTGACGATCGGCTGCTGTTTCTCGGCAACCCGCAGCAGAGCGTGCCGAAGCGCCTGCTGCTGGCGCGCAACCTCTCCCCGCGCGACAAGTTCGCGTGGCAACTGCTGCGCCTGCATGCCCGCGACGACGGCAGCGGCGTCTTCCCCTCCTACAACGAACTGCAGGGCTGGCTCTCTGACCAGCCTGAAGGCGAGAAGGCCTCGCGCAGTACCGTCAGCAATGCGCTGATGATGCTGCGGATCACCCGCTGGCTGAGCCTGTGCCAGCGGCTGCGCAACGAGCAAAGCGGCAGGATCACCGGCAACCTCTACGCCCTGCATGATGCGCCACTGACTCATGCCGATGCCTGTCGGATGGACAGCGAATATCTGGCGCTGCTTACGGCCTGTTCCCGCCACCGCAACCGGCGTATCCGCACCATTGCCATCGGGTTACTGCTCACCCTGCAACAACCTGTGGACAGTGGACGAACCTGCACTGAGTCTCCATTGAAGACCGCCCCTGGTCTTAATCGAAGACTCAGTAAAAAATGCCCGAGTCTTCAATTAAGACTCAGTGATGTGGCGGGGGCTGGCGGGCAGCCGGAACCGCATTGCGTACATACTGGTACAGATTTAAACAATAAACATCAAAAGCGTACGCCAGACCTGCACTGGCCTGTGGATAATCCCTTCAGCGCCAGCGAGCGCCGCGCCGCCGAACGCGCGATGCGCAATCTGGATCCCGCTCTCTGCCAACAGGTGCTGGACGACTGTCTGTGGCGGATCGCCGCCCACGATATCCACCGCCCCCTCGCCTATCTGCTGGCAACGCTGGAGAAAGCCAGGCGGGGCGAGTTCAATCAGCTTCGGCGCAGGCGCAGATAGCCCCGATTTTATGCGCACCGCATAAAGCCGGTGTACCAGCTATCAATCAAACCTCATTCATCGGCGAAATTAACTTTCTGCGAACCAGATGGGTTTCCTGTCGCCTGGCTGATTGCGCGGACCGACACTGCGGGCATCTGAATCCATGGAGAATTTCCGATGCCTGGCACAACCCTGTTCAGCGATATCCGCATCACCCTGCACACCCGCGTCACCGCCCGGCTTTGGCAGGCGCATCCCACCGGAATGCTGCTCTGTCTGGCGTTACTCAGGCGTCTGCTGCGCGCCGAAGAGGCCGACGATCCGTGGGCCGCCCACTGGCTGAAGCAACTGCGCATCCGCCTGAACCTGATCGCGCACCTGCTGAAGCAAAAAAACCGTCGGCTGGACCAGGCCTTCGCCAGCCTGCCGGGCGCTATCCACACCACACACGTCAGTAACCCGTCCCCGACCGAATTCATCCTGCCGCTGGCGCTGTTCTCACCGCCCGGTTCGCGCCTGCTGCAACAGTTGATTGATTACGATCTGCTGGTCCGCCGCACCCTGCTTGCCTGGCACCTCGGCCTTATCACCCAGGCGGAGAAGCGCGATTTCATTGCCACCATCCCACGCCTGATGCTCCAGGTGTTCAGCTTCGTGAACCGCTTTCGCACCACCGGTGTAACCCGCGCTGACGTGCGGGCGAACAGTCCGCTGGCGCAGACGATGGCGCATAAGCTCGGGAATTTGCCCAAAAAGATGCTTGCGGAGATAC
Source organism: Klebsiella sp. JN_Kp122 (assembly GCF_040062085.1). Lineage (NCBI taxonomy): Bacteria > Pseudomonadati > Pseudomonadota > Gammaproteobacteria > Enterobacterales > Enterobacteriaceae > Klebsiella > Klebsiella sp. JN_Kp122. Next base: position 40,956 of record NZ_JBEAHW010000044.1, read on the forward strand.
AGCGCGATGTTCAATGACGATGATGATGAACGCTCCGCCCGCAAAAGCTCGCTAAAGGGCCTTTTAAAGGCCTTTAAGGGTAAGGGAGAACTGCGAGCGCTGGTGCGGGAATTACAGACGCTGCGCGTGCAACTGCAACAACGTCAGCCTGTGCTGAAACAGGCGGTGTATGAATTGCCGGGGCGTAATGTACCGCTGATCCTGTGCAGTAACCCGGCACGCTCCGGCGTCAGCTATCTGCGCTGGCGTAATCTGGACAACAACCGTTCGGGATGCGTGGCGTTGCAGGAGGCCATTCAACAGCCGGACGCGAGCGATGAACTGCGCGATGCGCTGATGGCGCTCGAATGGCAGCGGCAGGTACTGAATACGCAGCTTTCAGTTGTGACGTTTATGCTGCGGCGGATACAGCCCTTAACCGCGCTGGTTTAAAATTTTGCGCAAAGTTAAACCCTGAGTGTCACGTTAGCGATTGTTTTAAACTCAGTTCATGCACCTAAAAACAGGCACTATCCGCTTAATGCACGTTTTAAGGTGCAATTTTTACCTTCTTCCTCCAGTTTCCCCTGTCACCTTATCCCTCCGGCACACCATGCTGAACTCCCTTTCACCGGAGACAGCCCATGCAACTTTACCTGTGCGAAAAACCCTCTCAGGCGCGCGATATCGCCCGTGTTCTTGACGCCCGTAACCGCAGCGACGGCTACCTGCATAACGCCACCGTGACCATCACCTGGTGCTTCGGCCATCTGCTGAGCATGGCCGCGCCGGAGGATTACGATCCCACACTGAAACACTGGCGGGCAGAGCATCTGCCGTTTATTCCCCCGACATGGCGGCTGGTGATCCGCCCGGAGGTGCGCAGGCAGTTCCGCATTATTGAGAAGCTGCTGAAACAGGCGGATGCAGTGGTGATTGCCACCGACGCCGATCGCGAAGGCGAAACCATCGCCCGCGAAATTCTGGAACAATGTCGCTGGCGCGGTCCGGTCCAGCGACTGTGGCTGTCAGCACTGGATGACGCCAGTATCCACAAGGCGCTCGCCACGCTGCGACCCGGCGACAGCACGTTTCCGCTGTACCAGGCCGGACTGGCGCGCGCCCGCGCTGACTGGCTGGTCGGGATCAACATGACCCGCGCCTGCACGCTGATGAACCGGCGGCACAAAGGCGTGCTCTCCGTGGGCCGGGTACAGACGCCGACCCTGCGCCTGGTGGTGGAGCGCGACCGGGAGATCACCCGTTTCACGCCCCGCCCCTGGTGGCGGGTGGACGCCCGGCTGCATGCGGAGGGTTGTTCCTTTCTGGCGCAGTGGCAGCCGGATAAAGCGTACTGCGACGACGAAGGCCGCTGTATCCGTGAATCCGCCGCCCGCGAGGCCACTGCGCGCCTGCAACAGGCCGGAACCGCGCTGGTAATGGACGTGACAACCCGGCGGGAGAAAACGCCGCCACCGCAGGCCTTCACCCTCAGCGCCCTGCAGCAGGTCTGCTCAAAACAGTGGGGCATGGGCGCACAGGAGGTTCTGGATATCGCCCAGCGCCTGTATGAAACCCATAAGGCCACCACCTATCCGCGCACCGATTGCGGTTATCTGCCGCTTTCCATGCACGCTGAAGCACCACAGGTACTGGCCGCACTGGTCGCCAGCGACACCTCACTCCAGCCCCTCGCCACGCAACTGAATCTGCAGCAACGCTCACGACTGTGGGACGACAGCAAAATCACAGCCCACCATGGCATCATCCCGACCCGTAAAACGGTAGATCTGACGCAGCTAAACGACAGCGAGCGCAAGGTCTACGGTCTGGTACGCAACCATTTTCTGGCGCAGTTTTTGCCGGACCATGAGGTGGATAAAACTGACCTGCGCCTGAACTGCGCCGGGGAAACGCTGGCTGCCCGTGGTTCTGTGGTGATTGTCAGCGGCTGGCGGCAACTGTTTTTGCGCGAGATGGCAACCCAATCGCCGGAAGAAACACAGTCCATCCCCGCCCTGCAACAGGGGCAAACCTGCCAGGTGGAACAGGTGGACGTTCGCGCCCGCCAGACCCAGCCGCTGGAGCACTACACGGAAGGGACGCTGATTGCCGCGATGAAAAATGCCGCCCGTTTTGTCAGCGATGAACGCCTGAAGCAGCGGCTGAAAGAGAACGCCGGTATTGGCACCGAAGCCACCCGCGCCGGGATTATCCAGACGCTGCTTAAGCGCGGTTATCTGATTAAGCAGCGACGCTTTCTGCTGGCAACGGATACCGCCAGCACGCTGATTGACGCCCTGCCGGAAACGCTGAAAGATCCGGGCACCACTGCGCTATGGGAGCAGATGCTGGATGAGATCGCGACGGGAAAAATGGGGCTGGAGGCGTTCCTGGTGCAGCAGAAAGAGGCCGTTACAGCGCTCACGGCTCAAATAGTCAGGAGCCAGAAAATCACCCCATCAGGTTAGCAAAACGCCCGGCGTTTGCCGGGCGTGAAAACAACGTCAGTCAATGATTACGGCTTGTGTTCAATCGCCGGGTTGTTGTTGATGGCGATGCGCTGCGGTTTCTCTTCTTCCGGGATATCCTGGTGTAATTCAATCGCCAGCAAGCCGTTTTCCAGCGAAGCGCCGGTCACTTTCACATGCTCCGGCAGACTATAGCTGGCCCGGAAGTCGCTGCGGCTGATACCCCGATGGATCCACCCTTCTTCGCCGTTTTCGGTTTTCTCCTCTTCACGTTTACCGCTGATGTTCAGCTGACCGCCGACGGTTTCAATTTCCAGTTCACTCTCTTTCCAGCCCGGCACGCTGAGCGTCAGTTCATAGCGATTATCCCCCAACCGCCGGATATTGTAAGAAGGCGTGGAGGGCAACGGCGTACTGCCGGTTAGCTGGCTAAAAAGGCGATCGATACGGTTAAAACGGTCCGCAAACAGAGAGTCGGAGAGATCGTGTAATACAGGAAAAGTTCTGAGAGTCATCATGTACCTCCTGAACAGTAAAAAAGAATATTCAAAAAGTTCATGTCTTATGGGCAGGTGTTCCTTACCCGCTTTCTATGTAAGGTTACTGGGCTACTTTTCAACTCACCGAAGCGCAATTTTGTGATGAAAACCACATATTCTCCGCCCGGCCTGTCACGGAAATTATTCAGCCACCGGTAACAAATCTCGCTGTCCTCTCACCCCGAAAGCTGTTGCTGTAATGCCGTTATCACCAAAGTCCGCCATGCATTCCTGAAACGCGGAGGCGCACAGCGCGGAATGCCCGTACTGCCAGTAACTCTGAGGGCTTGCAGCCCATGAGCCAAACCCGAAGCGGGGCATCCCCGCGCATGGGGCCTCCGCACCTTTCAACACGGAGATACCACCATGAACGATACCCACTACTTCAACCTGTACACCAGCGGTCTGGGCTACCTCAACCGGATCCGGGAAGTAACCCCGAAAAAAGGCGAACCGTTCCTGTGTTGCGACATTGCCGCACTACGGGGCGAAGCCAGCAACGCGGAGCACACCTGGTTCGACTGCCGCATCAGCGGCAAGGAAGCGCAGAAACTGGTGCGCCGCTGTATCGACGCCTGCGAGCAGAAACGCAAGGTGCTGATCCAGTTCCGCCTCGGCGATCTGTATGCCGACACTTTTGTCTACAGCAAAGGCGACCGTAAAGGCGAAACCGGCGTCAGCCTGAAAGCCCATCTGCTGCAAATCGGGCTCATTAAAATTGACGGTGAAGAGGTTTACCGGGCAGAGCGCGAAGCGGAATCCCAGCCAGCGCCAGCCGCACCGCCAGCAGAGCCTGTACCGCAGTTCTGACGCACAGCATTCACCCTGCCGGGGAAATTCCCCATCGGGGCGTTTCCCTGGTCTTTTACCGGAGAGACGCATGATGAATACCGTATTGAACTCACGTGAAGAAGCCCTTGACCGGGGCAAACTGATTAACCTTGATGACGAGGCGCTGGACGCTGGCTTACCGCTGGATCTGGCCATAACTCTTCCGGCCCACAAGCACTGTCTTGAAGACCGGAATGACAACGACATCAATGACTTGCTGAAAGGTGTTGAAATGGCAGCGGTAGTGGCCTTTATCTCCCACCAACCACCGCAGCGCACCATTCGTATCGACTACCGCTGGGTGCTGTCGCAAAAAACTAACGGCAGCACCCAGCAGCAAACCGTCAGATTGACGTTACGCGTTCATTTTTCTGAGCAAGGCATCCCCATTGCCGCTACGCTGGGGCTGATGGGGGAAAGATTCCCTTACTGAACTGATTTTGCGCCCGTAACCGGGCGCTATTTTTTGACACCGCAAACAGTTGTCGGTAGCCCCTTCCCCTCTCATCCTGCACGCTCCTGTCAAAGCCCTGTGGAGGATGCGATGAAACGACTGCTGACAGCTCTGCTCCTGTTTATTTTCAACGGCGTGGCCGCCGCCTCCCCTGCAACGCCAGAAGTCGTCCGCTACGACCGCTATCTGCTGGTCAGCACGTCACCGCAACAGCCGCCACTCGAACAGCTTACCGCCCTGTCCGTTCCGCCCGGTTTTCATCCGACGGTAGGGGAAGCGTTGCAATACCTGTTGCGCGACAGCGGCTGGTCTTTGTGTCTCGCCGATGCGCACCGGGCGCAGCTTTATGGGCTCCCATTACCGCTGAGCCAGTACAATACCGGCCCCCTGCGCCTGAATACCGCCCTGCAACTGCTGGCTGGCCCGGCGTGGCGGATGACCACCGACGAAAATCGTCGCGAGATTTGTTTTGCCAGTGACAGTTTCCTCCCCCCGACGGTGGCTTACCGTCATCCCATGTCCCTCCGCCCTTTGGGGCCGTTAACGGCCCCGTTTTTTCTCGCCGGAACTGTACAGCGTGGCGATATCCGGCTGGCAGTGATTGTGCCGCCTGAAGCCGTTTACCTCCATCAGGCGGTGTGGCTGCGCAGAGGGGAACAGTGGCAAGGCTGGCGGCTGGAGCGGTTTGATGAGCGCCGGGCTGTATTCCGCCACGGCAAACGCCAATTGACGCTGAAGATGCCGGAGTAAGCGATGAAACGCCTGGTTCTTCTGTTACTGCTCACCGCCAACGCGTGGGCGCAACCGCTTCAGGTGCAGACCAGCCAGAACGCGGGGTCAGCCCTGCAACCGCTGACCACGCAGCAACAGGCCACCGTCTGGGGCGTCACACCAGAGGAGTGGCAGCGCTATCTCACGCTGAAACAGCAGGTGCGCGGCGTCTGGTCGCCGGGGCTCGACCCGCTGACCACACTGGGCGTCGAAGCTGAAACAGATAGCGAGCGCCAGCGCTTCGCCGAACTGCTGGTCAGGCAGGAGTACCAACGGCTGGAAAAGGAGCTCGCCTTCCAGCGCGCCTATGACGCGGCCTGGCAACGCCTGTATCCGGGCCTGACGCCGCTGAAAACCACCTCCGCCAGCACTTCCCGCGTTTCGCTGTTCGTTAAAGATGACTGCCCGCCCTGCGACAGCCTGCTACGTACCCTGCTGGCGCAGCAGCGTCCGCTGGATATCTGGCTGGTCGGAAGCGAAGGCGATGATAACCGGGTGCGCCGCTGGGCGATGGCGCACGGCATTGACGCAAAACTGGTGGGTAAGCACAGCATCACACTTAACCACGACGCGGGCCGCTGGCTCCTTTTGGGGGAGAGCAAAATCCCGGTGGCGCTGGAGCGTAAGGGGGAGCAATGGCGCGAGGTCCTGCCCTGATCCTGCTGCTGCCCTGCCTGGCGCTGGCGCAGTCGCTGCCAGAAGCGTACCTGCGTGCAGCAGAGCATTTCCACGTACCGCCGGAACTGCTGTGGGCCGTCACACAGACCGAAAGCGGGGCAAACCTGAACGGCAAGCATCTCCCGTGGCCGTGGACGCTCAATATCAAAGGCACCGGCTACCGCTACGCCAGCCGGGAGCAGGCCTGCCAGGCGCTGCTGGCCGCTATCCGCAGCACCAGCCCGAAGCGCATTGACGTGGGGCTCGGGCAGATCAATATCGGCTGGCACCGGGCGTATTTTGACTCTCCCTGCGACGCCCTGCATCCCCTGCAAAACCTGTCGCTCACCGCGCAACTGCTGCGCAAGCGCTACGATGAACGTCCCGGAAGCTGGCTCAACGCCGCTGCCCGATATCACCGCCCTGCGGGCGGCGCGCCCGCTGCACGCTACCGAAAACAGGTCAGCCGCCATATGCAACAGGCCGCACCGCCATGAGCCGTTACGCGCTGGAGGCGCAGCTGCGCCCGCCCGTGGAGTTTTACAGCACCGTCACCGCTTGCTGTGGCGCATTAATCTGCCTGACGCAGGCCCCGCTACTGATGCTGACGCCGTGGCAGGCCCGCCTGATGGCCTGCTCCCTGATGCTGCTGGCCCTGCGGCGAGGCTTCCAGGGGGGGCACATCGTGCGCTACCACCGCAACCTCCTGCGCCTGCCGCGCTACGCGCTCACCAGCCGGAAAATCCCGGTTAGCCGCCAGAGGCTGTTTCTCGGTAAAGGCTTTCGCTGGCAGCCTATCCACACCCAACGTTTGTACGACTGCCTGCAACCGGAAGCTGCACACTGGCTGCGCCCCGGATGGTGCTACCGTCTGGCAAGGCACATCGAAAAACGCAGCGAACATCCCCTTCCCAATCTTGCCCATCTGCTCAGTACCGACCACTGGCTGAATCCCGTACGTCCGCTGCCACCCGTCGGCGGCAATCCGTGGTTGCATGGGGTGGAACTTAAAGAGTGCGACGTCACCCTGCCGCTCAGTGAACGCCCCGGCCACACGCTGGTGCTCGGCACCACCCGCGTCGGCAAAACCCGCCTGGCGGAACTGCTTGCCACTCAGGACATCCGCCGTGGTGAGGTGGTGATCGTTTTCGATCCGAAGGGCGACGCGGATCTGTTGAAGCGTCTGTGGACAGAAACGCAGAGCGCCGGACGCGGCGATCGCTTTATCCTGTTCCACTTGGCGTATCCGGAGATCTCCGCTCGCTACAATGCCATCGGGCGCTTTGGCCGCATCTCGGAGGTGGCGTCACGCCTCACCGGACAGCTTTCCGGCGAAGGTAACTCGGCGGCCTTTCGCGAGTTCGCCTGGCGCTTTGTCAATATTATCGCCCGTGCCCTGGTGGCGCTCGGACAGCGCCCCGACTATCAGTTAATATCCCGCCACGTCGTCAATATCGACGCCCTGTTTATCGACTATGCCCGCATCGTCCTGCCGCGCCACAACGCGCGGGCATGGGAAGTGGTGGCGCAACTGGCGGAGCGCGTTAACGATAAAAACACACCGCGCCATATGCTGGGCCGCGATCCTCACGTGGTGGCGCTAGAGCAGTACCTCAACGCGGAGAAATTCTACGATCCGATCCTCGACGGCCTGCTCTCGGCGGTGCGCTATGACAAGACCTACTTCGACAAGATTGTCGCCTCACTGCTGCCGCTACTGGAAAAGCTGACCACCGGCACGCTCGCCGCCCTGCTCGCCCCGGACTACCACGATCTTGATGATGCGCGACCGGTCCTCGACTGGCAGCAGGCGATCCGCCAGAAAGCGGTGGTCTATGTCGGGCTGGATGCACTCTCCGATGCAGTGGTCGCTGCCGCTGTCGGTAACTCGATGTTTGCCGATCTGGTGAGCGTCGCCGGGCATCTCTACAAATTTGGTCTCAACGAAGGGCTACCCACCAACAGTGAAAAACCGCCGCCCATCAACCTACACTGCGATGAGTTTAACGAACTAATGGGTGACGAATTTATCCCGCTGGTCAACAAGGGCGGCGGCGCGGGTATTCAGGTCACTGCCTACACGCAGACGCTGAGCGATATTCAGGCCCGCATCGGCAGCGCGCCCAAAGCTGGCCAGGTGGTGGGCAACTTCAATAACCTGATTATGCTGCGGGTGCGCGAAACCGCCACCGCAGAACTGCTGACGAAGCAACTGCCTCAGGTGGAAGTGCGCAGCCGCCAGGTCAGCTCCGGTGTCACCGACACGCCGGGCGGCACCAACAGCTTCAGCAGCAACACCCGCGAGCAGGTAACCACCAGTAAAGTGCCGCTACTCGATATCGCCGCGCTGATCCAGCTTCCCAAAGGCCAGGCCTTTGCCCTGCTTGAGGGTGGACAGTTGTGGAAGCTCCGCCTGCCATTGCCCGTGGCGGATAAGCACTGCCCGCTGCCGGAGTCCGTCGCGCAACTGGCGGCCTGGATGCAGGCGCGCCAGCAGGGACAGCCGGAATGAGTGAACAACGACCGTCTCCTTCGCGTCCGACACAGGGACCAATAGGCTGGCTACTGTCGCTGGCCGGGCGGCTCATCGGGCTGGTTATTGGCGCGCTGGTGCTACGGGTAGTGCTGGAACTGGCGGGGCTGTATTTCTGGTGGCCGCATGAGGGAAGCGAGCATGTTTTCCAGGTGATGAGGCGGGAGCAGGTGGAACTGGTTAGTGCTTTGCAATCGCATCCATCGGGGAATGATATTGTGATACTGCTGGAAAAAGGGGCAACTCGCGTACTTATGGTCAACAGGCTCCTGCAAAAACCGCTCACCGCCCTGGCTTACACGCTGCTGAGTTTTATGTTGCGCCTGACATGGCTTGCCGCCATGCTCCCACTGATTTGCCTGTGTGTTGTAATCGGGCTGACCGAAGGTCTGGTACAACGGGATTTGAGGCGGTTTGGCTCCGGGCTCGAATCTACATTCCTTCACCGTTATGTCATCAGGTCCGGCAGTTCGGTCGCCACAACGCTTTGGGTGTGTTATCTGGCGCAGCCGCTGTTCCTGCCTGCAATGCTGATTTTACTGCCCACCGCTTTATGGTCCGGGATAACGGTATGGATGGCAGCAGGGAGTTTTAAACGGTGGTTATAAACACAATAAAACACTAAAAAATTCATATTGTTATATAAAAACACATTAATATATGCATCAACTGTTGTACTTAGTTGGAACCAAATGCACAACGATGAACTAATGGAATGGACAAAGGATGATTATAGGATTATAGGTGTAATAGATTACAGTGTAATCCTTGACATAAACTTGGGGATTTGTACTATGCACTGCGCTTACAGGAGGAAGTATGTCAGTTGAAAATGAAGGTGTTGTGTATGTCAATTTTAAATCGGTCTCGCAAAGTTCTGATCGTGAGAAAACGATTTTTGAAGGATATGAGACCACTACCCATTCAACGATAGTAACTATCGAAGAATATGAAAGAAAAAAAATTATAGATGAATTAGTAGAGCGGGCTGAAAGTATAATTTGGTAAATAATTTGGTGTAATCGCAAATGACGAACACAGCAATAGCGGAAAAAGAATCAAAAAACCAGTCGATGGATGATGATTCGACAAAGAAAAAATCCATTGATTTCATAAAATCCAGACAGTCAAAAACCCTTATAATTGGCATATGTGGCACTGTTGGTTCCGGTTTTAGGTCACTCGTCGAGACTGTAAAGGAAGAATTAGATATTTATGATTATGATACTCATACCATTAGAGTTAGTGATATAATCACAGATCTTTCTAAGAAACACTCGAAACTTGATGAACTAATTATTAGCAATGCTGCAGAGCGTTATCTAAAATTACAAAAGCAAGGTAACTTAATCAGGGAAACAATAGAAACCACTTATTTATCTCAAGCGGTAATTAGCGAAATAACCAGAATAAAAGCTGAAATAAAGGTAAAAAAAAGTATTCTTCCTGAAAAAAAAGATATTGGTAAAGTTGCATTTATTATTGACCAATTAAAACATCCTCATGAAGTTGAGCTACTTCGATTAATATATCCACATAATTTTTATCTGTTTGGTATGCTTAGAAGTGAAAGCGAACGAATTATAAACTTAAGAGATGAGGGTATATCAACAAATGATATTTACAAGATAATTACTGAGGATAAGAAGTCCGAGAAAAAAACCGGCCAGCAAACTGAAAAAACGATATTAGATTCCGATTTTTTTATCAACAATAATTCAGGTAATAAGTCATTACAAAAACAAGCAATTTCGCGATGCATTGCATTGATTCATGGTAAGAATGGCATAACTCCTACACGTGATGAGAAAGGCATGTATACTGCTTTTTCTGCTTCTCTAACATCTGCCTGTCTTTCAAGACAAGTCGGAGCAGCTATTTTAAACGATGATGGCGATATTATAGCCACAGGACGTAATGATGTCCCTAAATCTTTTGGTGGGCTATATTATGAAACGGGAAACATTGCTGACGATCATCGCTGCATTCATAAGGGAGGCCATTGTTTCAACGATGAACATAAAAATAAAATCAGAGAGAAGTTTGAATCAATTTTAAAAAATTATAACATTTTTACTAACGAAGATCCGAGATCTTCTGAAGATGAACTACCTCGTATGCCCAAAGCGGTCTCATCTAGCGAAATTGCTGACCTATTATTTAATGAAACGCCGGTGTCTTCTATAATAGAATACTCACGAGCGATCCATGCAGAAATGGATGCAATTACTTCTCTAGCAAGAAACCCTAGTGAAAGTACAAAAGGCAAAATTTTATATTCTACAACATATCCCTGTCATAATTGTGCACGGCATATTGTGGCATCAGGAATTAAAAAGGTTGTTTTTATAGAACCTTATGAAAAAAGCTTAGCATTAAGATTACATAACGATGCTATTAGTGAATTAAATGAAGCAGATAAAGTAAACTTTTTGTTATTTGAAGGTGTATCACCAAGACGATATCAAAAATTCTTCTTGGCCACTGGAGATAGAAAAGACGAAAATGGAAAAGCTAGACAATTAACATCTAAATATGGAAATCATATAGACATCCAATTTCTTGATGCTCCAGATGATTATGAATTGAAAATTCATGAAGATTTCACGAAAAGTTTTTCGTCATCTGATTAACTTATGATCCATGGCTCGCAAACGTGTTGACGCGAGCCAGAATAAAATGCAACCCATTGTTTTAATTGAACTTCAACATACCAATCAAGCATCTTTTATTATTGAATAATAATTTACAGATCCCATCTGATTGAATTTTTCTTATTATCACTCCGGTATTCACGGAGTGATATAAATGAACAGAATTACACTACTAAATGTATCTATTCTTCTTCTCCAAGGAGTTGCAATCGCCTCCCCGGAATCCACCCAGCTAGCCCTCGCGCTAAAGCAACTCGACGGCGTGAAAACCTCGCTGGAACGCGCCCAAACCAGTGCCAGTACCGATCCACAGTCGCGCTACCTCTTCGACTACTTACAGGCACAGCAGGACATCGCCACCGTTGAGCAGGGCATCCGCCGTTACCTTGCCCCGGAGAGGGCGCAGCCGCGCGCTATTCAGCCCCTGAGCACCAGCTACCAGCGGGAGCATCCCGATGACTGACTCGCAACTCGCCGCCTTTCAGGCCGCCAGCCTGAGCAAACCGGAGACCGTCAGCCTGCTCATACTCGGCCTGTTTACCAGCGTCCTGCTGCTGTGGTGCGCCTGGACGCTAATGGTCGCCTGGCAGGGCGTCTGCCGCCAGCGCCTGAGCTGGCAGAGCTTTGGCGCGGTGGCGGCCCGTTCACTGTTACTGGTGCTGGTCAGCTTCTGGCTGGTACTGAGCTGAGGAGGTATCATGCGCTGGCTTCTGTTACTGCTGTTCGCCACATTTAACGCCCTCGCCGACCTGCCGACGATGGAAGATCCGTCGCGCGGCCAGGGCAAGGGCATTATGGAGACGCTGCAAAACTACGTTTTTGACATCGTGGTACTGCTGGCGCTGGCCATCTGCGCCGTCGGTTTTCTGGTGGTGGCGAACAACTGCATTGCCACCTACTCGGAGATCCAGAGCGGGCGCAAGCAGTGGAAAGATCTGGGCTCTATGGCAGGCGTCGGCAGCATTCTTCTGGTGGTCATCATCTGGCTGCTCAATCAGGCCTCGGACGTCCTGTGATATGGCGACCATTCCCTTTCTCCCCGACCGCCTCAACCGCGAACCCGTGGTCTGGCGCGGCCTGACCACCAGTGAGATGTTTCTGGCGCTGGCTCTCGGTCTTGGCGGCGGCTGTGCGTTCGGCATTCTGCTGACCCTGATAACCCACTACTGGCCGTTGATCCCCGGTTCGGCACTGGCGGGTGCGGCATTACTGATTCAGGGCGGCGGGCGCATCCTGGCCCGCGCCAAACGTGGCAAGCCTGATAGCTGGCTACCACAGGCAATCCTTGCCTGGCTGGAGCGTCATCATCTTCGCGGCGGACAACTGGTTCAGCACAGTGCCGTATGGGTGGTACGCAGGAGCCCGCAATGAGTCGTTTTCGCCATGCGCTGGCCGAGCGCGATAACCATATTCTGACGCTGCGGGCCGTGATTGTCCTGCTGTGCCTGTGTCTGGCGGGCGTTGGCTACGGCTGGTATAGCGCCCCGCAAAAGCTCACCCTCTGGTTCCCGCCGGACCTGCGCAGCGGCAGTACCCGGCCGTGGTGGGAAGTGCCGCCCGCCAGCGTTTACGCCTTCACTTTTTATATCTTCCAGCAGCTTAACCGCTGGCCGGATAACGGTGAGGAGGACTATTCCCGCAACCTCCGTTCGCTGCGCGCCTACCTGACGCCCGCCTGCCACACCCGTCTGGAGCACGATTTCCAGGTACGGCGCAACGGCGGTGAGCTGCGCGAGCGCACGCGCGGCGTGTATGAACTTCCCGGCCACGGCTACAGCAGCCTGGTGCATGACGGTGATAACCCCCCTGTCCCGCGCGTCGAGACCTTAAGCCGGGATGCCTGGCGGGTAACGCTCGACGTGGCAGTTGAAGAGTATTACCAGAACGAGCCGGTGAAAAAGGCGCTGGTGCGCTACCCGTTGCAGGTGATGCGTTATGCCATTGATGCGGAGAAAAATCCGTGGGGGCTGGCGATCGACTGTACCGATGCCGCGCCGCAGCGTCTGGTGGCGGAGGAGAAACCATGAAGCCAGTCCTCTTTGCTTTATTGTTCAGTTTCCCCGCCTTCGCCACTGAGGTGGTGCAGTGGGAAAACATCCCGCTGCCCGTCACGCTGCATGTCGGGCAGGAGCAAATTGTCGACGTGGGTAAACCGGTGCGCATCGGCTATCCCGCCACGCTGGAAGGCAAAGTGCGTCTGCAAAGCGCGGGTGGAAAGGTCTTCCTGCTGGCGAATACGATGTTCCCGGCCACCCGCATTCAGCTACGAGATACTGACAGCGGTGAACTGATCCTGCTGGATATTGAGGCCATCCAGGGCACTTCGCCACTTGAACCCGTGCAAATTAGCTATACGCCGCAGACGCCTGCCACAGCCAAAACGCCCGTCCCGGTAACAGCATCAACCGAGCCCCTGCCCGTTCTGCTGGTACGCTATGCCGCGCAGAACCTGTATGCGCCGCTGCGTACCGTCGAAGCCCTGCCAGGCGTGACGCCCGCCCCCGTCCGGCTGGCGAAACGCATCACCACCTTACTGCCTCAGCAACCTGTTACCTCCATCCCGCTGGCTTCATGGCAGGTCAATGCCACCACCGTCACCGCCATCCGCCTGCAAAACCGCAGCGGGCGGCGCATCACGCTCGATCCGCGCGAGCTTCAGGGGCAGTTCACCGCTGCCGCGTTCCAGCATGACTGGCTCGGCCCGCGTGGTCTGGCAGAAGACACCACCGTGGTGTACCTGGTAACGGAAGGCCCGGTTTCCCGCGCCCTGCTGCCGGAGCCGAAACCATGATGCCGCGCCAGAGTCTTCTGCTGAAAATCCTGCTGCCTGTTATTGTCTTTCTCACTGGCTGGTTGCTGCTGCGCCCGGCAGGCAAAAGTACGAAGGAGACCACCCCGCCCCGCACCGTGGCAGCGTTAACGCCACAGGAACTACGCGATCTGGGTATCGACGGCGACACGCCTGCCGATACCGTCGCCACGCTGGTCGGCCAGATGAAGCAGTACCGCCGGGAGCTTCAGGTAATCCAGAGCGATAACGAAAGCCAGCAGGCCCGCGAGAAGCGGCTGAAAGCCCAGCAGGCGACGCTGGTATCGGAGTTGCGCGGCGATATGCGCAGGCAGCAGGAGCAGATGCGCGACGAGCTACTAAAAAGCCAGCGGGGACTGCTGGATAAGCTCAACCATCTGATGACCAAGCGCCCGGACGATATCCCGCCCGGTCTGGGGCTGACGCCCGGTGAACTGCCTGCTGACGTACAGCCAGATATCCGCTGGCTGGAACCGCTGGATGCACCTCCGACCGTGGATGAAAAGCTGCTGCGCGTCCCCCTGAAAGCGGCGGACAAGCCGCCACCGAAACCTGATGTGAAGGTCTACACCCTGCCGCAGAACGCCACGCTGACCGGATCGGTGGCGATGACGGCGCTGATTGGCCGCGTACCGCTTAACGGCACCGTCAGCGATCCCTACCCGTTCAAGCTGCTGATTGGCGAGGACAATCTCACCGCCAACGGCATCGAACTGCCGGATGTGGCGGGCGCTGTGGTCTCCGGTATCGCCTCCGGCGACTGGACGCTCTCCTGCGTGCGCGGGCAAATCACTTCCATGACCTTTTTGTTTCACGACGGCACCATCCGCACCGTCCCACAGGGCGGCAAATCTGGCAACAAACAGCAGGAGATCGGCTGGCTTTCGGATAACCAGGGGCTGCCGTGTATTCCCGGCGAGCGCAAAAGCAATGCGAAGGAGTACCTGACCTCGCAGTTCCTGCTGGCGGGTTCCGGTGCGGCGGCGCAGGCCTTCGCCAACGGCGAAAGCACCACCGTGGTCGAGGACGGCAGCATCACCAGCGCAGTGACGGGCAACAACGGTCAGTACGTGCTCGGCCAGGCCATCGGCGGCGGATTAAAAGAGACCGCCGACTGGATGAAACAGCACTACGGCCAGATGTTCGACGCGGTGTATGTGCCGCCGGGCCACAAGGTGGCGGTGCATCTCACCGAACCGCTGGCTATCGACTACGAGCCGGAAGGCCGCAAAGTGAAATACCAGCAGGCCAGCACACCGGGAGGGCTGGAATGAAATTTACCATCCTTATACTTCTGTTGTTACTGGCCGGATGCAGCACCTCACAGGAAGAACTGATGCCGGTCGATCCTGATGCCAGCATGCTCTCGCTGTGGCAGCAGCAAAGCGGCGGCAGTGCCGCCCTGCTTGATGCTCGCGCCCGGTTGCGACGCCCGCCGGATGGTCCGGTGTCGCAACCCGAAGCGGATACCATCCGTAGCCAGTTTCCGCGCCTGCCCAATCCGGATCTTGTGTTGTACGTTTTCCCGCACCTTAACGGCAACACCCCGGTGCCTGGTTACAGCACCGTCTTCCCCTTCTATACCCGCCCGCAGTATGCATTACCGGGCGAACGCCTGACTCCGCCATGAATGAACGGTGCGGTCTCCCGCAACAGGCGCTGAATACCAGCTACCGCAAGGGCCCGTCCTTTGTCGACTGGCTGCCGTGGGTGGAGTTTTTGCCGGAGTCGCAGACGCTGCTGCTGGAAGATGGCCGCTCGGTGGGCGCGGTGTTTGAGCTAATACCTGTTGGCACCGAAGGCCGCTCGACGGCCTTTCTCGAACAGATGCGCGATACCGTCACCGACGCATTACAGGATGCCTTTGATGAGCATGAACGTGCGCCGTGGGTGGTGCAGTTTTTCTGCCAGGACGAGGACGACAGCGAGGCGTGGCTGGCATCACTTTCAGCTTACGCCGCACCGGAAATTCGCAACTCCGCCTTTACCCGCGAATGGCTCACGCAGATGGCAAACCATATGGCGAATCTCACCCGCGATGAGGGGCTGTTTCTCGATAACACCGTCACCCGTACCCGGTGGCGGGCGACGTGGCGGCGCACGCGGATGGTGGTGTACCGCTGGCTTCCAGGTTTCTCGCCGGACGAACCGTCCCCGGAAGAGACGCTGAACAATATCTGCGAGCGTCTCACCGCCGGGCTGAAAGCGGCGGGAATTAACGCCATCCGCCAGAATGAACAGGCCATTCACCGCTGGATGGTGCGCTGGTTTAATCCTGCGCCTCCAGTGGAAGATAAAAAAGCCTTCTGGCGACAACTGGATTTACCGGAAGCTGAATCTCTGCCCGTTATCACCGATTTCGCTGAACGACTGCTGACGAGCGAACCGCGCTCGGACGCAAAGAACGGCGTTTGGTGGTTGGATAACCGACCGCATAAAGTGATGGTGGTCGACCGCCTGCGCAAAGCGCCGCCGCCCGGCCTGCTGACCGGAGAAACCTCGCGCGGCGACGGCATCAATGCCCTGTTCGACCTGCTGCCTGCGGGAACCATCATAAACCTGACCGTAGTGGTGTATCCGCAGGACAAGCTGGAGCAGCATATCAGCCACCTCGCCGACCGGGCGATTGGCGACAACACCGATTCGGAATACACCCGCCGCGACTGCCACGAGGTACGCAGCTATCTCAAGGACGGCCATAAGCTCTACCGCAGCACGCTGGCGTTTTACCTGCATGCACCCGACACCGATACCCTGTTTCGCCAGCAGCGCCAGTTGCACAGCCTGTTGCTTAACGCCGGTCTGGTACCCGTACAGGAGCAGCATGAAGTGGCCCCCTTAAGCCACTGGTTACGCTGGCTGCCGATGTGTTTCGATCCCCTGCGCGATCTGTGCGGGCTGTATACCCGGCTCAACTTCGTTCAGCATATCGCCGGGCTGATGCCGGTGTACGGGCGGGAAACCGGCACCGGGCATCCGGGGATTTGTTACTTCAATCGCGGCGGCGCGCCGCTGTGCTTCGATCCGCTGAATAAGCTAGACCGCGCCCAGAACGGCCATCTGCTGTTGCTCGGCCCGACCGGAGCGGGCAAATCCGCCACGCTGAACGCGAAAATAGCCCAATTGATGGCACTGCACCGCCCTCGCCTGTTTATCATCGAAGCCGGGAACTCGTTCGGCCTGATGGCGGACTACGCTGCCGCCCACGGTCTGACGGTGAACAAAATCAACCTGCGTCCCGGTTCCGGTGTCACCCTGCCCCTGTTCGCCGATGCCTGGCGACTGGTGGAACAAGCGGTTACCGACGCCGAACCGCCTGAGGACGAAGAGAGCGACGGCGATGACCAGCGCGATGTGCTCGGTGAAATGGAGATCACCGCCCGGCTGATGATCACCGGTGGCGAAGCAAAAGAGGATGCTCGCCTTACCCGACCTGACCGGGCGATGATCCGCCAGGCGATTATCGCCGCCGCGCACACCTGCTACGAGGAAAAACGCCAGACGCTGACCCAGGATATCCGTGACGCACTGTTCGCCCTTTCCCGCAATGCCAGCCTGCCGGAGACTCGCCGCCAGCGGGCGTATGAGATGGCGGAATCCATCAACCTGTTCTGTGCCGGGTTTGAAGGCGAGCTGTTTAACCGCGAAGGCACGATGTGGCCGGAGGCGGACATCACCCTGGTGGATCTCGCCACCTTTGCCCGCGAAGGCTATGAAGCGCAGCTTGCCATCAGCTATATCTCACTGATTAATCATATTAATAACCTCGGCGAGCGCGACCAGCATCTGGCGCGGCCCATCGTTAACATCACCGATGAAGCGCATATCATCACCGTCAATCCGCTGCTGGCGCGCTTCCTCACGAAGGGCTCAAAGATGTGGCGCAAGCTCGGCATCTGGCTGTGGCTCGCCACCCAGAACCTGGCGGATTTTCCCGATGAAGCGAAGAAACTGCTCAATATGATCGAGTGGTGGGAACTGCTAGTGATGCCGCCAGAAGAGATCGATCAGGTGTGCCGGTTTAAGGCGCTGACCGAGGAACAGCGGCAACTGCTGCGCTCTGCGGTGAAATCACCGGGGCAATATACCGAGGGTGTGGTGCTATCCCCGCGAGTTGAAGCGCTGTTTCGGGTGGTGCCGCCTGCACTGTATCTGGCGCTGGCAATGACCGAGAAGCATGAAAAGGCCGAGCGGATGCGGATTATGCGGGAGATGGGATGTAGTGAGGTGGAGGCGGCTAGGCATATAATGTCACTCAATAGATAACGCTCGATTGTTTCTGAATATCATTTAATATTTTCATCATGTGTACAATATATTTCACCTATCTTTAAAATGACAACTATGTGACCTTAATAACTTTATCTATGAGCTTTTTTGTAGATAATACACTTCACATCAAATAAAGTAATAAAGTCTATGAAAAGAAAATTAAAAAAGAACACAAGATTTATAGATGCAACCAAACTGACGCTTGAAGAATGGCTTGATATGATTTCGGTTGATCGAAGGGAGCGAGATTATGATATAATGGATTTTCAATTCCCAACCACCAAACATTTAGAAGAATACATTATCAACATTGATAAATATTCAGAAAACGATGTAAAAGATCTAATTTACAAATTTATAATTCCCACTGCATTTTTAGGCGGTGATGATATCATCAGAAACTGGGTTTTTGATAGTGGAAAGTTTAACATCAGAGAAATATTCAACCATGAATCATTTCTTAAAAGATTAATTTCAGTAAATGAAAAGAATCCACCATGGCAATCTATCTCTTGGATTCTCGATTTACTACCCGAAAACCCTTATCAAGCAGTCAGTGTCGTTAATGCTTATGTGACCGCGCACATTATGTTTCTGTCTGACAATGGATTTTATCGATGTGAGGATATTATTTCATTAATAAATGCAAAATTTATCAATCATCCACTGCCAACTAAAGATCTGATAAGGAAAATATCCTCACGTGATTTTGAACTTCTTTGTGGTTATTTATATTATAAAAAAGGATATGATGTTAACATCACTAAAAAAACTAGAGATGGTGGTTATGATATTATTGCAGAAAAAGGCAGCGGAAGGGAACACGAGGTGCTATATATTGAATGTAAACAAAAAGAAACTAAAGTTGGAGTAGAAATAGCTCGAAATGCTTTGGGCTTGCTAAATATAAAAAACGCTACAAAGTCAGTAATTATAACCAGTAACTATTTCACGAAAGATGCACTAAAGATTTCACAAGAATCAAAGCGACTTGAACTCATTAATTTGGACGATTTCGACAATGATATGCGAGAATATGTTGATCCCAGATGGGTTTATCGTATCGATGGATACATTAAAGAAATGAGAAACATTTCAAATAAAAACGTAATCCCTAACATTACCAATTAATAGTTTATTTAAATTCAAATAAATTCTTAATTTCAATTTCTAACCCTTGAGCTAAAACATTTAGTACTTCAAGGGTTGGATTCCTTACCCCACGCTCAATACCGCTCACATAAGTACGATCAAGCCCACATTTATCCGCAAATGCTTCCTGAGACAGGCCTGACTGGAGTCTGAGTTTTTTGAGATGTGCGCCAAACTGCGCCTGAATACTGGATGTATTTTTCATCCAGATAAAATGAACTTACGTTGCTTATCAGACCACGGACTATGAGTCACAATCCATTGATTCGCCGTCTTTTTCTGCAGTATCGTCGAACATAAATAAATGGCTGAGATCCATCCCCAGACCGTCTGAAATTGCACAAATGACAACAAGCGTGGGGTTCCTTACTCCTCGCTCAATGCCACTCATGTAGGTGCGATCGATGCCGCATTTATCAGCAAAAGCTTCCTGGGACAGGCCCATCTCATTGCGTAGCGCCCTGATTCTGTTGCCCAGTACCTTTTTAATTGATCCCGTCTTTTCCATCTAGCCAGCATCAATCTTCGTTGATTATTGGTCCACGGACTATGAGTCACATAAAAAGCGTGCTAGCATACATTTGTGACTCATAGTCAACAACGGAGGTAACCGAAATGGTTAAAAAAGACTGGCACCCCGCCGACATCGTTGCCGCTTTACACAAGCGCGGTACCAGTCTGGCGAAACTGTCGCGGGAAGCGGGGCTGGCCTCGTCAACGCTGTCGAATACCCTGACGCGCCCATGGCCGAAAGGCGAGTGGCTGATTGCCATCGCGCTCGACGTGCATCCGTCAGAAATCTGGCCCGGCCGTTACTTCAATTCCAGTAATAAACGTGAACCCCGTAAACCGCTTCATCCCATGACAACAACCGACAACTCCGGGACATAACGACCCGCGCTGTGAGTGGCAGGACGCATTAACCAACGATACCTGACAGGAGAGTTGTTTATGCACACCAAACCACATCCATGCACCATCGCACTGAGTACAGGAGGCCACCATGTTTCTGGTCTCCCTGGCTGAAGGCTTTATCCACCTGTTCCAGGCCGCAGGTAAAATCTTCCTCGACATGATGACCGGGCTTATCCCGATGCTTATCTGTCTGCTGCTGGCCATCAACTTCCTGATGAAGCTGGTCGGGACCGTCAGAATGGAGAAAGTCGCCGCCCTGCTCGGCCGCTCGCGCATTCTCACCTACGGCGTGCTGCCGGTGCTCGGCTGGTTCTTTATGAGCAGCCCCGGCGCACTGACCCTCGGCAAACTCTTACCTGAGAAGAGCAAGCCCGGCTATGAGGATGCACTCGGCACCACCGCCCATCCGCTCACCAGCCTGTTTCCCCACGTGGTGCCCTCGGAGCTGTTCGTCTGGCTCGGCGTCGCCGCCGGGGTTAAGGCGCTCGGCCTGCCCGTCACCTCGCTGGCGCTGCGCTATATCGCCGCTGCCATGCTGATTGGTCTTATCCGCGGAATTATCACCGAGTACCTGTTTCTGCGGCTCAGCAAGCGGGGGAATGCATCATGATGATTTACTGCGCACGTATTACTGCCATCGGGCTGTTCGTCGCTGATGGTCTCACCGACAAAATGCTCATCACCTTCGACAGCAACGGGCCGAAGGACTGCCTCGATTATTCCCTGTCGCTGGAGCCGTCGTTCCGGGAAGAGAGCCTGATGATACTGCCCGGCGACCGCCTGATGCTGGCCGGGCACGATTATCTGGTGACTGCCGTTGGCAAGGGGGCTCAGCAGGCGCTGTTTGAACTCGGCCACCTGACGCTGGTGTTTAATGGCGACCTGAATCCCTGCCACGTCGGCGCGGTTCATCTCTCCGGCCCGGTGCCGAAACTCCATGACCTGCACGGCAATCTGGTGATTGAGGAGGGGCGGCCATGAATACGGTGCTTATTCCTCCCGGCCCCGGCGGATACGGTAAAGGACTGTGGCTGCCCGTTGGCAGCGGCAAAAAGTTGCTGTCGCTGACCGGACGCGAGATTCATCCGGTAGCGATAGAAATCGGCGCGCTCACCGAATCGGAAATCGTCAACGGCTTCGCCGATATTCCACCGGATAACGACATTCTGTGCGTGGTGATTAACTGCGCCGGGTCCCTGCGCTGCGGTCTGTACCCGCAGAAGGGCATTCCGACCATCAACGTGCTCCCCACCTGGCGCGCCGGGCCGCTGGCACACTTTATTACCGAGGATAACTACGTTTCCGGCGTGACGATGGAGCAACTGGTAATGGTGGATACTGCCGACGTACCTGAGAGCGAGCCAGAGGCTATGCCTGAGCCTGCGCCACGAGTAATCACCACTCCACCACCTGCGCGTGGCGCGGAGAAACTGGTGCGCATGGTCGAGCAGACCGGTACCGCCGTCGGCCACGTTATCGCCCTGCTGTTCGCTGCCAGCCGTGAAGCAGTGGACGTTTCCCTGCGCAACGTTATCCCGTTTATGGCCTTTGTCTCGCTGCTGATAGCCCTCGTCCAGGAGACCGCACTCGGCAGCCTGATTGCCCACGCCCTGACGCCGCTGGCGAACTCGCTGTGGGGACTGGTGCTGCTGTCGCTCATCTGTGGCATTCCGTTCCTCTCCCCGGTGCTCGGACCGGGCGCGGCCATCTCGCAGGTGATTGGCGTGATGATAGGCACACAGATTGGCGCAGGGGCGATATCTCCGGCCTTCGCCCTGCCCGCGCTGTTTGCCATCAATGTGCAGGTTGGCTGCGACTTCGTGCCTGTTGGCCTTTCGATGCAGGAGGCAAAGCCGGAGACCATTGCGAAGGGCGTCCCCGCCTTTCTGCTGTCGAGACAACTGACCGGACCGCTGGCCGTCATCATCGGCTGGCTGTTTTCCCTGGGCTTATTCTGAGGACTCACTAATGAACAAAATCAGAGCCGCCGTGGTGGGCGCGGGTATCTACGGCAAACACCACATGAACACGTACCGCCATAACCCGGACACGGTGCTGGTCGCCATCTGCGACACGGATACAGAGCGCTGTGACGACCTTGCCATGGCCTACGGCGTGATGGGTTATACCCGGCTGGATGTCCTGTTGCAGGAGGAAGCCGTCGATGTGGTCTCGGTGGCGACACCGGACCCGTACCACACCGAATCCATCCTCACCGCCCTGCGCCACAGCAAACATGTGCTGGCGGAGAAACCGCTCGCCACCTCAGTACGCGAATGTGAGCTTATCGTGGAGATGGCGCAGCAGCGGGACCTGCTGGTCGGCGTCGATTTCCACAAACGCTGGGACCCGGCGGTGATGCGCATTAAGGCAGAACTGGAGAAGCCGGAAGCCGGGCGCATCCTGCGCGGGCATATCAGCATGGACGACGTGATTAGCGTCCCGACGGAGTGGCTGGACTGGGCGGGCGCAAGCTCTCCGGTGTGGTTTCTCGGTTCCCACTGCTTTGACCTGGTGCGTCACCTCTCCAGGCAGGAGGTGGTGTCGGTGTACGCCGTCGGGCAGAAGCGGCTGATGGTCGAATGCGGCCTCGACACCTTCGACAGCGTGCAGAGCCTGCTGACGATGGCCGACGGCAGTTCGTGGGTGGTGGAAAACTCGTGGGTGCTGCCGGAGGGCTTTCCGAAGGACAACGACGGGCGTATCGATATTCTCTGCGAGGCAACGTATATCCGCAGCACTTCACAGCATCGCGGGCTGGAAATCACCACGCCGGGCATGACGCTCACGCCCAACAGCTATTTCATCAACTACCGCAACGGCGTCGCCAGCGGTTTTGGTATCGACCCGATCAATGATTTTGTGCGGGCGGTCATACATAAAGCGCCTTACCCGGTCACCGCGGTGGACGGACTGGCGGTCAGCCGTATTTGTGAGGCGGTACACCAGAGTCTCGAGAGTCAAAAACCAGTGTCATTAAAATAGTCGGCCAGCAGGGATGCTGGTATCCGCAAGCCCGTTTACTCTGTTTCCCTAAAGAATGCCGCCATTTGTTGTCCTTAATTCAACATTCATCGTTAACGCCATTAAGTACTCTGTCCCGATAGTCTTCCAACTGATGCCGTTGCAGATAGCTTTCTAACTCCAGTGCCCAGCGCGTTCCTTCGCCGAGCGTCGCGCGGCTATGGGTTGAGGCATAAAGATAGCGTGTGTCATAAAGATTAATCAGCGTCTGATTTACACCATCGATTTTGCACTTAGGATTTTTGAGCTGCTGTTCTAAAGCCCGGACAATACGGGCACGATGGTCTTGATCGGTAGCAAAATCCCGTTCCTGCAATTCGCTGAGCACCAGAAATGAAGGTGGAATTTCTTCTGCAATCGCTGCCTGTAAACGATAATGACCATCAAGAATAACAAATGATCCCAGCCCTGCTATATACCAGACAAGTACTGGAGGCAGCGCACCCTCACGGCATTTTTTACGCCACCATTTCAACCTTCCGGCATCAGGTTGTATCGGATAACGTCCAAGTAGCAGGCTGCCTCCCCACCACCAATCCATTAATCGGACTTTGTCAGGATTAACCAAATCAGGAAAATCTTCGCCGTAGAGCGTCCAACTGCAGCCGATATCCCTGCTGCTTTCTGGGGAATCAAAACGCCAGCTATTTACAGGAACACGCTGTCCGGATAATTTCGGTAATGGATATTTGGCCTCCATCGGCCTTATCAGCCATCGGCGAGGAGACAGAAGAGGCACTGGCGCATTCATTAATTGCCGGGAAAAATAGCGACACCATTCGCCTGTCCAGGCCCGTTCGCCTTTGTTTTTAATACCCTCAATATCTTCAGATGTGACAGCCGGTAATAATGTCTGGCAAGCGGAATGATCGGCATTAAATACCAACCAGACACCAGAATGATCTTTCAACATTGATGCCCAGAATAATGTCTTCCCTGAGACCTGCAGCGCCATTCGCCCATACCGACCACTTAGCATTTCCATTGCCACGTCGGTCCTCTGGCTGCTCTTGAGTATCAGCTCCAGACCCTGCCAGTTATTATTGCGATCAAAAAGATCTTTCCACCAATATTGGGTCATTATCATCTTCCCTGATAAACAGAGGGTTAGTCTAAAACCTGTAAAATTGTTCAGGTAGCTATTTATACGTCAGCGTAAACGTCGCCGTGGCATTGGCGGGCCCTGCCGTCACCGCTGAAGCCGTCTGGTAATAACGCGCCTTAAGCTGAACGGTCTCCATCCCGCCATTAGGCGAAGTATAATAATCCTTTACCTGCCCGAACTGCGCCGCGCTGTTGTCCGGCGCGAAGTAAAGCTGAACCCCAACGCCCGTCGCCGCGGTACTGCCGCTTTCGGAATCAATGGCCATCACGCCTGGCGCATTCGACGCATCACGGGTGGCATCAATCTGCACATAAATATGCGCGCTTTTATTGCAGTCCAGCACGATATTAAATCCCTTCCAGTCCGTGGTGTAGCCGACGCCGCTGAACTCCCGCTTGTTGTGATCACCAAGCTGGACCGGCTCATCCACCGAGGTCACCGAGCAGGAGGCTGCAGTGACAGTGTTGGTACCGTTAAGCGTGACGTTAGCAAAATAAAACTGGTTCACTACCGAGGCGCGCGCCAGCATACCGTCGGTTAACGTGCCGCTGGTGATATCTCCCGTTTTGATAAGCTCCCCTTTGATGCCATCGCCAGGAATAGATGCCCATGAGCCTCCGGCGTTGTAGGGGTAACTGCCTTCATAGGGCAGTACTTTGCCCGTTTGTGCTGCACTCAGACGTAAACCGACACCAGCGAGGTTGGTATTGTAGACGCCGTTGCCATAGCCACTGAGCGTCCCCCACTGCGTCAACTCCCAGCGAGCGGTCCAGGCCTCCCTGGTGCATCCTGCAATGGCATTGCCATTGTTATAAGCGCCTGTTACTGCGGTGGCGAGTACACTGCCTATCGGTGCATCACGCTGAACAACCACATTGCCGAAGTTCAGATAACCCGGCACTTCTCCGGACACGCCGCTGTAAAATGAACAACTGGCTCGGGCGATCGGTGAAACCACCAGCATCAACAGCATGAAACATATAACTTTTCTCATGTCATTGCTCCGGTGATTTACTTGTAGCTCAGCGTGAATGTCGCTGTGGCGTTCGCTTTTCCGGCCGTGATGCTCTGCGTTGTCTGGTAATAGCGCGCCTGAAGCTGAACATATTCGTTACCACCTGATGGCGAGGTATAGTAATACCGCTCCTGGCCGAACTGTACCGGGCTATCTTCATAGCGATACCAGAGCTGAACGCCGACACCGCTGGCATTAACGGGATCGCTGTCGAGTTTAATGACACCGGGTACGCCTGCGTCGCTGTCTGCTGTGGCGTCAATACGCACATTAATCCGCGCGCCCTGAACACAACTCAGATTGATATTGAATGTCTGCCAGGCTGTTGCGGTACCCGGACCGCTGAACTCACTTTTGTCATGGTCGCCCAGCGGGACATTAACCGGGTTAGTGGTAACGGAGCAGGATTCAGAGGTAATGGTATTTGTGCCATTCAACGTGACATTGGCAAAATAAAACTGGTTTGCCACCGAGGCCCGCGCCAGCATACCGGTATCCAGGGTTCCGCCCGTAATGTCGCCCGTTTTGATTAATTCAGCTTTAATACCATCAGCATTAATAATGACGCTGCCCGTTCCCATACTCTGGTCATAGGGAAGCAACTTTCCAGATGCAGTGTTTGTTAGCCGGAGCCCCACTCCTGCAATATTGGTGTTATAGACTTTGTTGCCCTGGGAACTCAACGAGCTCCATTTGCTCAGTTCCCAGCGATAAGTCCAGGATTCAGAACATCCGGCAATCGCCTGCCCACCGTTATAAGTCCCGGTTGTCGCCGTAGCAAGCACGCTGCCTATCGGCGCATCGCGTTGAACAGACACATTGCCAAATGTGACATAGCCGCTAATTTCTGAGGTTGCACCGCCCGTAAAGGCGCATGACGCCCAGACCATCACTGGCAGAGAAAACATGATGACACTCGTAAGGGCCACAATGTAGCGAATAAGTTTCATTCCCGACACTCCTGCTCAGTTTCCGTTACCGGCGCGTTTGCGGCATTCTCCGGCAACCGGTAATGCACCACGCACTGCTGCTTTCCATTCCAGTTCACCGTGATATCACCTTCATCCGGGACGCCTGTCAGGTACACCTGGCCGTCATCGCCAACGATGCCGCTGCCGCCCTCCTTCATTTTCGCCTGAGCGCCGAACGGCACCGGCAGCCCACGGTAAAGCAGCGTCATCAGTACGCGCTGTCCGACGCGGGTGTTGAAGTCCGCCATTACCACTGCGCCCTGCGTTGGCGTCACCGTCTGCACGGCGGTGTCGATATCGACTCCATCGCCGAGTGTGCTGGTGTCCAGTGCGATGCGGTTTTTCCGGTAGGCGTTGACGTACGGCACGACCGCATAGCCGCGCCAGTCGGTATAGACCCCGGTGTTGTTCTGCACCTTCGCGTCGTCCGCGCCGGGCGCTTTCACGATGGCAAGTGAGTCACCAAGCGGCTGGGAAAGCGTGATGCCATGTGGATGGACGACAATCCCCCCTTTCAGGCCATAGTTCACCTGCTGCATATCGTCGTCATAGTTGTAGCCGCCGGTGATTTCCCCCTGCCCGCCTTTATAGTCGGCGTTGATATTGCCGGAGCCGCCCGTACCGTGATTGGTGTAGCTCTGCTGGAAGCTGTAGCTAAGGTTGTTATCGGCAAGCGCCGTCCCATTGAGGCCCACCTGCTGACGGGTGTCACCGTGCTTCGCAGTATTGACGCTGTAGCTGGCCCACGCGTTCGGCATAAAGCGGCTGAGAGGTACCTGGATGCTGAACGCCAGCTGCTGGTCGGCAGGCTGAGTGCTGTCCGGATAATCACTGTAGCTGTAGGAAACGCTGTAGCTGACGCCATTGATATTGCCGTTCCACCCGGTACTGAGGGTGCGCTCGTAACCGTCCTCATGCCAGTAATCCTGCTGGTAGCCGGAAACAAAGAACGAACCGTAGCTGCCGATACTCTGGGTGAGATCGAGCTGCAGTTTCTGCCGCTTGTTGTACGTCAGCCGCCAGCCGTCGTCGCTGTCTGAGCGTAAATCGTTCGCCTCCTGGAAGGTGTAGAACCCCTCCGTGGAATAGCGGTACGCCGCCAGGGTGAAGCTGGTATCGGTGGCCTGAAAATCTTTTGAGTACTGCACCCGGTACGACTGGCCGTCGTGAGTTTCATCGTTATTCAGCGTGGTGTGCGCAGCGGTGATATCGGCGGAAACCGAACCCAGCTCGCCGAGACCAAACCCCAGACCCGCCGCCCCGGACTGATAGTCCTCCGAGTACAGCGTGCCGCCATAAATCGTGATGGCGTGCGGCAGGCCGTAAATTGCCGTTATCTGGCCAAACTCAGGCTCATCGCTGTCGCTGTTGCCGCTGCGGTATTTCCCGGCAGTGAGGGCATACTTCAGACGGCCTTCACGCTGCATAATCGGTACCGCAGAGAATGGCTGAATAAAGGTTCGCTCGCTGCCGTCGGCTTCTTTAATCGTTACCTCCAGGTCACCGCTGCCCGAGGTCGGGTAGAGATCGCTGATGGCGAAGGCCCCCGGCGCGACGTAGCTCTGGTAGATGGTGTAGCCGTTCTGCTTAATGGTGACCTGGGCGTTCGACTGGGCAATACCGCGGATGATCGGGGCAAACCCGCGCAGGCTGTCCGGCAGCATATTGTCATCCGACGCCAGTTGCGCGCCGCGAAACTGCACGCTGTCGAAGATGTCCGACGGGGTATAACTGTCGCCGAGCGTGAGCTGCCCCTGCAGGCGCTGGATATCCCGCTGAAGATACGTGTTCACTGAATCCCAGTGGCTGCCGTTATCCTCGTCGTAATTCCAGGTGGAATAGTTGCGCAGCCGCCACGCGCCGAGGTTCAGCCCGCTCTGCAGGTTGGCGTAGTAGTTATCATCGGAGCCATTTTCCCCGTCGCGCCAGGTATTGCTGCCGCTGAGGTTATAGTTCAGCAGCGCGGCAGGTACGCCCTCGTCCCATTCGGACGGATCCACCCAGCCGCGCGCGGTAGCGCTCATCGCCGCCTGCGGGATACTGAGGTTCAGTTGCAGTTTACTGAAACGCAGCTCGCTGGAAGCCATCGGGATATAGTGGCGGATATCCTCCAGCGGTTTGTCCGCTGGCAGTGCGGTCAGCGCAGGAAACGCAGCGGTATTCACGCCCCAGTCTTTCAGCATCGCCGGGGTTAACTGTGCGATGAGTTTTTTATCCGGTCCGGCAACGAAGGCAATATCCTGCGCCTCGCCCTGCTGCTCGCCGTTGACGTACACCGTCACCCGGTAAGTGCCCGGTAGCTGGCCATCGGATTCGGAAAAGGCGGATAAGTCAACGACCGCCTGGCCCGGACTGTCCAGCTCCAGCGCGTGGGTATTGAAGGTCTCGCGGGCTTCCGCATGACGCAGATAACCCAATAGCAGCACCATAATCAGCAACAGCGCCAGCAGGAAGATCATCAGTCGGGAATTCGGGTTATTCATATTCCCTCCTTCAGAGCTTACGGCTTTCGGTCTGACTGACGCCGCCGTAATCACTGATCGACTGCCAGGTCACCGTGGACGCAGTAGTCGATGGCAGCGTGAAGCTGACGCTGCCTTTCGGCGGCACCATATCGGCCTCTTTGATCTCCTGCCCGTCCACCTTTAAGGTGAACAAAGTGACGTAGTAAGACGTGGGATTGCTGACCGTAAGACGATTGCCGCTACGGGAGACCGACAGGTGGTGGTAAGCCGTCTCCGGCTGTCCTTCCAGCCCCGCCGGGCGGTAAAAGAGTTTCAGGCGGGATTTCACCACCACCTGCAGAACGTTGTTATGCGGCACGCTGTCGTCGGTGGCGGGAATGGACTTCACGTTCAGCCAGAACACCGATTCCCGGTCTTCAGGCAGGCTCCCTCCAGTGCGCACAATGCGCAGGATGTTCTCTTCGCCTGGATTAATGCGAAACAACGGCGGCGTGACGATAAACGGTGTTTTGCTGCCTTTCACGCCACTGTCCACCCAGCTCTGCACCAGCCAGACACCGGATCTGTCGGGGTTGCGTATAGAAGCGGAGGTCTCTTTTTTGTCGCCGTTATAAATGATCCGTGTCCCGCCAATGACAATCCCGGCCTGTGCCTGCACGGTAAATACGGCCAGCAATAGCGCCAGCAAAATGTCTGCATACCTGTTCATCTTGTTATCTCCGGACGAAAAATACGCATCCCTGCGAAACGCTCCCTGTTATGCGGCGGCGCATGGCCAGGAGGAGGAGAATGCGCCCCGCGACGGCACAGCGTTATTTGTAAATGATGGTGAACTCAGAGGTACCGTTTGCTGTACCGGTGGTGACCGCCGGGCCTGTGGAGACATAGCGGGCGACAAAGTCGAGCGCGTTTGCGCCTTCTGCGAGGGTGTAGTCGGATGAAGCGGAGTGCAGCGGGATGGCCGTGCCGTTTTTATCTGCGATCTGGATCCCGACCCCGGTGGCGATGCCCGTGCCACTGTCCAGCGCCAGCAGGCTCTGGTCGTTGTTATCGGATGTCCCGTCAAATTTCACATTTGCACCAGTGACCGTTTCCGGGCACTCGCTCACGTTGATGGTAAATTGCGTTGGCGCCGCTCTCATCCCTTTCGCCCCGTTAAGGGCGGTTTGGGCAACATTGCCGAGGTTCACCGGTAGATTCTGGGAGCCAGTGTCGATCTTGCAGGTCTGGTCGGTAATGCTACCGGTGAAATGGATGGTGCCGTCGGCGGCCATGGCATTAGCCGCCGCCAGCATAAAACACGCGCTTAACATCGTTTTTTTCATGTGTTTCTCCTTGATGAAAGAACATTCGGGACTCGGCCCCGCATCACTCTGGCGGTGAAAAAATCTGCATTAGACTTTCCCGTTAGTGCCAGAGTGGTGAGTTCAGGAGAAAATGATGTGGAAGAAGAGAATGAGAAATAAAATGCCATCGAGAGAGGAGCAGAGCTTGCGGAATGGCATAAAACAGTAAGGCGGTGAGCAAATGAAAACTGGCAACGTGGACGACTCACGCACGTTGCCAGCAGGGTACCAAAGGTGTGTTAAGCTGCATTAGATCGGAATAATTATTTAAAAACAGAGAGATAATCCGTTATCAAAAGGGGTCTCAGAAAAATTTTGACACTTTGCTAAATTTTTCTGATACTACTTTACATTCTGGCACTAATTGTGTGGTTTTCTCTCATATTCCCCCAGACATTCATAAATCTCTGCGTATTTGTCGCCGTATAAATCACCGTATGCCGGATGTTCCGGTGCCCCAGATAATCCTGTATCAGACGCGTATCACGCCCCAGGTCCGCCAGCGCGTAGCCGCATCCGTGCCTCAGCATATGGGGATATGCGGA
The DNA here is from genome assembly GCF_040062085.1 of Klebsiella sp. JN_Kp122. NCBI lineage: Bacteria > Pseudomonadati > Pseudomonadota > Gammaproteobacteria > Enterobacterales > Enterobacteriaceae > Klebsiella > Klebsiella sp. JN_Kp122. The sequence continues at coordinate 71,464 of NZ_JBEAHW010000044.1, forward strand.
AATGCTGACGCCGCCCAGTTCGCCGTAACGTCTGAGCAATAACCTGACCTGGTGACGCGACAGCGGGCCTCCTTTCTGCGACAGAAAAAGCCAGTCGCTGTCTGCCTCCCGCCAGCGGCGGCGCACCTTCAGCCAGCGCATCAACGCGGGCAATTCGGCATCAAACAGCGGATGCTGCGTTGAGAGACTGTTTTTAAGCCGTCGGACATAGACCGAACGCCCGACCAAATCGATATCCGACAGGCGCATCCCACACAGTTCACTGACCCGCAGACCGTGTAAAAAACACATCTGAATCAGGCAGTAATCCCGCTCAAAATGGATCCCTCTGTCCGCTGCAAGCAGTATCTGCCCCACTTCATGGCAGGTCAGATGTTTTCGTTTTACTGGCATAAGTCTTGCTCCTTAAACACAATAAAAAATGAAGAAAAAAACAGGCCGGAACCACTTTCGTAGCCCGGCCTGAACCACAGAATAGCACCAGAAAGCCCAACAAAGGTTGATGCCAGACTCAACAATTTTCACGGGCGGGCTCCAGTTTTCAGCAGCGATCGTATGGGCATTGCGCTACACCCGGCAGAAGAAAACTCTGTTGCCGGAGGCGTTATGCCAGACCGCTTTTCTCTTCTGTTGCCCCTGATGCTGTGCGCCGCTTTCCCGCTCAGAGCCATTACCACGCCGGAAATCGCCGCTTCCGCCCTATCGCCGGACTGCGTGAACTATCGGGTGGTCGGCCTGTGCTACTGGCTCTATTGCACGCCGCTCGGTTGCTCGGTACGCACGTCGGTGAAGGTCAGCCATTTTCGTCCGGATCTGGTGGTATCGGCTTACAGCAACACCGGGCAAAATCCGTGGGCGGAGATGTCGTTACTCAGCCCACCGTTGCCCGGCATTGCCGAAGGCGGTGGTGATACGAATCCCCGTGTGGCCAGCCAGCACAGCAAGATCCGCTTTAAGAATGCCGATGCCATCGGCTTCCCGGCAGGCGATGAACTGGCGACGTTTTTCACTCAGTTTGGCTATATCTGCTCGCCGTCATCGCAGCCTTTTGAACCGTATTTCCTGAGTCAACTGGATGTGCTGGCGTGGCGCAGCGGTGTGCCGGAAATGACATACCCGGAAGCGCTGACGCCAGGCATGCGGGACGTCGGTCAGAATGGCGATATGTGGGGCAATATCTACCCGCGCGCCGGAGCCATCAGCCAGACGCACGACTATAAAGCCGCCGCCGTTATCGCCCAGCGCGTGGCCGATCTGGTGACGCGTACCGGGCAACCGCATATCTACACTCCGCTGACCGCCTCATCCCACGCCGGGTACTGGCCGCCCTCCCCGGTTATCGAAGGCGACAGCGATAACCATCGCTGGCAGATGCTCACGCCGAAAAAATCCGCCGCCTGTTCGGTGTTCCCGGATGGCAGCGCCACCGACACTTACGCCGACAAGCTGGCGGAGAACGGTGCGTACGCCTGGACGCTATGGCGGCCCTATAAATGCTGTCCGCGCCGGGGGCAAACCTTTCTCGGCAGTACGGGTTAACGGAGGCGGTGATGAGAGTCCTTTGCCTGGTCTTACTGTTTTTCGCCTGGGTTTGCGTGGCGGCAGACAACTACAGCTTCCGCACGCGAGGCGCGGTTGACGACCTGCTTTACTACCAGATTGGCGGCGGTGAAGCCGTCATGCCGCCGCCCGTACGCCTCAGCCCCTCGCCGCTCAGCGTGGGCATTGGCTGGAACGCCGATATGATGTGCGGCAATTTCGATATCGACACCACGGTGCGCAACCAGCTAAACGGAATCACCGATGGCTTCCAGCAACTGATGGGCAACGTCATCCAGAGCGCCACCGGGGCGGTTGCCAGCCTACCCGCGATGATTATCCAGCGCGCCAATCCGCAGCTTTATGATCTGCTGACCAACGGCGTACTGCAGGGACGGCTGGATTTTGATAAATCGCTGCTGAACTGCCAGAAAATGGCGGAGAAGATGACCGATTTGGCGGCAGATTCTGCCTGGTTTTCCGGAGCCAAAGCTGAGAATTACCAGTCCCTCGCAGCCAGTGATAACGACGCCATCCGCACCGACCAGAAAGCGGCAAAAGAGGCCGCCGAAAAGGGTAAACGCTGGGTCGGCGGTGAAAAGCGCGGCGGCAAAGGCCAGCCGCCGATTAAGGTAGTCCATGACGCCACCGCCGCAGGCTGGAATATTCTCAACCAGCAGCCCGCCACCAGCACCACTTCTCTTACATCCTCTGAATGCGACGGGGAACTTTGCACCACCTGGAAATCCCCTGAAGAGGCCGCCGGGTGGATGACCCGCGTGGTCGGCGAGCAGACCATCAGCGTGGCGCAGGCCACCGACGATCCGGACGCACGTTCCGGCGCACAGGCGGGGATCGGCCTGCATCCGCTGATCGACGAAGAAAAGGCGAAGATCCTCCCCCTCCTGACAGATCTGGTTAATGGCAGTCAGAAACCCGGCTTCGACAACCTGGCGAAAGCCTCCGGCGGATCCATGCAACTGACCCGTGGCATCGTGGAAGCGCTGCGCGACGATCCGGATATTGCAGTTCTCACCGAACGGCTGGCGGGAGAGCTGGCGCTGGCCCGCGTCACTGAACAGGCGCTGCTGGCCCGACGCACGCTGCTTGCAGGTATGCGCGAACCGAATATCGCCAACGTCAAAGAGGCGCAGGAGAGCCTGGGCAAAACCACCGCCCAACTGGATGAAGAGCTGAGCCAGCTTAAGCTGGAACTCGATTTCCGCCAGGCACTGACGCGCAATACCGCCAGCCAGATCCTGCAACGCAAACAGCAGCGCGACCAGCTTCAGGGACAGGCGGTGGAGGTAGCGGACGACAGCGATCGCCGCCTGCACAATCTCAATAATCCACAGCCGGACAGTCCGCGATGACCGCCAACAGCTATTTCGAGTACGTGCTCACCCTGCTCGGCTGGCTGGTAAACAACGGCGTGTGGCAGACGCTGACCGCCACCGGGCTGTTCGCCCTTCCCCTGCTGGCAAAGCTGGTTGCCCTGTGGCTGAAGGCGCGCGGCCAGGGGGCGGACGAAGGCAATGTCGCCCGCCTGCTGGTCGTCTGGGTGGAGCACTCGCTCTACAGCGCCCTGCTGGTGATCTTCTTCGCGGGCGTGCCGTTTCTGAATGTCGATATCAACACCCTCACCTACGACAGCCAGCGCACCAAGCAGTGCGGCTGGTCGGTGGTACAGCCCGACGATTCCGGCTATGCACCGCTGATCAACGAACTCAGCGGCCAGAGCGCTTCCGTTCCGATGTGGTGGTACTTCACTCATGCGCTGGGCAAAGGCATCACCAGCGCCGCCGTCGCGGTATTGCCCTGCAAACCGGACTTGCGCCAGTTGCGCTTTGAGGTACAACACACCCGGATCGCCGATCCGGCGCTGGCGCAGGAGCTACAGGATTTCGTTAACGACTGCTATGGTCCGTCGCGCGCACGCCTCAAGCGGCTGGGCAGTGATATCAGTGAGGAGCAAAGCCGGGAAGTGGACTGGGTGGGATCGGCCTTTTACCTCTCCACGCCGGGCTATTACGACCACGATCGTTCCCGTTCGCCCCGCGCCGCCTGGCCTTATGACACTAGCCGCGACGACGGTCTGAGCGATACGGGTGACGGAGGCTATCCAGCGTGTAAAGAGTGGTGGTCCGATGGCGATACTGGGCTGAAAAATCGGCTGCTGAAGCAGGTCGATACCACGCTCTGGCAGCGTCTGCAAAAACTGGGACAGTCAAAAGAGGAGTATGAAGAAGCGGTACTGCGCTCGCTGGTCAGCCCGCGCAATATGCGGGTGTCGCAGGGCGGACTGTTGTACAACGGGTTTGGTGGGAATGCGGGAGATAACTTGAATGCATCGCAAGCGTTAAGTCGGTTGGGAAGTATCGCTGGAATGTCGGTTTCCAGCCTCGCTTTATTCCCTGCTTTCGACAGCGTGCGCCAAGCGCTGCCAATGGTACAAGCCTTCCTCGGAATGGCGCTGGTCATTTTGATACCAGTAGTCCTGCTATTTTCGGCATGGGAGATTAAAACTGTCATCACGCTGAGCTTTGTGCAGTTCGCCCTGTTCTTTCTTACCTTCTGGTGGGAGCTGGCTCGCTGGCTGGATAGCTGGCTGATGGAGATAATTTATAGTGAGAACGGAGCTTCGCATTTCAACCTGTACGGCTTACAGAACACTTCAGATGATTTGATCGTCAATATGGTGATGGGGACGATGTTTGTTGTGTTGCCAGTGTTCTGGCTTGGGGCATTGACGTGGGCGGGCGTAAAGATCGGTGGGGCTATTGCTGGAGTTATTGGAAATACAATAAAGGATATAAAACATGGCGGCGGAATTGTCGGGGGTAAAATCATGGAGTAACTAATGTCACTCCATCGATAATGTATACTTAGTGCAAGCCTCATTTTAGTTATTTTACTTAAATCTACCTTTTTAATACAGCTTCACTATCATATCCTGGGGGTAAATGTTTAAAGGAATCTTTAACATTTGGCTTGGATTTAAATTGGAAACTTCTTAAGGTTGATATATCAATACTTGCGGTCAACACACAAGAATTCTCTCCACCTTTTACATATAGCATTGTTTTATTTTCTGTTTTTGTCGGTCGAAGAATACACGAACCTCCATATTGTGATGTATTAGCTTGCACAGTGTAGCAGTGAAGGTCCCTTACTGCCGACTCTAATATATGCTGATAGTAATTCGTGTCTTTATTCCAAACACATGCAAACAACAAATCTATCTCTGATTTAAATAAAACACGATGAGTTATATCTGATAATTCAAAGCAATTATATGTTGCAAAAGTAACACCACGCCATGAAACGCTATGATAGTAATATAAATTATCGGAGCTAATACCGGGTGTTAATCTAAGATCCCCCAACATATCCTTTTCTGCTGGCGCATAGTGATTTTTTAACCTCGCTGTAACTGCACAGGATTTGTATTTATCAGATATTTTGAATGGTAATGCTTCTATAATAACATTATATGCCCTATTTCCAACAACCCAATGTTCTAACCCAAACACCAACCCAATCTGGTGTCTTCTTGAGAATGAAACCATAAATGGCAGCCAGCTCACAGGTATAGCGACCTCCGGCATAACTAACATATCTGCCTTTTCAATAAGAGCAGAATTCAGAATATTAAAAAGTTTTTCCTGACGAGGAAAACTAAGATTTGGCTTTGTATCTTTACGAATTGCGGAGTAAATATCACTTTCATCAACAACTATATTAGCAACGGCTAATTTAACATTCTTACATGGTTGTTTGTTACCAATATGTATTTCAGACTTTAAAATCCGGTTGGTAGTACATTCATTTTTTTTCACGACAACAGGGAAATCCTGATCAAAGAAATAATTTCTATATTCCTCTATTGAATCACAAAACCAATCATTTAGAGTTTTTCCATCTGATAAATAACCATTAAGTTTAAATAAAGCCCACTCGTCATAATGAATAAACCGCGGGGAAAATTTTATTTTTTCTTGTTCAAGAGAAAAACCAGCGCCGCTCATAAATCCATTTTCACTGCTAAGATCGCCATTGAAATTAGAATAATTTAGCAATGGCCATGCAACTAAATGATGCCGAATTAAATTTGAGCAACGGAATTGCCATGAATATTCATGCAAATCAGAGCCAAAGTAAACCAGTTCTGATAACTTTGTTCTATTAGTTAAGAAAGCATTACCGATTAAGAGTGATTCATTTTCACTGACTGGACTCTTCAAATCAAGCAATCCGACAGTAATCGCCAAAGATAATTCATTGTAATATTTAAGGTCTCGTATCAACTTCATTGACAAAGTTCGTAGTTTTATATTTTTATCTGTATGAGCACCTTCTACTTTACTGACCTCTCTAATTACATAGTGATGAAAAGATGTGGCAAATGAATAATTTTTCGTAACTAAAGAATATTGATAAATTTTCTCCCACAACCTATGAAATCTTAATGCATTCTGCCCTTTAAAAAATTGTTTTAACTGTGGTAAAACAGAGCTATTTTTATCTAACTTACAAAGTCTATGAGCAGTAATATGACTCGTAAGATATTTAGCAAGCTCAGTCTCATTTTCGGCAAGACCAACAATACTACGTAATTTGTTTGCAGAACCATCATAAAGAACATCGTAGGCGAATTTATCCAGTTCTTTTTCTATGTGTTCACTTGGTAAAAACTTAAATGCACTGCTACGCTCATCAAGTTCTTGTTTAAAAACTTCAAGCCCAGCTCGACTATGAGCTTTATCAAAAAATTGCAATATGAGTTTATCTTTTTGTACTGGCAAGAGGTTATTATTTACAGATATGGCATAATTACCATCGGAAGTATCTCTCAGTAATACTTCAGCCAAATAATTATCAACAAAAGAATCAATTGGCCTCTCCATATCTAATTTAGGTCTTTTAAATACCATTAAGATATCATCAACATAACGCCCATAATATGCAGGCCGAACCTCATCCGCGATAGATTTATCAAAATCACTTAAATACCAGTTCGCGATTATTGATGATGATGCTAAACCTATTGGTAACCTCTTTTTATTTATGCAGTTTGGATGTGTTTTTTTCTGTAGTGTGTTTGTGATTTTATTATATAAAGAATATAAATCGTCAATTATATCAGTGAGCCGAATAGATAAATCTCGCAATGTATCACTCTGAGAGTAATATCTATTTATAGCTTCTTTTATTTTATCGAAATCCACATCAACAAAATAAAAATATGACTTTAGGTCAAGTGACAATAGCGCAACGTCATGTTCTTCTTTCGATAAATCTGTAGCAATACTAACAGCCTGATCACGCCATAAATTATATTGATCAATATATCTCTTAAATATTTCCTGACCACCGCTAGTTCGTTTTGCTACCGCATAGCGAATAGCAGAGGGATGCATGCGATTACCGTAACTATTATCTTCTAATAACGTTTCAATTGCAGGAGCAGCAAAAACGCACCATAGCATATCAATTATATGTAACTGTACCGGAGCATTTATAAAATAATTCACTTTGGATATTTGGTATATATCTGCATCCCGGACATTGCTTATAAATAGACCATTTCTTTTATTATGTTCGTTTTGTTCTAACTCACCTTTTATATCTATACTTTTAGGTAAAACATGGAAGTTAACTTTACCAAACCATCTTATAAGGTTTTCATTATTTTTGATATTTCCATCTTTAATAACATTAACAATTTCTATAAAATGATCAGCTTGTCCTTCCGATTCAAATTCAGCAATTCTTTGCTTTAAAAATAAATTCAGATTTTCATGGTAGGCATAGCTCTTAAGGTAAAGATATGCTTTTTTTACATCATCTAAATCGATATCCATTAATCAACCTCAAAATTTGAATTCAATTCTATTGATGCACTGCATTTTATTCTTTATTTACAATAAGTTAAAGAGTTTATTTGTTAATCATCATACGATGTAACAGCTTGAAAAATTGAGGCTTTGCGAGCATGATCGCAATAACATCAGCCTGTTACCCGGTTCATTCCTATGATCTCTCCTGAAATGCTGCAATCCGCCATCTCTAACCTCTCTGTCTGGCGTCAGGGTGACGTATGCGCGCCGCATAAACCGCTGCTGCTGTTGTACGTACTGTCGCGGTACAAAGCAGGCCATCCACGCCTGTTTAACTACGGCCTGGAGATCCACGAACCGCTTACTCGCCTGCTGAAAGAGTTTGGCCCCAAGCGACGCACCGACTATCCCAATATGCCGTTCTGGCGGCTGCGAACAGACGGCTTCTGGGAGATCGCTCACGCAGAAGGTTGCAAACCGCGCAAGGGCAATACTCAGCCGACAAAGAAAGAACTGATTGATAACCAGGTGGCGGGCGGCTTCGATGAAGCGGCTTACCAGCAATTGCTGGCCCACCCTGAGATGATCGACCAACTGGCTCAGAAGATCCTCACCGATCGCTTCCCGGAAAGTATTCAGCGGATCCTGGCCAACCAACTGGGATTCGATTTTATCGATCGCTCCAGGAACCGCGATCCGCGTTTCAGGAATATCGTTCTTCGCGCTTACCACTCACGGTGCGCGTTCTGCGGTTACGATCTCCGGCTGGATGGTGCGCTGGTTGGTATTGAAGCGGCGCATATTCACTGGAAAGCATATGGTGGTCCGTGCGTGGTAAACAATGGCCTGGCGCTCTGTACGTTGCACCACGATGCGTTTGATATGGGGGCATTCGGGCTGGATGAGAGTATGACCATCCGCATCTCCGGCGGCGTCAGTCGCAGTCCGGTGGTAGACCATCTGTTCTGGCAGCGGGACGGCCAGCAGTTATTCCTCCCTTATGACAAAACGCAGTGGCCTGCTGAACAGTATGTTGGCTGGCACCGAAAACATATTTTCAAAGCCTGAAAATACGCAACGGGCCGTTAAGCCCGTTGTTCGTTATATCACCGCAGTTCTATCACTCTCGCCCGCTCAGCCTGCTTTCGGTAGTGGTCGTATCGCTCCCGGAACCATGCTTGCTGTTCATCACTCATATTGCCGGTCACGGCATCGATATCCACTGGCTGGCCCAGGGCGTGCATACGGGCAAAACTGCGCGCCAGAAAATCAAAATTCTTCAATGCGTTTATATCTTGTCGGTTCATTAGCATATCCCTCCAGTCATTGTGTTTACTGTTCAAGGTCATATGCTTTTCTGATTTAAGTATCCGCCTGAAAAAGATCATTTTTTGAGCGATGCGTGCGCATCAATCTGCCTGCGTTCACATTTCAGGAACGACAAAACTCTTCAGCCCCGATAATGATTTTCCCCTCCCTTTTATCACCCGCGCAGAAAACACTACCACCAGCCATGCAGTAAGTTCGCCATGTATCCGGAAGGCGCGAACGGCGCAGATGCGCAGGATACCCGTACCATTCCATCCCGCAGGGAAACGCCCTGCGAAGGGTGTTCCCTGTTCATTTACAGGAGAAACACCATGTCGCTTTTCGATAAAAAACCGTCGTTAATGCCGGTGGTTATCGCCCCTGATGTCTGGCAATCCGCTGTGGAATTTCCTGCCGACCCGCAGCAGGTGGAAGAACGGCTGGGCAATCTGTTGCTCGCCGTACTGCTAACCCTGCGTACCGCCGGGACGTCCCGCAAGAAAGTCACCTTTACGATCTACTGCCAGCCGCCGCAGGGCGATATGAAAGTCCCTGTCGCATTACCGCTGTCGCTCAACTATCACGGTCACTATGTGCAGGTCTCGATGGCTGAACAGGCATAACCTCTCCCCGCCGGAGTCGCTTCCGGACGGAGGTAGCTCCGGCTTCTTCCATGAGGATCGCACAATGGACAGAAGCAACGATATCTACCAGAAAGTCACCGACCAGATTATTGCTGAGCTGGAAAACGGCAATGTGCCGTGGATCCGCCCGTGGCGCGATGGCGAGCCGCCGTTCCCGATCAATGCGTTATCCGGTCGTCCGTATCACGGCATCAACGTGCCGCTGCTGTGGAACAGCGCCGACAAGCAGAGCTTCGCCAGCGACCGCTGGCTGACGTTCCATCAGGTCAGCGCGCTCGGCGGGCAGGTGCGCCGTGGAGAGAAATCCTCTCTGGCGGTGTTGTATCTGCCGCGCACGCAGGAAGAGACCGATGCACTCGGCCAGCCGTTGCTGGATAAAGACGGCGAGCCGAAGGTGCGGCATTTCGGGATTATTCGTGAATTTCGGCTGTTTAACCTGTCGCAGTGCGACGGCCTGCCGCAGTCGCTGTCCGAGCCGTTTACCCGGCCCGCAGAGCCTGTGGAGATGGCCGAAGCCATTGCAATGAACAGCGGCGTGACGCTGCGCCATCGCCGCCAGTCGAAAGCGTATTACAAACCCGCGACCGACCTGGTGATGATGCCGCACCCGCAACAGTTTGAAAGCAGCGAGGCGTACTACGCTACGCTGCTGCATGAACTGACGCACGCTACCGGACACGCTTCACGCCTGAACCGCCCCGGTATTGCCGGAGCGGAACGCACCGAAGCGCTCTACGCCGCTGAAGAATTAGTGGCGGAGATGGGTAGCGCCTTCCTGTGCGCCCATTGCGGCATTCAGGGCAAGCTCCAGCACGCCAGCTATATCGGCTACTGGCTGGATATTCTGCGCCAGGACAAGCGGGCAGTGATCCGCGCCAGCGGTATGGCGCGCCACGCCAGTGAATGGCTACTCAACGCTGTACCACAACCCTGTCAGCTTAGCGCCTGACAGCCCACCCGCACGGGGGGTCTTCCCCGCCGGGAAGTTGCTCCCCTTTTTCTGAGGATCAATATATGGGACTCGATCTCTTCTTTTTCGAACGGGCAAAAAACGCGCCCGATGAAAGCCAGTACGCCAGAGTGGGTTATTTCCGCAAGGTGAACCCGTTACTCAAATGGGTGGATAAACACGTTGGGCTGGTGCGTAACCAGGTGCTGTTAGAAGTCACAAAAGCACACTTGCAGGCGCTTTTGAGTGACCTGCTGAGCCTGACGCCGGATAACTGCGGCGCGGTTTATCCCACGATTGATGGCTTTTTCTATGGTTATACCGATTATGGAGAACACTACTGGAAAGATGTCCGCGCCGTCACCCATTGGGTGAAAGAGACGCTGGAGACGTTTGATTTTGAGCGAGACAGGCTGATGTTTTATGCCTGGTGGTAAGTGGAACGGAGTGGCCGGTTTCGATCGGCCACTTTTACATCATTGCAGTGCAAGCACAGCTTCAATTTCAATATGAAGATCCGGGGAGAACAGTGCACTAACTTCGACAAGAGAACTGGCGGGCAGGCTCTCGCCATAGTTTGCATACAATACCTGACGCAATGCTTTCAGCGAACCAATTGAAGTAACAAAAATCGTCACTTTAATCAGATTATCAAGCGTAATCCCCTCCGCTGTTGCTATCACCTTAAGTTGCCTGAATATTTCACTTGCCTGCGCAACAACATCACCACTCTGCGCCTCAGAACCAAAAGCTGTCAGACCCGATATATATAGCGTCCCCTGGTGTGCAACTGCATGAACATAAGGAGCGTTAACTTCCCCCAGTTGTGGATAATTTTTTCTGACTAATCGTGCCATGACCTCGTCCTTGTATAAATTCATTATTTGTCAGCCAAATTGCGCTGCCATCTGCGCATAGTCCAGCCCGTAGAGACACCATCCTTATATTCGTTAAATGACCATCAACCTTCAACTCTTCCTCGCTGACAAAAATAACCTGCTGCATACAAAAGGCCCAAAGGGAGACACTGCAAAGGAAGGGCGACAAGGGCAAAGGGGCCTGCCCGAAAAGGAGAAATATGCTGAAGTGGCTACAAAGACCATCCCAGAGCCAGCCATCTGCGCCAGACGCAGCGCTGCCGGAGGGTTGGTTTGCGCCACTATCCGCAGAACAGTTGCTGGCGACACCGTTACGCCAGTCCTGTTTGCACCAGTTACGACAACTGACCCCACTGCCGGATACCCTGTTTGATAGCTGGATCCTCACGGCGATTCATCGCTTCGCCACGTTGGTACAACTGCTGCCCGCCTCACAAAGTCATCACCATTCCACTCCCGGCGGGTTGCTGGATCATTCGCTGGAAGTTGCCTGCAACGCCATCCGGTTGCGCCAGGGTTATCTGCTGCCACCGGAAGCGGGAGCAGAAGAACAAGCCCGACAGGCCAGCGCATGGACGGTCGCAGTGGTCTGCGCAGCATTGCTGCACGATACGGGAAAAATCGCTGTGGATATGGAGATTCACCAACGTGATGGCACTCGCTGGCATCCGTGGCAAGGGAATCTGGCGCAGCCTTATCGCTGGCAGTACCAGAGCCACGATCGCGACTATCATCTGCACCCTGCGGCTGGCGCAATGCTGATTAATGAGTTGATACCCTCGCCATTACTGGACTGGCTGGCCGGATACCCGGTGGCATTTTCATCCCTGATTTATCAGCTCACCGGACACTACGAACGGGCTGGCGCGCTGGCGGAACTGGTGCAGCAGGCCGATAAAGCCTCTGTCGCCCGATACCTCGGCGGCGATATCAAAACCGCGCTGGCGCAAAAGCCCTCTTCCTTCCCCCAGCAACTTCTTACAGCCTTGCGGTCGCTGGTACAGAACGAGTACCGGCTCAATAATCCCGAATGCGGATCAGATGGCTGGCTGACGGAGGATGCGCTGTGGCTTATCAGCAAAACCACCGCCGACCGGGTTCGCGCCTGGCTGCTCCAGCATGGCGTAGCCAGCGTACCGGAAAATAATAACCGCCTGTTTGACGAACTGCTGGCACATCAGCTTATCGTTGCCAATGAGGATAAAGCGATCTGGCGCTGCATTATCCGATCAGATAAGGGCTGGTCGCCCGTTGAACCGCTGACGCTGTTGCGCCTGACGCCGTCTGCAATATGGGAACCAGGCGAACAACGTCCCACCTGTTTTGCCGGTGATGTGACGCCAGTAAGCGAAGCTGAACCCGTCCCTGAACTTAGCGCTCCCACTCAACCGCTGCCGGAGATAGCAGACGACCCGAGGCTTGGTGACAATAATAATTTCCTGCAGTGGCTGAAGAACCACACCAGTTCTTCAGCCACGGTGAATACCCGGAACGGCAAGGTACATGTGGTGGAAAACCATCTTTTTTTGATTTCGCCGGGGATCTTTAAAACATACGCAGCAGAAACCACAGGCGATAGCGGCGACGGCTGGAAACTGGCACAGCGAATGTTTCAGGAGTCAGGGCTGGCCCTGCGCTGTAATGATGACAGTTTTATCTGGACCTGCGAGGTTCGCGCGCCACAAAAGAAAAGTAGTCAGTTGAAAGGTTTTATGATGGAAGATCCGAAGCAGGTGTTGGGGGAGAAAGTGCCGGTGAATAATCCGTGGCTGAAGTTGCTGCGCGAATAGCAATTTATATCAAAATACTCTCTTCCACCGAGCTACAGCGAATGGGCTTTAATACCTAAAGAGCCGCATGATATTCAATAATTGATTTCAATTCTTCAGGCGAAAAAGGCGGATTACGCCGATGCAACATGGCGTGGCAATTAGGGCAGACGGGAATAAGATCTTTTTTGGGATCCAGAGAGTAATTCTCTTTGATGTCTGATAGCGGAATCAGGTGGTGTATATGGATAAAACCTTTTGCTATCTCACCATACACCTTCATCATATCAATACCACATACTCTGCACAGACAACCATGCCAGGCTAATGCGGCCTGTCGGGCCTTACGGTCGCGTTCATAGCGGTTAACCGTTACCTGCGTAGCTGCACCTTCATTAAATACGCTCTGCGGCGGCAGTTCATCAGGAAAAATACTGATGGCAGGTTGCTCGTTACCTAAATTTTTCTCAACGATCTGGAACCCTTGATCGGTAAGCAACTTGACGCATTTCGACTTGATACCACCACTAAAATCTTCAGGGGAAAACTCAACGCCTGTCATATTTGAAGCAGCAATACCGACTATAGCTTTCGGTGGATAACTGCGCCCTTCAAAGACCACATCATACAGCCGGGACTCGCTGAACTGGTGGTGTACACCTTCATCATAGGCGCGCATAGCCGCAATAATGCATTCCCTGGAAAGCTGGTCTGGCAGTTTCTTCTTCATTTACAACTCATCATCCCTGAAACGACATATGCTAACTCTTTATTTTATAGCATATTAATTTATCCTGTAATAAACAGTACTCTTCAATATCACGTTACCGGGATAGGGGCATTAGTGCAGCGGCAGCGTAACGTAGCGGCAGAGAAATCGCGCCTCATGCTGATTGTCCAGCCGAACCTGAAAGATATCGTGTGTATCCTGCGCGGATACATCCTCACGCCACGCCAGCAGACCCCGTTGGTTCATGCGGATAATAATCTGATCGGGCGTTTCGCCCTGATTCAATGCTTCGACTACTTGTTGCAGGGGAAGCGGTAGCGTCTGAGCAGGCCACATCACTTCAACGCTTACGAGCTGGCGGTGTGTCCGGGGTGACATCGGTAGTTTCCTCCATGGCTAGAATTTCGCGGTTAATTAGCCATGAAATAGGGGCATTTTTCACTGTTTCAACTACTGCCGAGATGTGGCTACGGAATACGCGTTGATTGAAACCATATCCGTAACATAGATAAATGTCGTCCAAACTATACAACGATTTCGCTAACGCTAAAAAACTCTTGCATTAGAAAAAAGAGAATGATAGCACTTGACAAATGAGCCATATTTAGACTATATTAAGACTGTTCTCTGAGAACTCTCTCATGCGGATGAGAGATACAATTTGATGCTGTACCTAAAAGCGGCTTAAGTGCCGATGATTTGTTGGCCACTTGGCGCCAGCACGGAGTGTTACCACTCGTAAGAGAAACTTCGTATAAGTAGATGTTAAATAGAGGAAAGACCATATGAGAGTCGAAACTATAAGTTACTTAAAAAAGCATGCCGCGATGCTTGATCTATCAGAGCCATTATTGGTCACACAAAACGGTGTGCCCGCTTATGTAGTTGAGTCTTATGAAGAACGTAAGAAACGAGACGATGCAATTGCATTACTTAAGCTTCTTGCGCTTTCTGAAAAAGATAAGAGCGAGGGACGCACGTACAGTCGTGACCAGTTAATGGCAAGTATTTAACACTTGTCACTAACTGGAGGGCAGATGCCTTTAGTAAACAAAAACAACATTATCTATACTGAAACGTTCAAATTTACCGTTTCTAATGTTCTTGAATTTTTATCCCATCATGTCGATGACCCAAAAAAAATCATTGATATACAGTTGGATAACTTTGAAGAAAAAGTGTGCACTTTCCCCGAAGGCTGTCAGATTGCACGTGATTTATCTGCATTAGGATGCTCTCGTTATCGCGAATGTATAACAAAAGACGGTTATCGCATCTTGTATTCCTATGATGAAGATTCAAATCAGCTAACAGCCCACGCAATCTTGGGGATAAGGCAGTCAGTGCAGCAATTACTCTTTGACCGCCTAATTACTATATAAATTCAAGTCAGAGGCCACTTATGTGGCCTTTGCTATTCGGTTACTTTACACAGCATGTTGTTCAGCAAGAGCCTGTCCTGTCAGCATTTCGTTATCAATTTATTTACGCTCTCTGCATATCCGTTATGCAATTGATAATTCGGCATATCAGGGGTCAGTCTTTTTGTTCGAACACGTAATAACAACCTTAGCAACCCAATGAACACTTTACCATAGTGATAGTTATATACCTTCTGCTCCGGTCCCTCATGAATAGAGAGAATCAAGTGGTAATGAATCCTCACCACCAAATAATCTAATTATTTGATTAAAAAGATAATTTTCATCCTCCACCTTCGCCAATTATCAAAAGTAATGAACAATAGGGAGCATAAGTTACAGGCAATATTTTCAAGCTACCGAAAAATTGGGCTGCTTATACGTAAATACTCTTAATTAATTGCCATGGGAAATACAGCATCCTCCCTACTCCCCCGACTCCACCTCATCCTGAGCCGCCAGCAGAACCAGCTCGGACTTTGACACTAGCAAATCCTTCGGCTTACCACCTCTCAACCTGCGGTTTGCCGAACCGAACCAGATAGCCAGCCCCCACGGTGTTTTACGCTCCTTAAACAGTGAGAGAATCAAACGGACAACCTTGAGGGGCCGCATTTTCTCATCCAGGACATAATCCGGATACAAATCCTCACCGTCGACCTTCAGCGAGAATATCTTCCCGGCCGCTTTCCAGCCTTTCGGGCCTGCCTCAGGATCGGCGGAACGAAAACCCGCTTTTGCCGATAGTTCAGATGCCGTCAGCCATTCCGAGTCAGCCAGTATCCTGGCTTTCAGTTCCTCCAGTTGCCGATCATGGCGCTCCTGGAAGCTCATATGGTCAAGTGCACCTCCCGGCGACTTTTTGAAGCCATACGGCACCACATACCTGAACCGGTTTGCATCCAGATAATCCGCCCACCACTGCATCATCTCCCTGCGCTCTTCCAGGTGCTGCGCCTTATGAATATACGCCGCACGCACGCGCTTGCGCTCCTGATGGCTCATCTGGCGCTCGACTGCGTCGCTTGACCACAGGCCTGACTCCACCAGCGCGCTACAGGCCATAGTGCGAAAACCGTGGCCGCAGACGTCTTTCTGAGTGTCGTAGCCCATCACCCGCAGCGCTTTGTTGATGGTGTTTTCGCTCATCGGTTTGCGGTAATTGTGATCGCCGGGGAACACCAGTTCAGTTCCCGGTCGGCAATGCTGCCGCACCTCGTGCAGCAGTTCGATGGCCTGACGTGACAATGGGACCAGGTGTGGGGAGTGCATCTTCGCGCCACGCGCTGAATATTTAACGCCGGGGATCGGCTCACGCTCGGCGGGGATGGTCCACATGGCGTTACGCAGGTCAATTTCATCCCAGCGGGCAAAGCGCAGTTCGCTGGAGCGGATAAACAGCAGCAGCGCCAGCTTTACCGCCAGTTGAGTCAGTTGACGGCCTTTGAAATCGTCGACTCTTTCCAGGAAATCAGGGATGAGATTCAGATCCAGCGCCGGGTGGTGGCGTACTTTGGGCGTGGAGACCGCGCCGGTTAAATCTGATGCAGGGTTATGATCGATAATGCCGTTCTGGACAGCATAGCGCATCACGCAGGCGGTACGTTGCTGGAGACGAGAAGCGACATCCAATTTGCCCGCTTTCTCCACCTCTTTGATCGGTACCAGCAGGTCTTTGACCTTCATTTTGGTAATGTCGCAGCTACCGTTCGTGGGAAAGACGTAAAGCTCGAAATAACGCAACACTCGCTTCTTATGTTCTGCCGACCAGTTCACGTTGCTGGAGACCCATTCGCACGCCACGGACTCGAACGTATAAAGGGGCTCTCCACCCCGCTTTTCCTCTCTGCGTTTTTCCGCCGGATTAACGCCTTCTAAAATAAGCCTTCTTATATCCGCTTGCTTCTCCCTTGCCAGTGCCAGAGAAATAAGCGGATAAGGGCCTAATGCCATACGGTTCTCTTTGTTTCCAAAGCGAAATTTCAGATACCACAGCTTAGATCCGCTGGGGTTCACCTGAATGTAAAGACCGTGACAGTCAGAGAGCCTGTATGCCTTGCCAAGCGGCCTGGCATGCCGGATTGCGAGATCTGTAAGCGCCATTTGGGGGTCACTCCTCTATCGAACCGGGTTTGCCCCCTTTTTTGCCCCCAAATCGCGTGGATGTCAATGGATGAAAAATGACCAACACGGAAAGACCATAAAACAAATATGGTTATTACCGAAAAATAAATTATCTTTGAATTACAGATGGATATGGACGAATTTGGACGGAAATGGACACAAAAAAAGCCACCCTTAGGTAGCTAATTATTGCATCTTATGGTGCCGAAGGCCGGACTCGAACCGGCACGTATTTCTACGGTTGATTTTGAATCAACTGCGTCTACCGATTTCGCCACTTCGGCACTGAAGGGATACGGAAAACGTTTTGGATTATACCTGTCGATAGCCACCATGCAAGCGACAGCGTGCATCAGTAGTGCTAAGTGTTGAAAAAAACAGCGTAATCCTACAAACGAGCGGTGCGGCGTCACATTTTTCAGCCATCAATGCGCAACAAACCGGCTCCCTGGCCTTCGCTTCCCTGCCCCTACGACCAACACATCACCAATTCCGCGCCAATTTTTCTCAAATCCATCTCACATTACACTCTCATCGCGCCAACGTTTTATCGCCGCCAACCATAAGCATTTACGCTTCCTCAAACACTCAATATAAGATTCCAGAATAATTAATGTAGTTGATTTATATATTCCAGAAAAAACTACCCCATCGCTTTTTCTTATTACCGTAATCCTTAAGAATTTATTAATTACGTCAATATTTTTATAACTTTACATTAATGAAAAGTTTTGTTTTCACTCTTTATTCCAGGATTTTCCTCAGGCGTGAAAGTTCCGGTAAATACTATTTTTACTAGTCGTTGTACGAGTCTCGATGGACATCTTCACTCGGTGAATTTACTCAGGAGAAAGACTGTGACTACCTTAAAACCTTTACTGGCGCGTAACCGCAGCTGGGCGCTGCAGAAGTGCCAGCATGACCCGGAATATTTTGAAAAACTGGTAGCCGGGCAGCGGCCACATTCGCTGTGGATTGGCTGCTCCGATAGCCGCGTTCCCGCCGAAGTACTCACCGGCAGCCATCCCGGCGAACTCTTCGTCCACCGCAATATCGCTAACATGATTGACCCCGCCGACGACAACTTTATGAGCGTACTGCAATATGCCCTCCACTATCTCGAAGTCGAACGGGTGGTGCTCTGCGGCCACTACGGCTGCGGCGGCGTGCAGGCGGCGCTGTCGTTGCCGCAGATGCCGCTGGCCCACGAGTCCTCGGCGCTGGCCCGCCGCATCGGCTCGCTGCGCGATACCCTGCAGAGTGATATCGCTGCTCTGACGCTCACTGACCCTGACGCCGACGCGGCCGCGGCGCTCAATGCCCTGGTGGAGGCCAACGTTCGCGCCCAGTTCAGCCGCCTGCTTGACTGTGACCCCGTACAGACGCTGCTCGCCAGCGGACGGCCGCTCAGCCTGCACGGCTGCGTCTACGATCTGGCATCCGGCCATCTGACCACTCTCGTCGAACACCTCTCACCTCAGGAGCATGCCCCATGAATACTCTTCGTCAGGACTCTCTCGCAGGCATTGTCGTCTTCCTTGTCGCCCTGCCGCTGTGCCTCGGCATCGCCCAGGCCAGCGGCTTACCGCCCTTTGTCGGTCTGCTGACCGGTATCATCGGCGGCCTGGTCGTCACCGCCCTCAGCCCCTCCCGCTTCGCCGTCAGCGGCCCCGCCGCCGGACTGGTCACCATCGTCGTCGCCGCCATTGAATCCCTGGGTTCCTTCTCCGTCTTCCTGATGGCGCTGGTGCTGGCCGGCGTGCTGCAGTTGCTGTTCGGCATCCTGCGGGCCGGGCGCTTTATCTCGCTGGTTCCCGCCAGCGTCATCAAAGGTATGCTGGCGGCAATCGGCATCCTGCTGATTATGCAGCAGATCCCCGTCGCGCTTGGCAGCGCAGAAGAGACCGGGCTCGCCGATATAGCGCAGGGCAACGCCACCTTCTCCCTCAGTGCTATCGCCGTCGCCCTGGGCGGCCTGCTGGTGCTATGGCTGTGGGGTTCGCCGCTTATCCGCCGGGTGAAGAGCCTGCGCTGGATCCCCGGCCCGCTGATCGCTGTCCTGCTCGGTTGTGCCACCACCGTATTAATGACCCAGGCCGCGCCGCAGCAGCTTGCCTCCCTGCCGCGCATTACCCTGCCGGAGTTCGGTAGCCTCGGCGATCTGCTGGGCGAGCTGGAGTCTCCTGCGTGGAGCGCGTGGCGTAATCCGTCGGTGTGGGTGGTGGCGCTAACCCTCGCGCTGGTCGCCAGCCTCGAAACCTTGCTCAGCCAGGAGGCGCTGAAAAAACTGCGTCCGCAAAATCCGCCGCCTTCGCCGAACCGCGAAATGGTCGCCCAGGGCGTCGGCAACCTGCTCTCCGGCGTACTCGGGGCGATGCCGATCACCGCGGTCATCGTCCGCAGCTCGGTCAACGTCAGCAACGGCGCGCAGAGCAAACTGTCGATCTTTATCCACGGCGTGCTGCTACTGATCTGCGGACTGTGGTTTAGCGGCCTGCTGACGTTAATCCCGCTCGCCAGCCTCGCTGCCGTACTGCTGTACACCGGCTATAAGCTGGCGACGCCGCGGCTGTTCATTGAACAGTTCCGCCAGGGCGCCGCACAGTACGTCCCCTTCCTTGCCACCATTGGTGGGATTATCGGCTTCGGCATGCTGGCGGGGATCGGGATAGGACTCGCCGCCCAGGTGGCGTTCAGCATCTGGCGTAGCCATCGCCATTCGCTGCAATTGGCCCGTTACGACGACCACTACGTGCTGCGCATCCAGCAGAACCTGACCTTTTTACACAATCCACATCTGCTGGCGCTGCTGGCGAAAATTCCGGAAAAGAGCGTGGTGATCGTCGAGCACGATAACGTCGGCTACCTTGATCCGGATGTGCAGGCGGTGCTGGATGATTTTGCCGAGAGCGCGCCGCAGCGCGGTATCCGCCTCAATCAGTGGCCGCTTGCCAGCCGCTGACCGTCTCCCGGGCGGCTGGTCCGCCCGCTTATCCACCCCTCCTAATGCCAAGCGACGCCTGTTGCCATGCTCTACACTTTCTTCGTTACTACGCCAACCCCAAGGAAACAAACATGAGCATCATTAAAAGTTACGCCGCCAAAGAAGCGGGCGCCGATCTGTCGCTGTGGGAGTACGATGCCGGCGAACTGCTGCCGGAAGATGTTGAAGTCGAAGTGGAGTACTGCGGGATTTGTCATTCGGACCTGTCGATGATCGACAACGAATGGGGCATGTCGAGCTACCCGCTGGTCGCCGGTCACGAGGTGATTGGCCGGGTGGCGGCGCTGGGCAGCGCGGCGCAGGATAAAGGGCTGAAGATTGGTCAGAAGGTCGGGATCGGCTGGACGGCGCGCAGCTGCGGCCACTGCGACGCCTGTATCAGCGGCAATCAGATCAACTGCCTGGAAGGCTCGGTACCGACCATCATGAACCGCGGCGGCTTCGCCGATAAGCTGCGCGCCGACTGGCAATGGGTGATCCCGCTGCCGGAGAGCATCGATCTGGCTTCCGCCGGCCCGATGCTGTGCGGCGGCATCACCGTCTTCAAACCGCTGCTGACCCACCACGTGACCGCCACCAGCCGCGTCGGCGTGATTGGTATCGGCGGTCTCGGCCATATCGCCATTAAACTGCTGCGGGCGATGGGGGCGGAAGTGACCGCTTTCAGTTCCAACCCGGCTAAAGAGCAGGAAGTGCTGGCAATGGGTGCTGACCGCGTGGTGAACAGCCGCGATCCGCAGGCGTTAACCGCGCTGGCCGGTCAGTTCGATCTGATCATCAACACCGTGGCGGTGGATCTCGACTGGCAGCCGTACTTCCAGGCGCTGGCTTACGGCGGCAACTTCCACACCGTCGGCGCGGTGATGAAGCCTTTCCCGGTTCCGGCCTTTACCCTTATCGGCGGCGACCGCAGCATCTCCGGCTCGGCGACCGGTAACCCGTCCGAACTGCGTAAGCTGATGAAATTCGCCGGTCGTAGCAAAGTGGCGCCAACAACCGAACTGTTCCCGATGTCGCAAATTAACGAAGCGCTGAAACACGTGCGCGAAGGCAAAGCCCGCTATCGCGCGGTACTAAAAGCCGACTTCTGATTGTTCTTTATCGCCGGGAGTTCCGTTCGCCCGGCGCTTTTCTCCTTGCTTCATCAAACCGTCATCTCCCCGCCATTCCCCTGTAGTCATCGCTTCCCACAATCCGGGCTTCCATAAACGCCTGAACGAGACGCCCGTCACCATGAATAAGCGCTGGCTCCCCTGGCTGATACTGTCGCCTTCCCTGTTGTTTTTACTGCTGTTTACCTGGTTTCCGCTTGGCCGTTCGGTCTATGACAGCCTGTTTGATACCCGCATGGCCAGCGACGGCGCACAGTACGTCGGGCTGGATAACTTCGCCCGCCTGTTTGCCGACGGCGTTTTCTGGCAATCGCTGGTCAATAATCTGCTCTATATCCTGCTGACGGTGGTGCCCGGCGTGACGCTCGCTCTGCTGCTGGCGGTGGCGCTGAGCGAGAATCACCGCGTCAACCGCTGGCTGCGCACCGCCTTTTTCTTCCCGATGATTATCCCGATGGTTAGCGCCGCCGCGCTGTGGCTGTTTATTTTTATGCCCGGCCTCGGCCTGCTCGATCACTATCTGGCGAAGCTATTTGGCCCTCAGAACAACAACTGGCTGGGGCGCAGCAACAGCGCGCTGCTGGCGCTGGCGCTGATTGGCGTGTGGAAATTCGCTGGCTACTACATGCTGTTTTTCCTCGCCGGGCTGCAGAGCATTCCGGCCTCAACGCGGGAAGCGGCGCTGATGGAAGGGGCCAGCCGCACCCAGGTGTTTTTTAAGGTCACGCTGCCGCTGCTGCGCCCGACGCTGAGCTTTGTTATCACCACCGCGCTGATTTACTCCATTACCCAGATTGATCACGTCGCGGTGATGACGCGCGGCGGGCCGGATAACGCCACGACCGTGCTGCTCTATTACATCCAGAATCTCGCCTGGGATACCCACGACCTCGGCAAAGCCTCCGCCGCCACCTTCCTGACGCTGGCCGGGCTGTTTGCCTTCTCGCTGATTAACCTGAAATTGCTGGAAAAAGGAGCCCACTATGAGCGCTGAAATCTCGCCGCTGATGGTCCGCTCGCCCGCCGCTGCGCGTCCGCTGTGGTTGCGCCTGCGTCGCTCACAGCCCTTTACCCTGACGGTAATCATGTGCTGCCTGGCGCTGCTATGGGTGAGCCCGTTTATCTGGATGCTGGCGACCTCGTTCAGCGCCACCACCTTCGGCGAAGATATGGCCTCATTGCTGCCGCGCCTGCCGCTGACCCTCGATAACTTCCGCGACGCCTGGGACAGCGCCGACTGGCTGAGCCTGTACGCCAACACCCTTATCTTTACCTTCGGCACTTTCTTCGTGCAGCTACTCACCATCACCACCGCCGGCTACGTCTTCGCCTGCCACGAATTTCGCGGCAAGAAAATGCTATTTCTGCTGTTTCTCGTCCAGCTGATGATCATGCCGGTGGTGATGATGGTGCCGAACATGCTGACCCTGAAAACCTTCGGCCTGCTCAACACTCTGACCGGCGTGATGATGCCTTACTTTACCTCGGCGTTCGGCGTGTTTCTGATGCGCCAGGCGTTCCTCGCCATCCCGAAAGAGCTGGAAGAGGCGGCGCTGATGGAGGGATGCCGCTGGTGGCAGGTGCTATTCCGCGTACTGCTGCCGATGTCCTGGCCGTCGGTGCTGGCCTTCGCCACCGTCAGCATTACCTACCACTGGAACGAGTACCTGTGGCCGCTGATGATGCTCAACGATCCCGATAAGCAGGTGCTGACGGTCGGGCTGGTCTCTTTCGCCATGGGCGCTGAATCCGGCGGCCAGTGGGGCACCATCGGCGCCGGGACGCTGATGGTCTGCCTGCCGCTGATGCTGGCGTTCATCCTTTTCCAGAAACAGTTCCTGCGAAGCTTCGGCTTCTCCGGGATCAAATAAGGAGTTATTCATGCTGTTAGCGCACATTTCCGATACCCATTTCCGCAGCCGCGGCGAGAAGCTGTACGGCTTTATCGACGTCAACGCCGCCAATGCTGATGTGGTTTCTCAACTTAACGCGCTGCGCGAACGCCCGGATGCGGTGGTGGTGAGCGGCGATATCGTCAACTGCGGCCGTCCGGAGGAGTATCAGGTCGCCCGCCAGATCCTCGGCAGCCTGAACTATCCGCTGTATCTCATCCCCGGCAACCACGATGATAAAGCGCTGTTTCTGGAGTACCTGCAGCCGCTGTGTCCACAGCTCGGTAGCGATGCCAATAATATGCGCTGTGCGGTTGACGACTTCGCTACCCGCCTGCTGTTTATCGACTCCAGCCGCGCCGGCACTTCAAAAGGCTGGCTGACCGACGAGACCATTAGCTGGCTGGAAGCGCAGCTGTTCGAGGGCGGCGACAAACCGGCAACGATCTTTATGCACCACCCGCCGCTGCCGCTGGGCAATGCGCAGATGGACCCGATTGCCTGCGAAAACGGCCACCGTCTGCTGGCGTTGGTAGAGCGTTTCCCGTCGCTGACGCGCATCTTTTGCGGTCATAACCATAGCCTGACCATGACCCAGTATCGCCAGGCGCTGATCTCCACCCTCCCCGGCACCGTCCATCAGGTGCCTTACTGCCACGAAGACACTCGCCCGTATTACGATCTCTCGCCGGCTTCGTGCCTGATGCACCGCCAGGTCGGCGAGCAATGGGTGAGCTACCAGCACTCGCTGGCCCACTACGCCGGGCCGTGGCTGTACGACGAAAACATCAGTTGTCCAACGGAAGAGCGCTAACCGCCATGCTCAGTCTGCAAAACATCAGTAAACATTTCGACGGTAAACCGGCGCTCAGCGCGCTGTCGCTTGATATCCACGAAGGTGAATTTGTGGTGCTGGTCGGCCCGTCGGGCTGCGGTAAAAGCACCCTACTGCGCCTGCTTGCCGGGTTGGATCAGGTCAGCGAAGGCGAAATCTGGCTGCATGATGAGAACATCACCGACACCACGCCGCGCGAACGCAATTTTGCGATGATCTTCCAGAACTATGCGCTGTTTCCACATCTCTCTGTGCGCGACAACATCACCTTCGGCATGAAGGTACGCAAGGAAGAGAAAAGCGGCTGGCAGCCGCGGGTAGATAAAGTGGCGCAGATGCTGCAGCTGGAGGCGCTGCTCGATCGCAAACCGGCGAAGCTCTCCGGCGGCCAACGGCAGCGGGTAGCGATGGCGCGGGCGATCGTGCGTAATCCGCGGCTGTTCTTAATGGATGAACCGCTGTCCAACCTCGACGCTCGTCTGCGCAGCGAAGTCCGCGACAGCATTATGGACCTCCACCAGCAGTTAAAAACCAGTACCGTCTACGTCACCCACGATCAAACCGAAGCCATGTCGATGGCCGACCGCATCGTGGTGATGAACGGCGGCCACGTGCAGCAGGTGGGGCGGCCAGAGTATCTGTATGCCAACCCGGCCAATCTGTTCGTGGCCAGATTTATCGGTTCACCGGCAATGAATCTGCTATCGCTCCCCTGCGTTGACGGCAACGTTCAGCTTGGCGAACAACGCCATCCGCTACCGCCGCGCCATCGCAGCCAGACCCGTGTCTGGCTGGGCATTCGCCCGGAACATATTACCGACCGCGTGGAGCACGGCCATCTGCGCCTGCCGGGCACCGTCCTGCAACGAGAACTGATGGGAGCCGATTATCTGCTCCACGTCAGCACCCCGATCGGCACCCTGCGCTTTAGCCGCCGCCACCGTGGCACGGTGCCGGAAAAAGGCGAATCGCTGATCCTCGGCTTCTCGCCTGCCGATGTGCATCTTTTTCATGCTGAGACCCAGCATAATTTACTGATGGAGTGTAATCATGTTTAACCCCCTCACCGCCCTGACGGTTGGGCTCAGCCTCGCCCTGAGCGGCACGGCGCTGGCGAAAGAGAAAATAGACTTCATGTTCCCGGCCCCGGTAGACGGCAAGCTGACGATGGAGATGACACGCGTCATTAAAGCCTTTAACGAGTCGCAGCAGGATGTCGAAGTGCGCGGCATCTTCACCGGCAACTATGACACCACCAAGATCAAAGCCGAATCCGCGCAGAAGGCCGGGCAACCCCCGGCGCTGGTGATCATGTCCGCCAACTTCACCACCGATCTGGCGCTGAAGGATGAGATCCTGCCGATGGATGAGCTGTTTAAATATGGCGATCAAAAGGCCGGCGATTTTCTGCAAAAGGAATTCTGGCCCGCGATGCATAAGAACGCCCAGGTGATGGGCACCACCTATGCGATCCCGTTCCATAACTCGACACCGATCCTCTACTACAACAAGACGCTGTTAGATCGAGCTGGGATCGCGCAACCACCGCAGACCTGGGCCGAGCTGCTGGCCGATGCCAAAAAGCTGACCGACGAGAGCAAAGGCCAGTGGGGGATCATGCTGCCGTCGACCAACGACGACTACGGCGGCTGGATCTTCTCGGCGCTGGTGCGCGCCAACGGCGGTAAATATTTCAATGAAGACTATCCGGGTGAGGTTTATTACAACTCGCCGACCGCTATCGGCGCTCTGCGCTTCTGGCAGGATCTGATCTACAAAGACAAAGTGATGCCTTCCGGGGTACTGAATTCGAAGCAGATCAGCGCTTCATTCTTCTCCGGCAAACTTGGCATGGCGATGCTCAGCACCGGCGCACTGGGCTTTATGCGCGAGAACAGTAAAGATTTTGAACTCGGTGTCGCCATGCTACCAGCCAAAGAGCAGCGCGCGGTGCCAATTGGCGGCGCCAGCCTGGTGAGCTTTAAAGGCATCAACGACGCGCAGAAGAAAGCGGCCTACCAGTTCCTGACTTATCTGGTGAGCCCGCAGGTAAACGGCGCGTGGAGCCGCTTTACCGGCTACTTCTCGCCGCGTAAGGCTTCTTACGATACTCCGGAGATGAAAGCTTATCTGCAGCAGGATCCACGAGCAGCGATCGCCCTTGAACAGCTGAAGTACGCGCATCCGTGGTACTCCACCTGGGAGACCGTCGCCGTGCGTAAGGCGATGGAGAACCAGCTGGCGGCAGTGGTCAACGATGCCAAAGTAACGCCGGAAGCCGCGGTACAGGCAGCGCAGAAGGAAGCTGACGCGCTAATGAAACCTTATGTTGATAAGACTGCGCTGGGAGAAGTGCAGTAGCACAGGTCGGTTGCGGGCCGCCCGGCTTGCGGCGTAAACGCCCAAGCCGGGTGACCAACCGCCCCCAGCGTAGAATGCGCCGGGGAGATTTTGCAAAGCCTTAGATTTTATCCGCCTGCGACGAAGCCCAGGATTTACGCGCGTAGGCTTTTCCCGCCGGGCTGGTATCCAGCTTCTCGCGCAGATAGTGCTCGATCTGCTCAAGGCTGCGGTTGCGCGTTTCCGGCACGCATTTGATCACGAAGATCGCGCCGAAGATGCCGATTGCCGCAAAGATAAAGAAGGTTCCGGAGAGGCCGACCCACGACAGTAGTATCGGGAAGAACAGCGAGATCAGGAAGTTGGCAATCCACATTGAGAACACCGCCCCGCCCATAAACATCCCGCGCATCCGGGTTGGGAAAATTTCCGACAACAGCAGCCAGGTCACCGGCGACAGCGCCCCCTGCTGGAAGCTCAGGAACAGCAGCATTCCCGCCAGCACCATATAGGCGCGCAGCGCATCCGGCTGTCCATTGACCGTTTCCGGCAGCAGGTAGCTCACCGCGCCGATAAACACCAGGCAGGCGGTACAGCCGAACTGGCCGATCATGGTCATCGGGCGACGACCTATCTTCCCCAGCATCCAGATACCGACAAAGGTCATCAGCACCGAAACCACGCCGTTGGCAATGGTGGCGAACAGCGCGGCGTTATCGGTCATACCGACCGAGGTCAGCACCGTCGGCGCATAGTACATAATGGTATTGACGCCGGTAAGCTGCTGAATAACCGCCACGCCGATACCGATCATGAACAGCTTAAACAGCCACGGGGTCATGATTTCACGAATTTTTGGCTTACCAAGATTACGCTGCTCGTCGAGAGTTTCCGTAATCTCCATTAGCTCCCACTCGACATCATCTTTACGCCGCGTACGCTCCAGCACCCGGCGTGCTTCCGCCAGTCGGCCTTTCATCGCATACCAGCGCGGGGTATCCGGCATAAACATCATGCCAAACCACAGCAGCACGGCAGGCAGCGTCGCCACCGCCAGCATCCAGCGCCAGGTGCTCTCGCCGCCCCACAGCTCATGGAAGGTGGCGTTAGAGATATAGGCCAGCAGCTGGCCGGAGACGATCATCAGCTCCTGCAGCGTGACCAGTTGCCCGCGTTTGTTGGCGGGCGCCATCTCAGCGATATATACCGGCACCGTTGCCGCCGCGCCGCCAACCGCTACGCCGAGAACCAGGCGGAAGAAAATCATCCAGTTGACGTCCGGCGCAAGGGCGGTACCCACCGCGCCAATAGCGAAGATCACCGCCAGCCAGAGGATGATTTTCTTTCTGCCTGCGGCGCTGGCCAGATGGCCAGAAAGCAGTGCGCCGAATGCGGCGCCGAACAGCAGCGAGCTGGTCACCAGCCCGGTGGTAAACGGCGTGAGGTGCAGTTCCTTACCCATAAACAGTAGGGCGCCGGAAATCACCCCGGTGTCGTAGCCAAAGAGTAAACCGCCTAAGGTCGCAATCAACGCGACGATCTTAACAAACGGCGTTGCCGGGGCGTAGCTATTCGGCCCCGACGCTTTATTGAGTGTGAGATATTGTTCCTGTGACATAGAAGACTCCAGTAACCTACCTTGTAGGGGGAAGATATGCTCTTGTCTGAATACAGAGGCCTCCAGCCTCACGGACGTGTCGTTATCGTGTGGTTCAATTGAGGTTTAGAAAAAGCAGGCCACGCAGCTGTGTGGCCCGAAATGCATCAACGATCAGATTCCTGCCGTTTCGCGGATGTACTTACGCGCCTTTACGGCGTATTCGAAGGGGTTCGCCAGCGCAGGGTCTTGTTCGGCTTCCACTACCATCCAACCCTTGTAGCCGTAGTCATCCAGCAACTGGAAGACCGGACGGAAATCTATTTCGCCGTCTCCCGGTACGGTAAAGGTGCCTTTCTTGACGCCGTCGAGGAATGAGAGCCCTTCGCGGCGCACCTGCTCAATTACCGCGGGGCGGACGTCTTTCAGATGCACGTGGTTGATGCGCGGCAGATATTTTTTCAGGATCGCCAGCATCGGCGCCTCGCCGCCCTCTGAATACCAGGCGTGACCGGTGTCGTAGAGCAGGAAGACGCGTTCGTCCACCAGCGACATAAACTTGTCGATCTCCGCGGTAGTCTGAATGCCGGTGCCCATATGGTGGTGTAGGCAAACCTGCATCCCCTTCTCTGCCGCCAGCTTGCCAAGCGCGTTATAACCTTCAGCTACCCGCTGCCACTCTTCGTCGCTAAAGCACGGTTTTACATCGCCGAGAATCGGTTTATCGAGCCCCTGGATACTGCCGCTTTGTTCAGAGCAGCCAATCACCTTTGCGCCCATCGCATGGAGGAAATTCATGTGGTTAACGAATTCATCGATGGTTTTTTCTCTTTGGCCATTCGCGAAGAAGGTGCTGAACCAGGCGTTGCAAATCTGCATGCCGCGAATATCCAGCATCGGCTTCAGCACCGCCGGATCGCGCGGATATTTGCTGCCGACTTCGCTGCCGGTAAAACCGGCCAGCGCCATTTCGCTGACCGTTTGCTGGAAGGTGTTTTCGCTCCCCAGCTCAGGCATATCGTCGTTAGTCCAACCGATAGGGGCGATAGCCAGTTTGACGTTGTCTTTGTTCATTTTGATGCTCCTGCCGCCGCGCCTTACCGGCGCAGCAGTTCACGTTCGATAAGTTCACGCGTTTCCACGGCCTGGTATTTCATCTTTTCCGGGTAACCAAACAGCGAGGTGCAGACGATCGGTTCACCGCCAACTTTGAAGGTCTGTTCAGCGAAACGCATATCGCGCAGGGTGCGGAACAGAGCATCGAAATCGACATCCCCCTCGCCGACGCCGACGTGCTGGTGTACGGCGGCGTCAACGCCCGGCGGATTAACGATATAGCGGCAGTGTTTGGTGTGATTGCGGGTATCGGCAATCAGCACGTGAGACAGGTCCTGACCGGCATAGCGCAGCATCTTCTCGACTTCACCTTTACCTTTGTCGTAGAAGAAGGTGTGCGGCACGCTGTAGACGTACTTCACGTTGTCGCTACGGAAGGACTTCACGATATCCACCGTCTCGTTGTTTTCTTCGCAGAAGTCCCACGGGTGGGCCTGGATTTCGACGCGGATACCTTCACGTTCGAATATCGGCAGCAGTTCTTCCATCGAGCGGTAGAACATTTCTTCGCAAATTTCCGGCTGGTTAGGATCGCCAGAAAATTCGGTGTTGATAACCTGCACGCCCATCTCTACCGCTACTTCGATGAGCCGCTTCCAGTTCTTCACCGCCGCCTGACGGCGCAGCTCATCCGGGCCGGACCAGCGATAAACGCAGATGAACGAGGAGAGTTCAACGCCGTTGTCACGCAGCGCCTGCTTATACTCGGCCATGATCTCCCGGCTGGCGCGCGGATGTTTGTAGAATGGGTTAATCTGCGGGTGCGGCGACTGTTCAATGTATTTGTAGCCCCACTCCGCCACCTGCTGAACCATTCTGGTGATCCCGAGATCGCGAATCACATCGACATCAAAAGCAATTTTCATCGTCGTTACCTGTTTGAAACGTTACGTCGGTGAAGGAGGATTTAGCGTTGGTAGAATGCCGGGCACTCAGGTAGCGATACTGCTACCGGTTCGTTGCACTCTTGCGCCTTCAGGCAGGCGTCGGCGGCAACCGATGCCGCATAGCCGTCCCAGGCTGAGGGGCCCTGCAGCTTGCCGGCTTTCACATCATTGATAAATGCCTGCAGTTCGACGTCGTAGGCTTTGATGAAACGGTCTTTCCAGTCGGTGAGGATGGCTGTCGACAGGCTGGCGGCTTTACGCATCTCCACCGCCGACGGTTCCGGCAGGCGCGCAATGCCCGTTTCGCCAACCACCTCACACTGAATGTCGTAGCCGTACTGGCAATTCACGAAGACTTCGACGTCGATCAGGGTGCCCTTTTTCGTTTCGAACGAGACTATCTGAGGGTCTTTCAGCCGCGCATGGGTATGGGAGGTCGAGCGCGGGAAGCGTACCTGTACGGAGCGGTAGTCGTCATTTAGCAGCCAGCGCAGCACGTCCAGCTCGTGGATCAGGGTGTTGGTGATCGCCATATCGGTGGTGTAGTTCTCGCCGACCGACTGGTTGCGGTGGGCGCAGCGCAGCATCAGCGGCGCGCCGATATCACCGTCGTCGATGACCTTCTTCAACGCCAGATAGCCTTCATCGTACGGGCGCATAAAGCCGACCTGCACCAGGCGACGCCCGGCTTTCATTTCAGCATCAACGATGCGGCGGCAGCCTTCCGCGCTCATCGCCAAGGGCTTTTCGCAAAATACGGGCTTACCGGCCTCAATAGCCGCCAGGGTGTACTCTTCATGGGTTGGATCCCAGGAGGTCACCAGCACGGCGTCAACGTCGCTGGCTTTAATCACATCATGACCGTCGGCGTAGACTTCCGCCTGCACGCCCGGCAGCGCTACTGCCGCACGGGCGTTATCGGCGTTGATATCGGAAACGGCGACCACGGTCGCCCCCTGTAGGACCTGGGTGCAGCGACGGATATGTTCTTTACCGATGGCGCCTGCGCCGATGACACCTAATTTGAGTGACATGATGGTTCTCTCCGTAGTTCTGTAGGGTTCAGGGTTCGTGTTCTTTGTTAGTAATCCCGCGCCTGGGCGCGTTTTTCATTAATCATTTCAGCGACTTTACGGATACGTTCCGACAGCGCCGTCTGCGCCACGCCAACGTTCCACCAGCTACCGTATTTGTGGACCATGGTTTTCGGCAGTACTTTAATGTCGATAAGCGTGCTGACGGTTTCACGGCGAGCGGCATCCAGCGCGTGGCGAAGCTCATCGAGGGTGGTGACCCGCCAGGTCTTGCAGCCGTAGCCGGAAGCAATCGTGGCGAAATCTACCGGTACCAGCCCGCCCTGCAGCTGGCCGTTTTCCGCCGAGCGGTAGCGAAACTCGGTGCCGAAGCTATCCATACCGTGTTCCAGCTGCAGGTTGTTGATGCAGCCGTTCGCCATGTTGTCGAGCAGAATGACGTTGATCTTCGCCCGCTCCTGCAGGGAGGTGACCAGCTCAGAGTGCAGCATCATGAAGGAGCCATCGCCGACCAGCGAATAGACTTCGCTCTGCGGCTGCGCCAGCTTAACGCCGAGGGCGGCGTTGACCTCATAGCCCATGCACGAGTAGCCGTACTCGACGTGATAGGTATTCGGCGCGCGGTTGCGCCAGACGCGTTGTAAATCCCCCGGCAGGCTGCCCGCCGCCGCCACAATGACCGCATCCGCCGCCAGCGACTCGTTCAGTAGGCCAAGAACGCTACTTTGCGTCAGGGTGGAATCCGTGATTTGACGGAATTCGCGATAAACCGATTCACGGTCAATATGGTCGTCAATTTCTGGTACGAAATCCGTTTCCTGCCAGACCGCCCGGTAGACGCGCTGGGTCTCTTTCATCTGCCGGCTCTGCACGCTTGCAATCTGCGCGCCCCATCCTGCCTGCCAGGACTCGTTCGCCAGCGCTGCGCTGAGCGCGCTTAGCGCCTCGCGGGCGTCCGCCAGCATTGGGATGCCGTCCAGCTTCCAGGCATCAAAATTACTGACGTTAACGTTAAGAAAGCGCACGCCTGGGGATTGGAATATCCATTTCGAGGAGGTGGTAAAATCGCTAAAACGCGTGCCGATACCGATGACCAGATCGGCCTCTTTCGCTAACAGGTTGGCAGCCAGACAGCCCGTTTCGCCAACGCCGCCGACGTTCAGCGGATGCGATGAAACCACCGTGCCCTTTCCGGCCTGCGTTTCCGCAAACGGGATGTCGTAACGTTCGGCGAAGCTCACCAGCGCTTCACCTGCCGCGGAATATTTCACGCCGCCGCCGCAGACGATGAGCGGTTTACGGCTGGCTTTAATTGCCGCTACCGCATCCGCCAGCTGCGCCGCGCTTGGCGGACGGCGATCCAGACGGTGGACACGGCGGGCAAAAAAGGACTCGGGATAATCCCAGACTTCACCCTGCACGTCCTGCGGCAGACACAAGGTGACGGCGCCGGTTTCCGCCGGATCCGTCAGCACGCGCATGGCATTAATGCAGGCGCTCATGAGCTGTTCCGGGCGGATAATACGATCCCAGTACTTACTCACCGCGCGAAATGCGTCGTTAGTCGTGATACTCAGATCGTAGCTCTGTTCGATTTGCTGCAGTACCGGGTCCGGCTGGCGGGTGGCGAATACATCGCCCGGCAGTAATAACAACGGGATACGGTTGGCCGTTGCCGTCGCCGCGGCGGTGATCATGTTGGCCGCTCCCGGACCGATGGAAGAAGTGCAGGCAATGATCTGCCGGCGCAGTGACTGGCGGGCAAAGCCGGTGGCCGCATGGGCCATGCCTTGTTCATTACGCCCCTGGTAAACCCGCAGTTCGCCGCTGTTCTCTTCCAGCGCCTGGCCTAAGCCCAACACGTTGCCGTGACCAAAAATAGCGAAAATCCCTTTCACGAATTTCTGCGCTTCGCCGTCCACCTCCAGATACTGGTTATCAAGGAACTTCACCAGCGCCTGCGCCATTGTCAGTCTCAGTTTGCCCATGTTGCCTAATCCTTATCGTTCAGTATTTGTCGTGTGAGTTAGCGCTTTGCTCGCCAAAGAAGATGGCGTAGGTGAGGGAAAGCCGTTAACGTCCACTGGAATATTTTTGGATTATAGGCAAACATTTTTTTCATTAAACACAAATACAGAAGAAATGTTTCATTTTGCGAGAAGGATCAAACTCTCTACCCATTTCACACGTTTCACTTACATCTCCTTCGCGAGCAGGTTTCCAAACAAAAGAGGAAAAACAAGATTATCTACATGAAAATTATGGATAATATTGGTATTTAAAAAAGGAGAACATGGGTAAGCGGGACGCAGACAGCATGTATGGGTGGGCAGCTGCGTACCCACGCAGAGTGGTAGATCCTTCACACTTTTGGTTTTTTAATTTCGATTAGATTTGAAAATGAAATATTTATTTCTCAAACTAGAGATAACTAATAACCATCAGGCTGTTCACGGCAGACCGTCACTCATGCGACCTTCTCCTGGCAGCAGATTTGCAAAAGGAAACCCTAGCGATGAATGCAGCAGTTAAGCGGCTCGACGTCATCTGTATTGGCCGGGTGGCCGTCGATCTCTACGCCCAGCAGATAGGGGCAAGGTTGGAAGATGTGGCCAGTTTCGCCAAGTATCTCGGCGGTTCCTCGGGCAACGTCGCCTTTGGTACCGCGATTCAGGGATTAAAATCGGCGATGCTGGCGCGGGTTGGCGATGAGCACAACGGCCGGTTTCTGCGTGAAACCCTCCGCCGCGCAGGTGTCGATACCGAATATCTGATCACGGATAAAGAACGGCTGACCGCGTTGGTGATGCTGGGCATTAAGGATCAGGATACCTTCCCGCTGATTTTCTACCGCGACAACTGCGCCGATATGGCGCTGACGCCTGACGATATCAATGAGGAGTACATCGCCTCTTCACGCGCTCTGGCGGTGACCGGCACCCACCTTTCACACGCCAATACCCGCGATGCGGTACTGAAGGCGCTGGAATACGCCCGCCGCCACGGCCTGCGTACCGCGCTGGATATCGATTACCGTCCGGTGCTGTGGGGGCTTACTTCGCTGGGCGACGGTGAAACGCGTTTCATTGAGTCGGGTCCGGTGACCCGTCAGTTGCAGGAAGTTCTGCACCTGTTCGATTTAGTCGTCGGCACTGAAGAGGAGTTTCATATCGCCGGCGGCAGCACCGATACCCTCACCGCGCTGAAAAACGTTCGCCATGCCACCAAAGCGACGCTGGTCTGCAAGCGCGGGCCGATGGGTTGCGTGGTGCTGGAGGGCGCCATCCCGGATAGCTGGGACGAAGTGCCGTTGCAGCAAGGCGTTCGCGTCGAAGTACTCAACGTGCTCGGTGCCGGCGATGCTTTTATGTCCGGGCTACTGCGCGGCTGGCTTAACGATGAGGGCTGGGAGCAGGCCTGCCGCTACGCCAACGCCTGCGGCGCCTTAGTGGTTTCGCGCCACGGCTGCGCGCCGGCGATGCCGACAAAAGTAGAGCTTGATGATTATTTATCGCGGGCCGATGCCGTTCCGCGCCCGGATATCGACGCGCGGTTAAATCATTTGCACCGGGTGACCAGCCGGCGCCAGCCGTGGCCGGAACTGTGTATCTTCGCCTTTGACCATCGTAAACAGCTGGCGGATCTGGCATTAGAAACCGGGCGCGACCCGGCCTGTATTCCCGAACTCAAACTGCTGCTGTTGGCCGCCGCCGAGGCGGCCGCCACAGAGGCCGGGCTGGATCGGCGCAGCGGCATCCTCGCCGATGGTACCTATGGTCAACGTTCACTTAACGCCATTACCGGTAAAGGCTGGTGGATCGGTCGGCCGATTGAGCTTCCCAGCTCGCGTCCGCTACGTCTTGAACATGGTAATATTGGCTCACAGCTGATCGACTGGCCGCTTGAGCACGTCGTCAAATGCCTGGTCTTTTACCACCCGGATGACCCGGCGGCGCTGCGCGCCGAGCAGGATGCGCTGCTGCTGGAAGTCTGGCAGGCCTGCAATAAGTCCGGGCACGAGCTGCTATTGGAAGTGATCCTGCCGGAGAACGGACCGGACAAAGATGAACGCCACTACCACACTATGCTGGAGCACTTCTATCAGTTGGGCATCCAGCCGGACTGGTGGAAGCTGCCGCCGCTGGCCAGCGCCCAGTGGGAGCGGATCTCAGCGCTTATCGAGCGCGAAGATCCGTGGTGCCGGGGCATCCTGCTCCTGGGGCTGGATGCGCCATCGGATCGATTGCGTTCAGGTTTCGCCGAAGCGGCCGGGCACCCGATGATCAAGGGTTTTGCCGTCGGCCGAACCATCTTTGGCCAGCCTTCGCGCCGCTGGATGCAGGGCGAACTGGATGACGCAGCGCTAATCGATGAAGTGAAACGCAACTATCTACGGCTCATCGGCTACTGGCGCGAAGCGCGCGGCTAACCTCCTTCAGGCCCGCCAATTCCTTGAAAGCGGCGGGCCTGCGGTTTCTTCGTGAAATGAATCGCGTATTTCATCGCAAAAAATGAAAAATTCGCTTCATTTGGTACACTGGAAGCCATATTCCTTCCATTTTCTCAGAGCGCAACTTATGGCTAATAATCCGACCCAACTGACCATCCTGCAGGATGAAATCAGACGGCGCTACGACACGCTCAGCAAACGTCTGAAGCAGGTGGCGCGCTATATACTGGATAACAGTAATAGCGTTGCTTTCGATACTGTAGCCTCCATTGCGCAACAGGCTGACGTTCCGCCCTCAACGCTGATTCGCTTCGCTAACGCCTTTGGCTTCAGCGGCTTTAACGAAATGAAGCAGATGTTCAGGCAGCATCTGATGGAAGAGACCGCCAACTACACCGAGCGCGCACGTCTGTTCCGCCAGACTACTAACGACGAAACAACGCCGCCGGAAACGCCGACGGAAATCCTCAACATGTTCAGCATGGTCAATACCCAGGCGCTGCAGCAACTGGCAATGCAGACCTCCGGCGAAGACCTCAACCGGGCGGTAGATTTACTGGCGGATGCGGAAAATATCTATGTTATCGGTCTGCGTCGCTCGTTCAGCGTCGCCTCTTACCTGACCTACGCACTGCGCCATCTGGATCGCAAAGCCTTCCTGATCGACGGCCTCGGCGGGATGTTCACCGAGCAGCTCAGTCTGGTGGGGCCGAAGGATGTGGTCGTGGCGGTGAGCTTCTCGCCTTATGCCCGTGAAGTGGTGGAGCTGGTTGAGCTTGGCGCCCAGCGCAAGGCGCGACAAATCGCCATTACCGATAGCCAGGTAAGCCCGCTTGCCGCCTTCAGTGATGTGTGCTTTGTGGTGCGTGAAGCGCAGGTCGATGGTTTCCGTTCACAGGTGGCCTCGCTGTGCCTGGCGCAGACGCTGGCGGTATCGCTGGCATTGAATAGCAGCAAAGAGCCGCAGCAGCACCGCGCCTGATTGCCCGTTGCGCTAGCGGTAAACAGGGGCAATCAATAGACAAAAAAGCCGGGGACATCCCCGGCTTTTCTCGTTTATCGCGCACTATGAATAGCGATCGCTGTTGATCCAGGCGTGATCGTCTTCCCAGGTAAATAGCCACTTACGATCCGGCCCCGCCATCACGTTCAGATAGTAGCTGTTGTAACCGGCGATCGCCGCTACCGGATGGTAGCCGCGCGGCACCATCACCACATCATGGTTATAGGGCGCCATACAGGCATCCAGGCTGCGGTCATCGGTGTACACTCGCTGAAAGGCAAAACCTTGCGGCGGATCGAAACGGTGGTAGTAGGTTTCTTCCAGCTGGGTTTCCTGCCCCGGCAGCGCGGTATCGTGCTTGTGCGATGGCCAGGAACTGGTCGCCCCTTCTTCGGTGTAGACTTCCACTACCAGCAGGCAATCCGCCTGCGCATTATCCGGCAGAATATTATGTACCAGCCGCTGGTTACGCCCTTTACCGCGATGTTCTACGCCAACATCCTCAGGCCGTATCACTCGCGCCGGGAAACTGCCTTTGCCCGGCGCGCTGCAAACCGCCAGCTCAAGATCGGAATCTGCAGTGACCTCGACCTTATCTTGCGGCGGCACATAGACCGACCACGGCGGCGTACGCTCGAATGGCGACATGCGTTTACCAAGGTCGGGAAAATCGGCGTGCTGAGTTTTGATCGAGGCCAGCCCGGAGACCAGAACCAGACATAGCTCACGATCACCGCTCTCCAGGGTCACGGTTTGCCCCTGTTTTAACATCCAGACATCAAAGCCAATATAATGCCACCCCGCGCTCTGCGGGGTGATGTGCTGGATATGTCCCTCTTTTTGCGCTTTAGCCAATAACGACATAGCGTTCTCCTTCGCCGATTAACCTAACGTCGGCATACTGAATTCAGATACGGTTTGCTGCCCCTGCGGCCAGCGCACGGTGGCAGTTTTCATACGGGTATAGAAGCGAACGCCGTCAGGCCCGTGGACGTTCAGCGCGCCAAATACCGAGCGCTTCCAGCCGCCAAAGCTATGGAAGGCCATCGGCACCGGCACCGGTACGTTGACGCCAACCATGCCGGCCTGTACATCATGAACGAACTCGCGGGCGGTATGGCCATTGCTGGTAAAGACGGCGCTGCCGTTACCAAATTCGTGGCTGTTTACCAGCGCCAGCGCGCTTTGGTAATCAGCAACGCGGACGATCCCCAGCACCGGGCCAAAAATCTCTTCACGCCAGATGGTCATTTCCGGAGTGACATGGTCAAACAGCGTACCGCCAACGTAATATCCGTCCTCATGCCCGGCCACGCGCAGCCTGCGGCCATCCACCACCAACGACGCCCCTTCGCTGACGCCCTTATCAATATAGCCGAGTACTTTTTTCTGATGCGCTTCAGATACTACCGGCCCCATTTCGTTTTCGTCTTTGCCGCGCAGGCAGCCGGGCCCCACTTTCAGCGACTCGACTAATGGTTTCAGGCGGGCGATTAATTTATCTGCGGTCTCGTCACCGACGGCCACTACTACCGGCAGAGCCATACAGCGCTCGCCTGCGGAACCATACGCACCGCCCATGATGGCATTCACTGTCGCATCAAGATCGGCGTCCGGCATCACGATGGCATGGTTTTTCGCCGCGCCAAACGCCTGGACGCGTTTTCCGTGAGCGCTGGCGGTTTTATAGATATATTCCGCCACGCCGGAGGAGCCGACAAAGCTGACGGCGGCAATACGCGGGTCGGTATAAAGCTGCTCGGCATCTTCATTGCTGCAATGAATGACGTTAAAAACGCCGTCCGGCAGACCGGCTTCTTTCAGTAATTCAGCCATGCGTACCGCCGCGGTCGGCGCCAGCGCCGGTGGTTTCAGCACGAAGCTGTTGCCGCAGGCCAGCGCGATGGGGAACATCCACATCGGCACCATAGCCGGGAAATTAAACGGCGTTATCCCCGCCACCACGCCCAGCGGCTGCATGAGTGAATAGCTGTCGACGCCGGTACCTACGTCGGAAGAAAACTCACCTTTAATAAGATGCGGAATGCCGCAGGCAAACTCAACCACTTCCATGCCGCGAGTCAGCTCTCCCAACGCATCGGACCACACTTTGCCGTGCTCGCTAACGATAATTCCCGCCAGTTCATCGACGTGCTGTTCGAGCAGCATTTTAAAATTGAACAGCACGCGGGCGCGGCGCAGCGGCGTGGTACGGGACCAGTTGTCAAAAGCGTCGCGAGCGACCTGGATTGCGTCGGAAACCTCCTGCGCGGTGGAAAGCGTGACTTCGCGAACCACATCGCCAGTGGCCGGGTCGTACACCGGCATCGTTTCCCGGCTGCTGCTGGTTACCGTTTTCCCACCAATAAAGTTACCTGTGATAGTCATCTTCTCGCCTCATAGTGTAGAAGGCCGTTCAAGTTACGGCCCGTCGCTGATTGTGCTGTGCTATAACCGTAGTAAAATGAAATTTATATTTCAATAAACAGATAAAATGAAATTCCACTTTGGTGATAGCTGTCGCATTTTTCAGCAAGCCTCTCTACATGATTTCATATCGCAGCGGTAGTAAAGATGAGATTTTCTGCGGTTGACGTTGATGTAAACTATGAAATAGCGAAGCAACTATTTTGCGATCGTGCTCAAACAACCATCATTTCATCCATTGCCAATGATGAAATAAACATTTTAACTATCAGGCAAGCGAACTAAACCAGTCAACATCTTGTCAGGAGTGTCAAATGGCCATTGCCCTGCAGCGTTTCTGTATCAATCGTAAAATTGCGCCATCGCTTAGCATTGAAGCGTTTTTCCGTCTGGTAAGCGAACTCGGGCTGCATAAGGTCGAGCTGCGTAATGATTTACCCAGCGGTAAAGTCACCGATGAGCTAACCCACCAGCAGGTGCGCAAGCTGGCCGACCGATACCAGCTTGAAATTCTGACGATCAACGCCGTCTATCCCTTCAACCGCCACAGCGCTGAAGTACGTCAGCTGACGGAGTCGCTGCTAAAAGAGGCGCAGGCTATTGGCGCCAAATCGCTGGTGATGTGCCCGCTAAATGATGGCACCGTTGTAGCGCCGCAAGAAACGCTTGCCGCTATGCGCGAGCTGGCGCCGTTGTTCGAACAATATGGCGTTCAGGGCCTGGTCGAGCCGCTTGGCTTCCCACAAAGTTCGCTGCGCTCGGCGGCGCAGGCGCAGGCGCTTATTCGCGACGCCCAGGTACCGTTTAAGCTGTTAATTGATACTTTCCATCATCATCTTTATCCACAAGCTGAAGAGGAATTCAGCCAGCTGGACGTTGCTGAGATAGGTCTGGTTCACCTCTCCGGCGTTGACGATCCCTGCCCGCGCGAACAGTTGACCGACAACGAGCGCATCATGCTGACACCACAAGATAGGCTGCTGACCTGCCAGCAGGTAAAACATCTCGAAGCCCGCGGATACCAGGGAGATTACGCCTTCGAGCCTTTCGCTCCGCAGTTGGCATCATGGCGCGAAGAGGAGATTCGCCGCGAGATTGAACAGAGCATCGCGCTGATTCAGCGCCACTGCGCCTGAGATTAAACGTTGAGAGTTATCGATTTCCTCCATCTTTTTGCTGTCAGGTTGCCTATAATCGACGCAGGATAAATGGAGGAATCGATCATGAGCTCACCCCTGCTGATTGCGCGCACGCTGGATAAACAACTGCATCTGCTGCCTGCAATGGCTAACCGTCACGGCCTAATTACCGGCGCCACCGGCACCGGTAAAACCGTAACTTTGCAGAAACTGGCGGAGTCATTTTCCGAGATCGGCGTACCGGTCTTTATGGCCGATGTGAAAGGCGACCTGACCGGTATCGCGGAAGCAGGCCAGAGCTCTGAGAAACTTCAGGCGCGTCTGGAAAAAATCGGCGTTACCGACTGGGAGCCGCATGCCAACCCGGTGGTTGTTTGGGATATCTTTGGTGAAAAGGGCCACCCGGTGCGCGCCACGGTGTCGGATCTCGGCCCCCTGCTGCTCGCCCGCTTGCTCAACCTGAATGAAGTACAAAGCGGCGTGCTAAACATTATTTTCCGTATTGCTGACGATCGCGGCTTGCTGCTGCTGGACTTTAAAGATCTCCGCGCCATCACCCAGTTTATCGGTGATAACGCCAAAGCCTTCCAGAACCAGTATGGCAACATCAGCAGCGCGTCGGTCGGCGCTATCCAGCGCGGGCTGTTAACCCTGGAGCAGCAGGGCGCAGAGCACTTCTTCGGCGAACCGATGCTGGATATTCAGGACTGGATGCGTGTCGATGCCAGCGGTAAAGGGGTGATTAATATCCTCAGCGCTGAAAAGCTCTATCAGATGCCGAAGCTGTACGCCGCCAGCCTGCTGTGGATGCTCTCCGAACTCTACGAGCGCCTGCCGGAAGCCGGCGACCTCGAAAAACCGAAGCTGGTGTTCTTCTTTGACGAAGCCCACCTGCTGTTTAACGATGCGCCGCAGGTACTGCTGGATAAAATCGAGCAGGTGATCCGTCTTATCCGCTCTAAAGGGGTCGGCGTCTATTTTGTCTCGCAGAATCCGTCGGATATCCCGGATGCCGTGCTTGGCCAGTTGGGCAACCGCGTGCAGCATGCCCTGCGCGCCTTTACTCCGAAGGATCAAAAAGCGGTGAAAACCGCCGCCCAGACCATGCGCGCCAACCCGGCATTCAGTACCGAGCAGGCCATTCAGGAGCTCGGTACCGGCGAAGCGCTGATCTCCTTCCTCGACGAGAAAGGCAGCCCGTCGGTCGTCGAGCGCGCAATGGTTATCGCTCCCTGCTCGCGGATGGGACCGGTCACCGATGATGAGCGAAATGGCCTGATTAACCACTCGGCGCTGTACGGCAAGTATGAAGAAGAGATTGACCGCGAGTCGGCCTTCGAAATGCTGCAAAAAGGGGTGCAGGTCGCCACAGAGCAGCAGTCGGCACCGCCGGCAAAAGGTCAACAAAACGGTGATGACGACGGGCTACTCGGTGGGCTGAAAGATATTCTGTTCGGCACTACCGGCCCGCGCGGCGGTAAACGAGATGGTATCGTGCAGACCGCGGCCAAAAGCGCCGTACGTCAGGTAACCAACCAGATCGTCCGCGGCATGCTGGGAAGCCTGCTCGGCGGAAGGCGCCGTTAGCGTAAGAAGGATGCCGACCCCGGATTGTGGCGCGCTGCGCCTCATCCGGGTTATTTGTTGGCTCGGTGAGCGTAAGCGTTAGGCCTTAGTCGCCTCAAGGGGTTGTCTTAACATAATCCCCATATCCCCGCGCGCTTTTACGCGCTTCGAGGCGGTGATTGCCACGCCAGCACAGCGCCAGCACGGCGACCACCGCAACCTGATGAAGATATAGCGGCAGGCCTTTGTCTAACACCACGAAAGCAAACAGAAAAGCGAATATCGATAGCGACAGTATAACCCCCGCTAACGTGCCATTGAGATCGAACCAAAACAGCACCCGATTGGCTTTTTGCTCTTCAGCTGTGCCCGCACGCACCAGCCCCGTCGTCAGGCTCAGCACATCCGCTCGTTTCAGCGACCAGATAAAAAACACCAGCATAAGCAGAAAAACTGTGCCTTCAAACAGGAACCAGCCGCTGGCCCACTCTGGATGCAACGCGCCGAAGAAGATGGTGGCGATGATAAAAATATCCGGGATCCACAAGATTCCGGCAGCGACCTGCAGAATGAATATCAGGGATTTACCAAACATCAATGCCTCCATGCAAAGACGAAAAAAAAGGGTGCTTTCGCACCCTTCTATTGTACTACGCTTTTCTCATCATCAGCCAAAGGCTTATCAGGAAGAAACTTGCGCTTGGCAGCAGCGCGCCGATTATCGGCGGTATCCCGTAAACCAACGTTAGTGGGCCAAATATCTGGTCGAGTACGTAGAAGATGAAGCCGAAGCTAATCCCGGTAACCACTCTCACGCCCATCGCCACGCTCCGCAGTGGGCCAAAAATGAACGACAGCGCCATCAGCATCATCACGGCCACCGACAGCGGCTGGAAGATTTTGCTCCACATATTGAGCTGGTAACGGCCCGGATCCTGGCCGCTGGACTTCAGATAGGTCACGTAGTTATGCAGGCCGCTGATTGACAGCGCATCCGGATCCAACGCAACCACGCCGAGTTTGTCCGGCGTTAGCTTGGTCTTCCAGGTGCCGCTCACCATTTGCGTACCGGTGACCTGTTTTGGATCGGTCAGATTAGATTCATCCACCTGTGACAGACGCCAGATCTTAGCTTCATTATCAAACTTCGCGGATGCGGCGTAACGGACAGATTGCAGACGACGATTATCGTTGAACTGATAGATGCTCACGCCGCCTAGTTCATCATTGCCCTTTACACGTTCAATGTAGACAAAATTATGCCCGTCTTTCGCCCACAAACCCTGCTGGGTCGACAGCAGCGAACCGCCGTACATCTGCTGCGCACGATAGTTACGC
The DNA here is from genome assembly GCF_040062085.1 of Klebsiella sp. JN_Kp122. Lineage (NCBI taxonomy): Bacteria > Pseudomonadati > Pseudomonadota > Gammaproteobacteria > Enterobacterales > Enterobacteriaceae > Klebsiella > Klebsiella sp. JN_Kp122. Next base: position 114,406 of record NZ_JBEAHW010000044.1, read on the forward strand.
GCCATCTGTTCGCCCTGCGGCGCCACCCACTCACCCATCGCCATGGTCAACAACACCAGCGGGATCGCCGTTTTCATCACCGCCAGCGCCACCTGCATACGGGTAAAACCGGAAGCTTGCATCACCACCAGTTCACTGCGCTGCGCCAGCATCCCCAGCCCCAGCAACGCGCCAAGCAGCGCCGCCATGGGGAAGAAGATTTGCACATCTTTTGGTACGCTGAGAATGGTATAAAGCCCGGCTCCCATTGCATCATAGCTGCCCTGTCCGGCTTTTTTCAGCTGGTCGACAAACTTAATAATGCCGGAGAGCGACACCAGCATGAACAGCGTCATCATGATGGTGTTGAAAATGGTTTTACCGATATAGCGGTCAAGTACGCCAAACGCCTGCATCACACCGCTCCTTTATTAAACCGGGCACGGAAACGACGCATCGGCACCGTATCCCACAGGTTAAGCAGCACCGCCAGCGCGAAGTAGAGCAGGTTCACGCCCCACATCCAGATAGCGGGGTCCATTTTGCCTTTACCCGCGTTCGATTTGATCGACGTTTGCAGCAGGAAGAACACCAGATACAGCAGCATCGCCGGCAGCATAGACAGCACGCGGCCCTGACGCGGGTTCACCACGCTAAGCGGGACAACCATCAGCGCCATCATGAACACCGCCGCCACCAGCGTAAATCGCCAGTGCAGTTCGGCGCGCGCGCGCGCGGTATCGGTCTTCCAGAGGGTGCGCATATTCATCTGTTCGGTGTCGCTGGGATCGGCCGCTACCGCTTGATGGCCAATAACCGCCTGGTAGTTTTTGAAATCGGTAATACGGAAATCGCGCAGCATCGCCGTGCCTTCAAAACGCGTCCCCTGCGTCATAGTGACCACCTGGGATCCGTCTTTTTTCTGCGACAGCTCGCCGGAATCCGCCACCACAACGGAAGGACGCGCGTTGCCTTTCGGCCGCAATTGCGCAAGGAACACGTCGTTGAAGCGGTTGCCGTTCACGTTTTCGATAAACAACACCGCGCTGCCGTCGCTGGCCTGCTGGAACTGGCCCTGAGCCAGAGCCGCCATGCCGGGGTTGGCTTTGGCTTCCGCCAGCACTTCATCCTGATGGCGCGACGACCACGGCCCCGCCCACATCACGTTGACTGCCGCGACGGCGCCGGTAAACAGGGCGAGGATCATTGCCGCCTTAATCAACACGGCTTTACTTAAGCCGCAGGCGTGCATCACCGTAATTTCACTTTCGGTATACAGTTTGCCCAGCGTCATCAACAACCCGAGGAAAAGACTCAGGGGCAGAATGAGCTGCGCCATTTCCGGTACGCCCAGCCCTAACAGCGAGAGCACCAGATTGGTCGGGATATCGCCATCTACCGCGGCGCCAAGGATCCTGACGAGTTTCTGACAGAAGAAAATCAGTAACAGGATGAATAGGATCGCCAACTGGCTTTTCAGCGTCTCACGAACCAGATATCTTATGATTATCACTATAAATACGCCCGTAAAAACCCGTCTTATTGCAGGAAAATTGCTTGTTTCATGGCTTAAACGTCATTTATTCTCTTTTGTCGTCGAAAACATCGCTAAGATTAAATGACTCATCGGTTCTGCGTATCAGGATCTTTTCTGACGAACCAAGGCCGTAATAACGTTAAGATTAACACGAAGTCACCGCAACAGCGGACATGAGTTACGAAAGCTTGCAATTATATACTCAATGGATTTCGAGTTGTAGAAAGGCGGCAGGACTGTGAAGCCCCAAAGCGGCATCAGCCAGCGTCAGGGGTAAGCAGGCGTAGCCAACGCATCTGCAACTGGAAAGGCGACGAGTATAGCCGTAGCCACCACTGTTGTCTTTAAGATTCAGGAGCATAGTGCATGGAGTTCAGTGTAAAAAGCGGTAGCCCGGAGAAGCAGCGGAGTGCCTGTATCGTGGTCGGCGTCTTCGAACCACGTCGCCTCTCCCCCATCGCCGAACAACTCGATAAAATCAGCGACGGTTACATCAGCGCCCTGCTGCGTCGCGGCGAGCTCGAAGGCAAGCCTGGCCAGACGTTGTTACTGCACCATGTGCCGAACATCCTGTCTGAGCGCATTCTGCTCATCGGCTGTGGTAAAGAGCGCGAACTGGATGAACGTCAGTATAAACAAGTTATTCAGAAAACCATTAATACTCTGAATGACACTGGTTCGATGGAAGCCGTCTGCTTCCTGACCGAACTGCACGTCAAGGGCCGCAACAACTACTGGAAAGTTCGCCAGGCCGTTGAAACCGCCAAAGAGACGCTGTACAGCTTCGATCAGTTGAAGACCAACAAAAGCGAGCCGCGTCGCCCGCTGCGTAAAATGGTCTTTAACGTGCCGACTCGCCGCGAGCTCACCAGCGGCGAACGCGCCATTCAACATGGCCTGGCGATCGCCGCCGGTATCAAAGCGGCGAAAGATCTCGGCAATATGCCGCCGAATATCTGTAACGCGGCTTACCTTGCTTCCCAGGCGCGCCAGTTGGCCGACACTTACAGCAAGAACGTCATCACCCGCGTGATCGGCGAACAGCAGATGCGCGAGCTGGGGATGAACTCCTATCTCGCCGTCGGCAACGGCTCGCAGAACGAGTCGCTGATGTCGGTCATCGAGTATAAAGGCAACCCGTCTGAAGACGCGCGCCCTATCGTGCTGGTCGGTAAAGGCCTGACCTTCGACTCCGGCGGCATCTCCATCAAGCCTGCCGAAGGCATGGACGAGATGAAGTACGACATGTGCGGCGCGGCGGCGGTCTACGGCGTAATGCGAATGGTTGCCGAGCTGCAGCTGCCGCTAAACGTCATCGGCGTGCTGGCAGGCTGTGAAAATATGCCTGGCGGTCGCGCGTATCGCCCGGGCGATGTTCTGACCACCATGTCCGGGCAGACCGTTGAAGTGCTGAATACCGATGCCGAAGGCCGTCTGGTGCTGTGCGACGTATTGACCTACGTTGAGCGCTTCGAGCCGGAAGCGGTTATCGATGTGGCGACGCTGACCGGCGCCTGCGTGATTGCCCTCGGCCATCACATCACCGGCCTGATGTCGAACCATAACCCGCTGGCTCATGAGCTGATCGGCGCCTCCGAACTGGCTGGCGACCGCGCATGGCGTCTGCCGCTGGCCGACGAGTTCCAGGATCAGCTGGAGTCCAACTTTGCGGATATGGCGAACATCGGCGGCCGTCCTGGCGGCGCGATTACCGCTGGCTGCTTCCTGTCACGCTTCACCCGCAAGTACAACTGGGCGCACCTCGACATCGCCGGTACCGCCTGGCGTTCCGGTAAGGCCAAAGGCGCGACCGGCCGCCCGGTGGCGCTGCTGTCGCAGTTCCTGCTCAATCGTGCGGGTTTTAACGGCGAAGAGTGATTGCCGTCTGATGCCCGGTGGCGCTACGCTTACCGGGCCTACGGAAAAATGCCGTTTGTAGGCCGGGTAAGCGTAGCGCCACCCGGCTTTGCATTTAAATCCACAACAAGAAGCCCCATATATGAAAAACGCAACGTTCTATCTTCTGGACAATGACACCATCGTCGACGAGCTCAGCGCCGTCGAACAGCTGGTGTGTGAAATTGCCGCAGAACGTTGGCGCAACGGCAAGCGCGTCCTGATCGCCTGTGAAGATGAACAGCAGGCTATTCGCCTCGACGAAGCGCTGTGGACGCGGCCGCCGGAGAGCTTTGTGCCGCATAACCTGGCGGGCGAAGGCCCGAGAGGCGGCGCGCCGGTAGAAATTGCCTGGCCGCAAAAGCGCAACAGCAGCCCGCGGGATATTCTTATCAGCCTGCGGCTAAACTTTGCAGATTTTGCCACCGCTTTCACAGAAGTGATAGACTTTGTCCCTTACGAAGATTCTCTGAAACAACTGGCGCGCGAACGCTATAAAGCGTACCGCATGGCTGGTTTCAACCTGAACACGGCAACCTGGAAATAATGGAAAAGACATACAACCCACAAGATATCGAACAGCCGCTTTACGAGCACTGGGAAAAGCAGGGCTATTTCAAACCGAATGGTGATGAAAGCCAGGAGAGCTTCTGCATCATGATCCCGCCGCCGAACGTCACCGGCAGTTTGCATATGGGTCATGCCTTCCAGCAAACCATCATGGATACCATGATTCGCTACCAGCGCATGCAGGGTAAAAACACCCTGTGGCAGGCCGGTACCGACCACGCGGGTATCGCTACCCAAATGGTGGTTGAGCGTAAGATTGCCGCTGAAGAAGGTAAAACCCGCCACGACTACGGCCGCGATGCCTTCATCGATAAAATCTGGCAGTGGAAAGCGGAATCCGGCGGCACCATTACCCGCCAGATGCGCCGCCTCGGCAACTCCGTCGACTGGGAGCGCGAGCGCTTCACGATGGATGAAGGCCTGTCCAACGCGGTAAAAGAAGTCTTCGTTCGCCTGTACAAAGAAGACCTGATTTATCGCGGCAAGCGCCTGGTCAACTGGGACCCGAAACTGCGCACCGCCATCTCTGACCTGGAAGTAGAGAACCGCGAATCGAAAGGTTCCATGTGGCACATCCGCTATCCGCTGGCCGATGGCGCGAAAACCGCTGACGGTAAAGATTACCTGGTGGTCGCCACCACCCGTCCGGAAACCCTGCTGGGCGATACCGGCGTGGCCGTTAACCCGGAGGATCCGCGTTACAAAGATCTGATCGGTAAATTCGTGGTGCTGCCGCTGGTTAACCGCCGCATTCCAATTGTTGGCGACGAGCACGCCGACATGGAAAAAGGCACCGGCTGCGTGAAAATCACCCCGGCGCACGACTTTAACGACTACGAAGTTGGCCGCCGTCATCAGCTGCCGATGATTAATATTTTGACCTTTGATGGCGACATCCGTGAAAGCGCGGAAGTCTACGATACCAAAGGCAACGAATCCGACGTCTATTCCAACGAGATCCCGGCTGAATTCCAGAAGATGGAACGTTTTGCCGCGCGTAAAGCGATGGTTGCCGCCGTCGACGCGCTGGGCCTGCTGGAAGAGATCAAACCGCACGACCTGACCGTGCCTTACGGCGACCGCGGCGGCGTGGTTATCGAACCGATGCTGACCGACCAGTGGTACGTGCGTGCGGACGTGCTGGCCAAGCCGGCAGTCGAAGCCGTTGAGAATGGCGACATTCAGTTCGTGCCGAAGCAGTACGAAAACATGTACTTCTCCTGGATGCGCGATATTCAGGACTGGTGTATTTCCCGTCAGCTGTGGTGGGGTCACCGCATCCCGGCATGGTACGACGATCAGGGCAACGTCTACGTTGGCCGCACCGAAGACGAAGTACGCCAGGAAAATAATCTCGGCGCCGACGTCGCGCTGCGTCAGGACGAAGACGTTCTGGATACCTGGTTCTCTTCCGCGCTGTGGACCTTCTCCACCCTCGGCTGGCCGGAAAACACCGACGCGCTGCGTCAGTTCCACCCGACCAGCGTGATGGTGTCCGGCTTCGACATTATCTTCTTCTGGATCGCCCGCATGATCATGATGACCATGCACTTCATCAAAGATGAAAACGGCAAGCCGCAGGTTCCGTTTAAGACCGTCTACATGACCGGCCTTATCCGCGACGACGAAGGCCAGAAGATGTCCAAATCCAAGGGTAACGTCATTGACCCGCTGGATATGGTTGACGGCATCACCCTGCCGGAGCTGCTGGAGAAACGTACCGGCAACATGATGCAGCCGCAGCTGGCGGAAAAAATCCGTAAGCGCACCGAGAAACAGTTCCCGAACGGTATCGAGCCGCACGGCACCGACGCCCTGCGTTTCACCCTGGCGGCGCTGGCCTCTACCGGCCGCGACATCAACTGGGATATGAAGCGTCTGGAAGGTTACCGTAACTTCTGCAACAAGCTGTGGAACGCCAGCCGCTTCGTACTGATGAATACCGAAGATCAAGATTGCGGTTTCAACGGCGGCGAGATGGTGCTGTCCCTGGCCGACCGCTGGATCCTGGCTGAATTCAACCAGACCGTGAAAGCGTACCGCGAAGCGCTGGATAACTTCCGCTTCGACATCGCCGCGGGCATCCTGTATGAATTTACCTGGAACCAGTTCTGCGACTGGTACCTCGAACTGACCAAGCCGGTCATGAACGGTGGCAGCGAAGCGGAGCTGCGCGGGACTCGCCATACTCTGGTGACCGTGCTGGAAGGTCTGCTGCGCCTGGCGCACCCGATTATTCCTTTCATCACCGAGACCATCTGGCAGCGCGTGAAAGTAATCTGCGGTATCACCGCCGATACCATCATGCTGCAGCCGTTCCCGCAGTACGAGGCTTCTCAGGTTGATGAAGCGGCGCTAGCCGACACCGAATGGCTGAAGCAGGCGATCGTCGCCGTACGTAACATCCGTGCGGAGATGAACATCGCTCCGGGTAAACCGCTGGAACTGTTGCTGCGCGGCTGCAGCAAAGATGCCGAGCGTCGTGTTAACGACAACCGCAGCTTCCTGCTGAACCTGGCGCGTCTGGAAAGCATCACCGTGCTGCCTGCCGATGATAAAGGTCCGGTTTCCGTGACCAAGATTATCGACGGCGCCGAGCTGCTGATCCCGATGGCGGGTCTTATCGACAAAGAAGCCGAGCTGGCGCGTCTGGCAAAAGAAGTGGCGAAAGTCGAAGCGGAAATCGGCCGTATCGAAAGCAAGCTGTCCAATGAAGGCTTTGTGGCCCGCGCGCCGGAGGCGGTTATCGCCAAAGAGCGTGAGAAGCTGGAAGGCTACGCAGAAGCGAAAGCGAAACTGATTGAACAGCAGGCAGTGATCGCCGCGCTGTAATCCTCCCGCCCCTTATCCCATCCGGTAAGGGGCGTTATTTTATGAAAGATCCTCGCTTGCACTCTCCCCGCCCGCAGTGTTATTAACAACATCATCCGTCATTATTATGTAATGAGTCTTCAAATGAATACGAGCGCAACCCTAACGCTATCCCTGCGCCGCATCACGGCCACTGATAATCCGGCGATTGCCAATGTTATCCGCCAGGTCTCCGCGGAATACGGTCTGACCGCCGATAAAGGCTATACGGTCGCTGACCCGAATCTGGATGAACTCTATGAGCTCTATAGCCAACCTGGCTCCGCTTATTGGGTGGTTGAGCAAAATGGCGAAGTGGTCGGCGGCGGCGGCGTGGCGCCGCTCTCGTGTAGCGAGTCCGATATCTGTGAGCTACAGAAAATGTACTTTATGTCCTCGGCGCGCGGCAAAGGGCTGGCGAAAAAGCTGGCGCTGATGGCGATGGATTACGCCCGCGAGCAGGGTTTTAAACGCTGCTATCTGGAAACCACCGCTTTTTTGAAAGAAGCGATTGGCTTGTATGAGCATCTCGGGTTTGAGCATATTGACGAGCCGCTGGGCTGCACCGGCCACGTCGATTGTGAAGTGCGGATGTTGAAAACGCTGTAACGCCTCGCTACCGTGGGCCTCCCCGGTAGCGCTGCGCTTACCGGGGCTACAGGGGCCGAATACCGCGGGCTACAACGCCGTCGGCACGCCGCTGTGGAAGCGGAACTCGGGCTCCGGGCGGAGGATCAATGCCGCTTCCGCCTCGCCAAGCTGGCGTACGCGCTCGCTGATATCTCCCCCCGCTATCTTCTGCGCCAGGTCCAGGTAGTCCTGATAATGCCGGGCCTCGGAGCGCAGCAACGACAGATAAAACTTCTGGAGATCATCATCCAGCCACGGCGCCAGCGCGGCAAATCGCTCGCAGGAGCGCGCTTCGATATAAGCGCCGCAAATCAGCTTATCGATTAGCATCACCGGCTCATGGGATCGCACCTCCCGGCGCATACCGCGGGCATAGTTGCTGGCGGTGATTTTGACGTAAGGGATATCCCGCGCCAGCATGATCTCACGCACCTGCCAGAAGTGGTGCAGCTCCTCTTTGATAAGCAGAATCATGCTGTCGAGCAACTGGCTGCCCCACGGGTCGTTGGTTCGCGGCATGGCGCTTTTGTTGATCCGTTTATGCAGAGCGACAAAATCCGGCTCCGGCCCACGGCGATAGGTAAAGTCTTCGTACGGTTTCAGGCATTCCAGTAGCTCGTCGGCGCCATCTTTATCGGCGACGTAGCGGCGTACCAGCAGCATGGCGTTTTGCGCCGCTTTCAGCTCGCATACCATATGGTCGGTCAACAGCAGCGGCAGGTTTTCCGGTTTACGGGCTTCGTCAATCCACGCCTGCGGCGTTGGGCAGTGCAGGAATGCTAAAATCGGGGAAAGTATTTGCGGGTAATCCATTGAAGCTCCAGGCTATACCCTAATCAGGACGGGTATATACGGCGGCAGACGCCGCCGTATCCGTTGACGACTTAGTGGCGTACGCCGTTGTCGTCTTCGTCAATTAAATCTTCGTCATCTTCGCCGTCATCGTCTTCGCCGTTCGGGTCTTCGTAGTAGGTACCCCAACCGTCGTACTCGACGTTGAATTTTTCCGCCAGGTTCATCAGCTGTTCAACCTGGGCGTCGATCAGATCGGCATTGAGCGCGCTTTCGCTCAGGATATCGCAGCAGATCACCACTTCACCTTCTTCGACTTCCAGCTCTTCCGGCTCGGTGACTTCATAACCCATCTTGAAGGCCTCTACCGCCACTTTTTCCAACGTTTCGAAATCGTCGGCAGAGAGATGATGCTCAATGGTATACAGCGCGTCCGGATCGCTGCCATCTTCCAGCAGCTCTTCGATAATCAGACGCGTTTCCTCACGCTGTTCTTCCAGTAGTTCCGGGTTTGCCATGGCTCGTTCCTCATAATGTGCGGCAGATACTCCTATTGTCACATACCGCCGTGATTGCCTCCACCTTCTGTGTAAAAGATTTCTAACTCGGGGTTGCAAATGAATATTCATACATATAAAGTGAATTTTAATTCAATAGTGGCGTTTGCCAGGTGAGGGAATTATGTCCGCGTTATATCAGAAGCATTTCTTGAGATTACTGGATTTTACTGCTGCAGAAATTACCGGCCTTGTCGACCTGGCCGCGCAATTAAAAGCCGATAAGAAAAACGGCATCGAAGCCCAGAAACTGAAGGGCAAAAACATCGCGCTCATCTTCGAAAAAGACTCAACCCGCACACGATGCTCTTTCGAAGTTGCCGCTTACGACCAGGGCGCCCGCGTGACCTATCTCGGTTCCAGCGGAAGCCAAATCGGCCACAAAGAATCCATGAAAGATACCGCCCGCGTGCTGGGTCGCATGTATGACGGTATTCAGTACCGCGGCTACGGTCAGGAGCTGGTAGAAACCCTGGCGGAGTACGCCGGCGTGCCGGTGTGGAACGGCCTGACCGATGAATTCCACCCAACGCAGCTACTGGCCGACCTGCTGACCATGCAAGAGCACCTGCCGGGTAAGGCATTTAATGAAATGACGCTGGTCTACGCCGGCGACGCGCGTAACAACATGGGTAATTCCATGCTGGAAGCCGCCGCGCTGACCGGGCTGGACCTGCGCCTGGTGGCGCCGAAAGCCTGCTGGCCAGAAGAGGGTTTAGTGGCGGAATGCACTGCGCTGGCGAAAAAGCACGGCGGCAATATTACCCTGACGGAAGATATCGCCGCGGGCGTAAAAGGCGCCGATTTCATTTATACCGACGTGTGGGTATCGATGGGCGAGGCGAAAGAGAAATGGGCGGAGCGTATCGCCCTGCTGCGCGGCTATCAGGTGAATAAAGCCATGCTGCAATTAACCGGCAACCCGCAGGTGAAATTCCTGCATTGTCTGCCCGCGTTCCACGATGACCAGACCATTCTCGGCAAACAGATGGCGGCGGAGTATGGACTGCACGGCGGTATGGAAGTGACCGATGAAGTCTTTGAATCCCCAGCGAGCATCGTCTTCGATCAGGCGGAAAACCGTATGCACACCATCAAAGCGGTGATGGTGGCGACGCTTGGAAAATAACCATTAATCACGGTAGGTTCCCGGATAGCGCGCTACGCGTATCCGGGCTAACCGTTTTAAGCCATCAACACCTTCACCACCGCTTTGCGCACCTTCGCCGGCGCCCCGACCGCACAGAGCGGTTTATGCACTTCGCCTGGATAAAACACCACAAAATCCCCCTCGTTAAGGATAACGGTTTTCTCCTGCGCTCCCTCGGCGAGGAAGGCGATGTCTTTGTCCGCCAGCCAGTCAGTCTGCGGCTCGCCTGCGGGTAAGGTGCTGAAGGTCATCCCTTCCTGACCGCGAAGTACAATTTGAATATCCAGATAGCGGGCGTGATACTCGGCGCGACGCTCGGCCTGCGCTTCGGTGCTGTCTTCAGAAATCAGATAGAACAGATTATTGCCGTCGATGTCGTGCTTGCCGAGCGGCGTCGACGCACTAACGTGGGCTTTAACATGCTCAATCGCCTGACGCAGCGCGTCCGGCAGCCAGGATTGCAGATGATGAATATTGCCGATAATCATAGTAGCCCTCAAATATAAAACAGCTTTTCATTTTTGTTTTATACGCTGCTTACCACTGCCAGACCACATTTTTATCGCGGTTTTTTGCGCTGGCGCAGCCTTCGCAGGCAAACGTTTCCCTGATTGTGGATTAATCGCTTGATTGCTCATCAAAGCTGCGTATAATGCCAGCCGTTTTGCCGGGAGGAAATATGGTCAATTGCGTACGACATTGCTGTGTCTTACCGCGTCTGAAAGCAGGCGCTGGCCTGGCGTTTTTCTTTCCGTTGCTCAATGAATTCTCGAAGCCCCTTATTTAAGGGGCTTTTTTTTTGCTCAGGCGTCAGGAGATAAGCATGGCTAACCCGCTATATCAAAAACATATCATTTCCATAAACGATCTCAGCCGCGAAGACCTCGAACTGGTGCTGGCGACAGCCGCAAAGCTGAAAGCCAATCCGCAACCCGAGCTGCTGAAGCATAAGGTTATCGCCAGCTGTTTCTTTGAAGCCTCCACCCGTACTCGCCTCTCTTTTGAAACCTCTATGCACCGCCTCGGCGCCAGCGTGGTCGGCTTCTCCGACAGCAGCAACACCTCGCTCGGTAAGAAAGGCGAAACCCTGGCCGACACCATTTCGGTTATCAGCACCTACGTCGACGCTATCGTAATGCGCCATCCGCAAGAGGGCGCCGCGCGTCTGGCAACCGAATTCTCCGGCAACGTACCGATTCTCAACGCCGGCGACGGCGCCAATCAGCATCCAACGCAAACCCTGCTCGACCTGTTCACCATTCAGGAAACTCAGGGCCGCCTTGAGAACCTCAATGTCGCGATGGTCGGCGACCTGAAATATGGCCGTACCGTACACTCGCTGACCCAGGCGCTGGCCAAATTCAACGGCAACCGCTTCTACTTCATCGCCCCGGACGCGCTGGCGATGCCGCAGTACATTCTCGATATGCTGGATGAAAAAGGCATCGCCTGGAGCCTGCATAGCGCCATCGACGAAGTGATGGCAGAGGTCGATATTCTGTATATGACTCGCGTGCAGAAAGAGCGCCTTGACCCATCGGAATACGCCAACGTGAAGGCGCAGTTCGTGCTGCGCGCCGCGGATCTCGAAGGCGCCCGCGTCAACATGAAGGTGCTGCACCCGCTGCCGCGCGTTGATGAAATCACCACCGACGTCGATAAAACGCCGCACGCCTGGTACTTCCAGCAGGCCGGTAACGGCATCTTCGCCCGCCAGGCGTTACTGGCACTGGTATTGAATAGCGAGCTGGCACAATAAGGGGGAATGAGAGATGACACACGACAATAAACTGCAAGTAGAAGCCATTAAACGCGGCACCGTGATCGACCATATCCCGGCCCAGGTCGGCTTCAAGTTGTTGACCCTGTTCAAGCTGACCGAAACCGACCAGCGCATCACCATCGGCCTGAACCTGCCGTCCGGCGAGATGGGCCGTAAAGATTTGATTAAAATCGAGAACACCTTCCTGACCGATGAGCAGGTCAATCAGCTGGCGCTGTATGCGCCGGACGCAACGGTTAACCGTATCGATGATTACGAAGTGGTGGGCAAATCCCGCCCGAGCCTGCCGGAGCGCATCAACAGCGTGCTGGTCTGCCCGAACAGCAACTGCATCAGTCACGCTGAGCCGGTTTCGTCGAGTTTCGCAGTGAAAAAACGCGCCGATGACATCGCACTCAAATGCAAATACTGTGAAAAAGAGTTTTCCCATTATGTGGTGCTGGCCAACTAATTGCGGTTGGTATTAATACCGGCCCTCCCTATAATGGCTACGACCTAATTACTGCAGTTCATCTGGAGATATTATGAGCAAAACTATTGCGACGGAAAAGGCACCAGCTGCTATCGGCCCATATGTACAAGGCGTTGATCTGGGTAGCATGATCATCACTTCCGGCCAGATCCCAGTAGACCCGAAAACCGGCAGCGTGCCGGAAGATGTCGCCGCGCAGGCGCGTCAGTCCCTGGACAACGTAAAAGCTATCGTTGAAGCCGCTGGCCTGAAAGTGGGCGATATCGTGAAAACCACCGTTTTCGTGAAAGATCTGAACGATTTCGCCACCGTGAATGCCGCGTATGAAGCGTTCTTCACCGAGCATAACGCCACTTTCCCGGCGCGTTCCTGCGTAGAAGTCGCGCGTCTGCCGAAAGACGTGAAGATTGAGATTGAAGCTATCGCGATCCGTCGCTAAGCGCTTCTCTGCCCTCACCCCAGGCGCTTGCGTCATCCACGGGGTGAGGGAAATGCCCTATTTTATCTTCGTTGCCCGCAGCAGTTTCTCCAGCGGATAGACCGCCGCAATCACCAGCTCATCCTGGGTTTTCGCCGCCGTATCCAGCTGCGCCTGGATTGAGGCGTACTCTTTATCGTCCAGCGTTCCCTGCCGCGCCACCAGATCGGTCAAGCGCAGCCCAAGGCTCGCCAGCTTATCAACCTGCTGCACCACCGGTTTAATCGCCGCCAGCTGATAGTTATTGTCGGTCAGCGCCAGCGCATCGCCGCTGTTGTTCTGCCAGCGGGTAAAGACGTGGCGCAGCGCATCGGCGCTCTCAGTATCCTCGGCATCGCTGATCAGCCGCTCCGCCCACTGGTTCAGGCTGCGTACGGTGTCGCTCTCCGCCGGCAGCGCATCGGCCAGCCGGTTCAGCGGTTCAAATTGATGGTAATTGTTCGCCTGGAACTTGAGATGCTGACGGGTGTAGTAATGCGCTGGCTCCAGCGCCTCGGCGAGGATCTGCAACGCCAGCGTATGGCTGCTGTTCGCCAGGCGGGTGAACTGCTCCAGCTGCTGAGTGTGCTGCTGCAGGCCGACGGAGACCGTTGACCAACTGTCCATCGCCTGCAGGCGCTGATACATATTGTCGCTGTCTTGGACGTCTTCGGCCGACCACAGCCGCTCCGCCACCGCAAAAGCCCGCGGCCACAGCTTGATATCGATGACCGGCGCGGCGACGTTTTCCGCCCACAGCGCCGCCTCGCCGCCGAGCAGATTCTTCTGTTGCTGCGCGTCGGGCAGCGTCGGCTGAATGCCCTGCGGCACGGCATCCAGCCGCTTGCCGTCAATAGGATAACGGGTGTTGCCAAGCAGGAAGTAGCCTGCGAGCTTGTCGTCGTTAATGGTTAGCACCGGGCGGGTCTCGCCCATCCAGGTATCGACGCGGAACGTGACCTGATTGTCGCCGAGCCATTCAATCTCCTGCACGGCACGCCGTGATTTCCCTTTAAAATCAATAAATCCACGCCAGCCACTATCGCCTTTTACCAGCGTAAAGCTGCCCTCAACCGCGCTGCCCTTCAGGCGCGGCATCGAAAACTGCCAGCTCTGGGCGCTGTCGTTATCGGTAATCGTATCCACACCGTTAAGCCCCTGCGGGATAATCTCATTACGATAGTGATAGGCGGTGTACTGCGGCTGGTCGAGGTAAAAACCGGTGGAGAGAATGCCGCGATAGCCGTGTTTGGCGACGTCGCCTAATGCGTCCTGCCCCTGCCAGGACTGAATCAGAATGCTCTTCGGTAAATCAGGGTGGTAGATTTCATCCCAGCCGACCATCTGCCGGTGATGTTTTTCGAGCAGCTTCTCCAGGCGCCGGTTGAAGTACGCCTGTAGCGCGTGGCTGTCCGCCAGCCCCTTCTCTTTGAGGAATTTCTGAATGGCCGGATTGGCGCGCCACTGGCTGTCATCGACTTCATCACCGCCGATATGCAGATACGGATCGGGGAAGATAGCCGCCAGTTCGCTGACCATCGCCTCGGCAAACGCGTAGGTGGCCTCTTTTGTTGGGTCGAGTACCGGTTTCAGCACGCCCCAGTGGCGCTCCATCGCGTAAGGCCCCGGCGCGCTCATCAGCTCCGGATAAGCCACGGCGATCGCCGAGGCGTGGCCCGGCATATCGATTTCCGGCACCACGCGAATACCGCGTTCGGCGGCATAGCGCACAATGTCTTTCATCTGCGCCTGGGTATAAAACAGGCCGTCGCTGGCCTGCTGCTGCAGCTTCGGATAGCGGCTGGAGGCGAAGCGCCAGCCCTGATCGTCGGTCAGATGCCAGTGCAGTACATTAAGCTTCGCCGCCGCCATACCATCAATCTGCCGCTTGATCGCCGACAGCGGCATAAAGTGACGGGCGGAATCCAGCAGCAGTCCACGCCACGGGAAGCGCGGCGCATCGTCAATGGCGACATAAGGAATGGTGGTGCCGTCAGGGCCGTTTTGTACCAGCTGTAGCAGCGTTTCCATGCCGCGCAGCGCGCCAAAACGCGTATTGGCTTTCAGGGTCGCGCCTTCGGCGTTAACGGTTAGCTGATAGCTTTCGTCGCTATCAGGCTGCGGCAGGAAAGGCACTTTCTTATTGACGATCACGTTAATGGTTGGGCTTTTTGCCGGCGCCGTCTGCGGCTGTAGCGTCCAGCCGGTTTGCCGCGCAAGACGTTCACGCCAGCGAGTTGCCGCCTCGCCCAGATCGTCGCCGCTGACGTTGATCGTCAGCTGATTATTTAGCGCCAACGCCCCCTGCGCCTGCGGGCGCTCCACATGGGCGGGCCACGGCATCAGCGGCAGATCGCCCGCCGGGGCGGCAAGCGCCATGCTGCTCAGTAATATTCCGCTGGTCAGCAGACTGTAACGCACGGTGTTAATCATCAATGTTCCTTTTTATGACGGGCCAAAAAAAGCAAAACATTGGGTTAACATGCGCACAAAATTGCGTCAATACATGGCGATGACGGGCTTCACAACTTGATGAGATTTAAGAGAAATACCGGTAAGCCCCTCTGCCGAACGGCAAAGGGGCGAAACCTCTACTGCCAGCCGTAACGGCGGCTGTAGAAGCCTTTAACGGTCTGGGTCAACACCATGTAACCCGCCAGAATCGCCACCAGCCATGGGAAATAGCTGAGCGGCAGCGCCTGCAGCTGCAGGTAGCCCGCCAGCGGCGAGAACGGCAGCGCGATCCCCACCGCCATCACCAGCAGCGTCATCGCGAATAGCGGCCACGCGGCGCGGCTCTGGACGAACGGAATGCGGCGGGTACGAATCATATGCACAATCAGCGTCTGCGACAGCAGCCCTTCAATGAACCAACCGGACTGGAACAGGGTCTGCATCTCGACGCTGTTGGCGTGGAACACCCACCACATCAGGCCAAAGGTGAGGATATCGAAAATCGAGCTGATTGGCCCGAAGAAGACCATAAAACGCCCGAGATCGGCCGGATTCCAGCGCTGCGGTTTACGGATCTGCTCATCGTCGACGTTATCAAACGGAATCGCCACCTGGGAGACATCGTACAGCAGGTTCTGAATCAACAGGTGCAGCGGCAGCATCGGCAGGAACGGCAGGAAGGCGCTGGCCA
This sequence comes from Klebsiella sp. JN_Kp122, assembly GCF_040062085.1. NCBI lineage: Bacteria > Pseudomonadati > Pseudomonadota > Gammaproteobacteria > Enterobacterales > Enterobacteriaceae > Klebsiella > Klebsiella sp. JN_Kp122. Next base: position 130,224 of record NZ_JBEAHW010000044.1, read on the forward strand.
CCAGCACGCTGAAGACGTTGCCGAAGTTGGAGCTGGCGGTCATTTTGATGTACTTGAGCATGTTGGCGAAGGTGCGGCGGCCTTCGATAACCCCCTCTTCCAGTACCATCAGGCTTTTTTCCAGCAGAATGATATCCGCCGCCTCGCGGGCGATATCTACCGCGCCGTCAACGGAAATGCCAATATCCGCCGCGCGTAGCGCCGGGGCGTCGTTAATACCGTCGCCCATAAAGCCCACCACGTGACCTTCGCGTTTCAGCAGCGTCACGATGCGCTCTTTATGCAGCGGCGCCAGGCGCGCGAACAGCGTGGTGCGTTTCGCCAGCGCTGCCAGTTCGTCGTCGCTCATGGCTTCAATCTGGCTGCCAATCACCACTTCGCCCGCATCCAGCCCCACTTCATGACACACTTTCGCCGCCACCAGTTCGCTGTCGCCGGTGAGGATTTTTACCGTAATGCCGCTGGCCTTCAGCGCTTTCAGCGCCGGGGCGGTAGTCTCTTTCGGCGGATCGAGGAAGGCGATGTAGCCTTCGAGGATCAGGTCGGACTCATCCGCACGCTGATAGTCGCCTTCCCGCGCCGGCAGGTATTTGGTCGCCACCGCCACCACCCGCAGCCCCTGACGGTTCAGGGTATCGGTCACCCGGCGGATACGGCGCAGCATGGTGTCGTCCAGCGGTACGATTTCACCGTTGTAGCGCACCTGAGTCGAGACGTTGAGGATCTCCTGCAGCGCCCCTTTACAGATCAGCTGATGCGCGTCGTCCTGCTCTTTTACCACCACCGACATGCGGCGGCGTTCGAAATCAAACGGAATCTCATCCACCTTCTGCCAGCGCTCCGCGAGACCGCGAGCGGCATCCAGCTCCACGCCTTCCAGCACCGCGGTGTCGAGCAGGTTTTTCAGCCCCGTCTGGTAATGGCTATTGAGCCAGGCGGTGTGCAGGACTCTCTCGCTGGATTTACCGGAAACATCGGTATGGTTCTCCAGCACGATTTTATCCTGGGTCAGGGTGCCGGTTTTATCGGTGCAGAGGATATCCATCGCGCCAAAGTTTTGAATGGCGTCGAGGTGTTTGACGATCACCTTTTGTTTTGACAGCTTCACCGCCCCGCGCGCCAGCGTCGAGGTGACGATCATCGGCAACATCTCCGGCGTCAGGCCGACCGCCACCGACAGCGCGAACAGCGCCGCTTCCCACCAGTCGCCTTTGGTGTAGCCGTTGATCAGCAGCACCACCGGCGCCATCACCAGCATAAAGCGGATCAGCAGCATGCTGACCCGGCTGATGCCTTTCTGGAAGGCGTTCGGCTCGCTTTCCTGCTCGCTGACGCGCCCGGCAAGCTGGCCGAACCAGGTGTTGCCGCCGGTGGCGTAGACGATAGCCTGCGCCGAGCCGCTCACCACGTTGGTCCCCATAAAGCACAGGGTGTCGCATTCCAGCGGATTGGTTTGTAGCGGATCGCGGGTGCGCGCGACTTTTTCAACCGGCAGCGATTCGCCGGTCAGCGAGGCCTGAGCGACAAACAGGTCGCGCGCCACAATGATGCGCAGGTCCGCCGGGATCATATCTCCCGCCGATAGCCTGACAATATCGCCCGGCACCAGTTGGTCGATGGGTAGTTCGAGCCAGCGGCTCTCGCCCTGCTCGTTGATAACCCGCAGCACCGTGGCGGTATTGCTGACCATCGCCTTCAGCGCATCCGCCGCTTTGGTCGAGCGCGCTTCCTGGATGAAGTTAAGCAGCGTCGAGATGCCGACCATCAGCGCGATAACGCCCGCAGCGAACAAATCTTCAGTGGAATAGGAGACGATGCCGAGCACCGTCAACAGCAGGTTGAACGGGTTGCGATAGCAGGTCCACAGATGAACCCACCACGGCGACGGCTTCTGCGCCGGGATTTGGTTATCGCCGTGCAGGGCGATTTTCGCCGCCACTTCGGCGTCGTTCAGCCCTTCAGGGTGGCTATCGAACGCGCGCCAGATCTCCTGCTCATCCATGGCCGCCACGTCCAGGCAGCGCTTGCCGAGTGAATCCGGGATCGACGCGCTGGCCAGATTGCGGGCGTCGGGCAGCGGATCGCGCTGGATCAAACGATGTGGTAAATGGCGGCTAAGCTGCGCGAACAGCTGCCGGGTAAAATTTTTCAGCATAAACAGTCCCTCCGCGCTCGCGCGAGCGAACGCAGCGTTGCCAACAGGCGCGGCAAAGCCTTACCTGTCAGGCATTATTTTTATAGGGCAGGGACATCGTGGACGTCACTGCTTTACGCTTTCCGGTAAAGCAGTGCTAAACAGGCTTACCGGAAAGAAAGGTTGCTCCATCGAGGATGAGGAGTGGGATCGGGGTCCATAAAATTCTCCGGTAAGTGACTCAAGACGGCGCGGAGTATACCGCGACCAGGAAACTATTTGTGGCTATTATGGCTATCATACCGCCCGGCAACTAAACCAGACATCAACCAGTCTTTGCTCATTGAGGATTCGTTGAGTAGCATTAGACTCACTCAAATCGGACGATGGCGAGAACCCCGTATGCAAAACCGGCTAACAATCAAAGATATCGCCCGCTTAAGCGGCGTCGGAAAATCGACGGTGTCGCGCGTGCTGAATAACGAAAGCGGCGTCAGCGAGCGCACCCGCGAACGGGTGGAAGCGGTGATGCAGCAGCACGGTTTCTCCCCTTCCCGCTCCGCCCGCGCCATGCGTGGTCAGAGCGATAAGGTGGTGGCGATTATCGTCACCCGTCTGGATTCGCTGTCGGAAAATTTAGCGGTGCAGACCATGCTGCCCGCCTTTTATCAGCAGGGCTACGATCCGATCATGATGGAGAGCCAGTTTTCTCCGGCGCTGGTGGAAGAACATCTGGGCATGCTCGCCCGGCGCAATATCGACGGCGTGGTGCTGTTCGGCTTTACCGGTATTAGCGAGGAGATGCTTGCGCCGTGGCGCGAAACGCTGGTGCTGCTGGCGCGCGATGCCCCCGGCTTCGCTTCGGTGTGCTATGACGATCATGGCGCGATCGAGTTACTGATGCAGCGTCTCTATGAGCGCGGACACCGGCATATAAGCTTCCTCGGCGTGCCGCACAGCGACGTCACCACCGGGGAACGCCGTCATCAGGCGTATCTCGATTTCTGCGCGCAAAAGAAGCTCACGCCAACCGCTGCCCTGCCGGGGCTGGCGATGAAGCAGGGGTATGAAAGCGTCGCCAGCGTGCTGACGCCCGAGACCCGCGCGCTGGTCTGCGCCACCGATACTCTCGCTCTCGGCGCCAGTAAATATCTACAGGAACAGCGTATCGACACGCTACAACTCGCCAGCGTCGGCAGCACGCCGCTGATGAAGTTTCTGCATCCGGAGATCCTCACCGTCGATCCCGGCTACGCCGAAGCCGGACGCCAGGCGGCACAGCAGCTGATCGACCAGATCGCCGGCCACGCCGAACCCCGCCAAATCGTCATTCCCGCTGCCCTGAATTAATCTCGTTCGGGCGATTTATGTGATCTTCGCCGAGTTTCGGGAACGTTCCCATTTTGCATTGCCAACGGAACGGTTAGGATGCATGCAAGGTAAAAACGGCATCTCTCCCCTCTGTTTTTGAGGCTTCATCATGAGCAAAGTAAACCAGCAGGACATCGATAAACTGATCGAACTGGTGGGCGGGCGCGGCAACATTGCCACCGTCAGCCACTGTATTACCCGTTTGCGCTTTGTGCTAAACGATCCGGCCATCGCCAAACCGAAAGAGATTGAGCAGTTGCGCATGGTGAAGGGATGCTTCACTAACGCCGGGCAGTTCCAGGTGGTCATCGGCACCGAAGTCGGCGATTACTATAAGGCGCTGCTGGCCACCACCGGTCAGGCGTCCGCCGACAAAGAGCAGGCCAAACAGGCCGCGCGGCAAAATATGAAGTGGCATGAACGGTTGATCTCGCACTTTGCCGAAATCTTTTTCCCGCTTCTGCCGGCGCTGATCAGCGGCGGTCTGATCCTCGGTTTCCGTAACGTCATCGGCGATCTGCCAATGAGCAACGGCCAGACGCTGGCGCAAATGCACCCGTCGTTGAAAACGATTTATGACTTCTTGTGGCTGATTGGCGAGGCTATCTTCTTCTATCTGCCGGTGGGGATCTGCTGGTCAGCGGTGAAGAAAATGGGCGGCACGCCGATCCTCGGGATCGTGCTTGGCGTCACGCTGGTCTCTCCACAGTTGATGAACGCCTACCTGCTCGGCCAGCAGGTGCCGGAAGTGTGGAACTTCGGCCTGTTTACCATTGCGAAAGTCGGCTATCAGGCGCAGGTGATCCCGGCTCTGCTGGCGGGGTTGGCACTGGGCTTTATCGAAACACGTCTCAAGCGCATCGTGCCTGACTACCTCTATCTGGTGGTGGTGCCGGTGTGCTCGTTGATTCTGGCGGTGTTCCTCGCTCACGCTTTTATCGGCCCGTTTGGTCGTCTGATTGGCGACGGCGTGGCCTTCGCGGTGCGCCACTTGTTAACAGGCAGCTTCGCGCCGATCGGCGCCGCGCTGTTCGGCTTCCTCTATGCGCCGCTGGTAATAACCGGCGTACATCAGACCACCCTCGCTATCGATATGCAGATGATTCAAAGCATGGGCGGCACGCCGGTATGGCCGCTGATTGCGCTGTCGAATATTGCTCAGGCGTCGGCGGTGGTCGGCATTATTATTGCCAGCCGTAAACAGAATGAACGCGAAATCTCGGTACCCGCGGCGATCTCCGCCTATCTCGGGGTCACCGAACCGGCGATGTACGGCATCAACCTGAAGTACCGCTTCCCGATGCTGTGCGCGATGGTCGGATCCGGCCTCGCGGGCCTGCTGTGCGGCCTGAACGGCGTGCTGGCGAATGGCATCGGCGTCGGCGGCCTGCCGGGCATCCTGTCGATTCAGCCAAGCTACTGGCAGGTCTATGCCACGGCGATGGCCATCGCCGTGGTAGTGCCGATTATCCTCACCACCGTGGTTTATCAACGCAAGTACCGTCAGGGCACCTTGCAGATTATCTAACGTCTTCTTTCGGGGCGCCGCTTGCGCCCCCTTTATTCGCAGGAACGTAATATGAATACCCTTCCCCGCTGGTGGCAAAACGGCGTTATTTATCAAATCTACCCGAAGAGTTTTCAGGACACCACCGGCAGCGGTACCGGCGATTTACGCGGCGTCACCGCCCGTCTCGACTACCTGCAAAAGCTCGGCGTCAACGCTATCTGGCTGACGCCGTTCTACGTCTCGCCACAGGTGGACAACGGCTATGATGTGGCGAATTATACCGCTATCGATCCCTCATACGGCACGCTGGAGGATTTCGACCAACTGGTCGCCGGAGCGAAAGCGCGCGGTATCCGCATCGTGCTGGATATGGTGTTTAACCATACCTCGACGGAACACGAATGGTTCCGCCAGTCGTTAAATAAGGCGAGCCCGTATCGCCAGTTCTATATCTGGCGCGACGGCGAGCCGGGAGCATTGCCGAATAACTGGCGTTCGAAATTCGGCGGTAACGCCTGGCAATGGCATGCGGAAAGCGAACAGTATTATTTGCATCTTTTCGCCACCGAGCAGGCGGATCTCAACTGGGAAAACCCGACGGTACGCGCCGAGCTGAAAAAAGTCTGCGAGTTCTGGGCCGATCGCGGCGTTGATGGCCTGCGCCTCGATGTCATCAATCTTATCTCCAAGGAGCAGGACTTCCCCTCCGATACCGTTGGCGATGGACGCCGCTTCTACACCGATGGCCCGCGGGTTCACGAGTTCCTGCAGGAAATGAGCCGCGATGTCTTTACCCCTCGTGGCCTGATGACCGTGGGCGAAATGTCTTCCACTTCACTTGAACACTGCCAACAGTACGCCGCGCTGGACGGCTTCGAACTGTCGATGACGTTTAATTTTCATCACTTAAAAGTCGATTATCCCGGCGGTGAAAAATGGACCCTCGCCCGTCCGGACTACGTGGCGCTGAAAGCGCTATTCCGCCACTGGCAGCAAGGGATGCATAACCGGGCGTGGAATGCGCTGTTCTGGTGTAACCACGATCAGCCGCGCATCGTGTCGCGCTTCGGCGACGAGGGCGAGTACCGGGTGCCGGCGGCGAAGATGCTGGCGATGGTACTGCACGGCATGCAGGGCACGCCCTATATCTATCAGGGCGAAGAGATTGGCATGACCAACCCGCATTTCAGCAACATCAGCGATTATCGTGACGTAGAAAGCCATAACATGTTTATCGAGCGCGCGGCGCAGGGACAAAGCCCGGATGAACTGCTGGCGATTCTGGCCAGCAAATCGCGCGACAATAGCCGCACGCCGATGCCGTGGCACGATGGCGAGAACGGCGGCTTCAGCGATGGAGAACCCTGGATCGCGTTGGGTAATAACTATCGCGAGATTAACGTCGAGGCGGCGCTGGCGGATCCGGAATCGGTGTTTTACACCTATCAGCAGCTGATCGCACTGCGAAAAACCACGCCGGTGCTGACCTGGGGGGATTATCAGGATCTGCTGCCGGACCATCCGTCGCTGTGGTGTTATCGCCGCCAGTGGCAGGGGCAGACGCTGGTGGTGGCCGCCAACCTGAGCCGTGAGTTCCAGCCGTGGCAGCCGCCAGAGATGTCTGGCGACTGGCGGGCGCTGATTGGCAACTATGCGGAAACGGCCAACCGTCCGGCGGCAATGACGCTGCGGCCGTTCGAAGCGGTATGGTGGTTGCAGGCATAAAGCTTTTCCCCGGTGGCGCTACGCTCACCGGGGCTACCGGTTCGTGGGGCTGGAGATTACGCGCGGTCAGCATCAGGAAGGATAACGCTCTCCTGCGGCTGCGCTGAGGCGTGCTCCTCTTTGGCCTTCAGCCGATCCCAGGCGCGGAAGAACGGATAGTAAACCACCAGCGAAATAGTTAAATTCACGACCTGCAGTATGGTGCCGGAAATATGGCCGCCGGTCGCCAGATAGCCGCTGATGAAGATCGGCGTAGTGAACGGCAGCGCGATTCCGGCCGGCGGCGCCACCAGCCCGGTCGCCATTGCGGTATAGGACACGATCACCAGCAGCACCGGCGTTAAAATAAACGGCAGGAAGAAGTACGGGTTCATCACCAGCGGGATGCCGAATACCATCGGCTCGCTGATGTTAAACAACGCTCCCGGCGCGGCAATTTTCCCCAGCTGTTTCATCTGCTGACTACGGCTGCGCAGCAACATAAATATCACCAGCCCCAGCAGCGCGCCGGTGCCGCCGGGCGCAATCCACAGATCGTAAAATTGCTGGGTAATGATATGCGGGATCGGCTGGCCGTTCTGAAAGGCCGTCAGGTTCTCTGACATATTCGACAGCCACACCGGCTGGATAAATACCAGCACAATCGCGTCGCCGTGCAGGCCCAGCGTCCACAAAATACCGATCACTATCACCGAAATAATCATCCCCGGCAGCGTACCGCCAACGTGATGCATCGGAATACCGATCAAAGTGGCGATCATGCTGTTGATGTCGCCGAACGGCGAGGCCTCAACCGCCAGGCGCAGCGCCAGCACCACCGCCAGAACACAGAAGCCGGGGATCAGGGCGAGGAAAGATTTCGCCACTGCCGGCGGCACGCCGTCCGGCATGCGGATAACGAGATTGCGGCTGGCGACCAAACGATAAATCTCCGTCGACAGCAGCGAAATGACAATAGCGACAAACAGCCCCTGGCTGCCGACCATGCTCACCGGGATCACCCCTTTAATCACCTCCGCCGCGCCGTGTACCGGGGTAAAGAGGGTGTTCTGCGGGATAGTCATCACAAAGGCCACCAGCGACATCGCCCCGGCGCTCAGCGGGTCGATGGTGCGGTACTTCTCCGCCAGCCGATAGGCGATGCCGAAGCTGGAAATCAGCGCCATAATGTCGTAGGTCGCTTTCACCGGGTACAGCATTTTATCGCGCCAGACCTCGCCAAACAGGCCGCTCATCATGTCGGCATAGCCGGGGATCGGCAAGTAGGCGAAAATCAGGAAAAACGAGCCAATCAGCATAAACGGCATATTCAGAATGATGCCATCGCGTACCGACAGGACGTGCTTTTGCCCGGCGATTTTCAGCGCCGCCGGCATGACGTAACGTTCAATCCAGCTTGTATTCGACATGGTATGCTCCCGAGGGAAATAGCGGTCAGTTAAATTGCGTCAGCCATTGACGGTTTATCGTTAACACTTCATCCAGCAGCGCCTGGGCATCGGTGACGTTACCGACCAGCGGGTTAGCCACCAGCGCCAACAGCGCGCTCTCGCGGCAGCCGTGTACCGCGGCTTCAATCGTCAGCCGTTCAAAGGCCTTCACCTGCTGCGTCAGGCCGTTCATCGCCGGCGGCAGCGGGCCGAACGCCAGCGGCCGTGCCCCTTGCGCATCGATAATGCTGTTGGTTTCCACCACCGCATCATCATCCAGGCCGTGAATCGCGCCGTTGTTGCGGGTGTTTACCACCATCTCCGCGCCCAGGTTGTTGTGAATCGCATTGATAAGCTCAACGGCCACTTCCGAGTAGTAAGCGCCGCCGCGAAAGCTCAGTTGCTCTGGTTTTTCTTCCAGCTGCGGGTCGGCGTACAGCGCAAACAGCTCCTGCTCGACCTTCATCACCTGCTCGGCGCGGGTGCCTTTGGTTTTCGCTGCGGCGATCTCTTCCGCCAGCATCGCCGGCGTCAGCCAGAAATAACGATGATAAGGGCACGGAATCGCCTTCAGCGCGCGGAGGAATTCCGCCGGCCACGGCAGTTCTTTAATGTTGTTCATCGACAGTGCCTTACCGTCGCAGAGCATATCGATCACTTTGCCGGTGACATCCTCGCGCCCCTGTAGCACCTTATGCACCCAAACCATATGGTTGAGCCCGGCAAAGCGCAATTTCACTTCGGACTCCTGCGCGCCTAACATCCCGACGATCATGTGCTGCATGTTGATCGGCACGTTGCACAGGCCGATGATCTTCGCCGTGCTGTAGCGGCTGACCGCCTCGGTGACGATCCCCGCCGGGTTGGTAAAGTTAAGAATGAACGCTTCCGGCGCCAGCTGTTCCACTTTGCGCGCAACTTCGAGGATCACCGGGATCGTCCGTAGCGCCTTGGCGAACCCGCCGACGCCGGTGGTCTCCTGGCCCAATAGATGATATTTGAGACCCAGCCGTTCATCCGCGGCGCGCGCCGCCAGTTGCCCGACGCGTAGCTGCGTCAGCACAAAGCTGGCGCCGCGGATCGCCTCATCGAGCGTAAAGTGGACGCTGACCGCCACCTGATCCAGCCCTTTATGTTTCAACATCCGCCGGGTCAGCGCGGCAATGATCTCAACCTTTTCCCTGCCGGATTCGACATCCACCAGCGCCAGTTCGGTGACCGGAAGCTGTTCATAACGAACGATAATCCCTTCAATAAGCTCCGGCGTGTAGCTGCTGCCGCCGCCGATAACGGCGATTTTCAGTGCTTGCATAGTGACCTCTATTCGCATTTTCGGCATGCAGATCGCCGCGCGCGATCGCAGGACCGCACGTGAGGGTGATAAAAATGGGATTAGAAAATTAGCGTTCGAGCAGGGCCAGCGCTTTATCCAGCACCGCTGCGCCGCGCATCATGCCGTAGTCGGCCATATCGATCACCGCCACCGCTTTACCCTGCGGCGCCGCCAGCGCGGTCAGGCGGCCGGCTTCGTATTTGACCTGCGGCCCGAGCAGAATGACGTCGGCGTTCGGCAGTTCGCGTTCAAATTCCGCCACCGCTACAGCATAGATTTCCAGCGCCAGCGCGCGCTGCTGGGCTTCCGCTTTCATTTTGTTCACCAGCATGCTGGTCGACATGCCTGCGGCACAACAGAGTACGATTCGTGGCATTGCGCTTCCCCTTTGCGTGTTTATCGCTTCAGCCTTCACGACCTATGCGACTATATTGTTAATATTGTGTGATAGTGAAGGCTATATGAAAATAATTTTCACCGATGTGATCGAGGCTCAATTTTTGCGCATCATTTCCTCATGCCATTGCGAAACATCGACGCCAGACATAGGAAATATTCTGCGCAGGTGCTATAAAAACGGCTATTCACTAAGTGAAAAATATTTTCAATTCCGGGTACTGCCAAAGGGAACATCAGGATGGATATCGTAGGTCAACTACAGGACGGATTGATCCGCTTTAGCGCTCAGGAGTCGCGCGTCGCCGCCTTTATTCTGGAAAATCTTAGCTTTACCGCCAGCGCCTCGATTGACGAACTGGCCGCCAGCGCGGGGGTCAGCCCGGCCACCATCACCCGCTTCGCCCGTTCAGTGGGCTGTGATGATATTCGTGATTTACGCAAACAGCTGGCGCAGGCCAGCGAACGGCGCGCCAGCTGGCTCACGCCGGATAGCGCCGCCCTGCCCGTCGCCTGGCGCGACAAACTTAGCAGCCTCGGCGATACGCTAACCCGTCAGCTCGGCCACACCGCCGAAGCGGCGGTGGAGAAGTGCAAATCGCGCCTGCTGAGCGCCCGCGCGGTGCATTGCTTCGCCCTCGGCGCCCAGGACGTGGCGCTGGCGGCGCTGCTTCAGCACCAGTTGCTGCCATCCGGTATCGCGATTAATCTCTGCCAGGATGCGGCGCTGATGCGAATGACTGCCAGTACCCTTAATGACGATCACCTGCTGCTGGTGCTGGCCACCGCCGATGCCAATGCCGTATTACAAAGCGCGACGCTGCAGGCGCGTACGCAAGGGGTGACGATTATCGCTCTGACCCCGGAACAGCACGCGCTGGCGGATATGGCCAGCGCCGTGCTTCCCCTGCCCGTCAACCCGCAGCATGCCCGCTACGCCCTGCTGCTGCTTGTCGATCTGCTTAACGATACATTGATTGCCTGAATATTCTGCCCGTTCCCTTCACGATCGGGCCCAATTTTTGCTTATATTTTAAGCGCCTAAATTTACATTTCACGCCAGCGCCCATCATCCGTACTCTCACCTTTTTACCTTGTTCTGGGTCAATAAAATCGCAAACATCTTTGATGCAAATCACTACATATAGAACTTAAAATGCGCCTCGGCCCTACATATTGTATTAATCGTCTATTATGTCACCATATCTTGTCGTTGTTGGGCGGTGATGAGATGTGGATAAAAAGGGCCGGATCCGAAGGCAAACGCCGCTAGTCGTAGCGTGGCGCGCTTTTGGGAGACCTTCCGCCTCTGTGGATAACCTGTTCTATATATGGAGTGATCATGACACCGCATGTGATGAAACGTGATGGCTGTAAAGTGCCGTTCAAGTCAGAGCGCATTAAAGAAGCAATTCTGCGTGCAGCTAAAGCAGCGGGAGTCGATGACGCAGACTATTGCGCCACCGTCGCAGAAGTCGTTAGCCAGCAAATGCAGGGCCGCGCGCAGGTCGATATCAACGACATCCAGACCGCCGTGGAAAACCAGTTGATGTCCGGCCCGTGGAAACAGCTGGCGCGCGCCTATATCGAATATCGCCACGATCGCGATATCGAGCGTGAAAAGCGCGGCCGTCTGAACCAGGAAATTCGTGGTCTGGTCGAGCAAACCAACTCATCGCTGCTCAACGAGAACGCCAACAAAGACAGTAAAGTGATCCCGACCCAGCGCGATCTGCTGGCCGGTATCGTAGCCAAACACTATGCCCGCCAGCACCTGCTGCCTCGCGATGTGGTGCAGGCGCACGAGCGCGGCGAGATCCACTACCACGATCTCGACTATTCGCCGTTCTTCCCGATGTTCAACTGCATGCTGATCGACCTGAAAGGCATGCTGACTCACGGCTTTAAAATGGGCAATGCCGAAATTGAGCCGCCGAAGTCTATCTCTACCGCCACCGCGGTCACGGCGCAGATTATCGCCCAGGTCGCCAGCCATATTTACGGCGGCACCACCATTAACCGTATCGATGAAGTGCTGGCGCCGTTCGTCACCGAGAGCTTCAAAAAGCATCGTAAAATTGCCGAAGAGTGGCAGATCCCGGATGCCGAAGGCTATGCCCGTACGCGGACCGAAAAAGAGTGCTACGACGCGTTCCAGTCGCTGGAGTATGAGGTCAACACGCTGCATACCGCCAATGGCCAGACGCCGTTCGTCACCTTTGGTTTTGGCCTCGGCACCAGCTGGGAGTCGCGCCTGATCCAGCAGTCGATTCTGCGCAACCGCATCGCCGGCCTCGGCAAAAACCGCAAAACGGCGGTATTCCCGAAACTGGTCTTCGCCATTCGCGACGGCCTGAACCATAAGTTCGGCGATGCGAACTATGACATCAAACAGCTGGCCTTAGAGTGCGCCAGCAAACGCATGTACCCGGATATTCTCAACTACGATCAGGTAGTGAAAGTCACCGGGTCGTTTAAAACGCCGATGGGCTGCCGCAGTTTCCTCGGCGTGTGGGAAAACGAGAACGGCGAACAGGTACACGATGGGCGCAACAACCTCGGCGTTATCAGCCTGAACCTGCCGCGTATCGCTCTGGAAGCGAAAGGCGACGAAGCCGCCTTCTGGGCGCTGCTGGACGAACGCCTGCTGCTGGCGCGCAAAGCGCTGATGACCCGTATCGCCCGTCTGGAAGGGGTGAAAGCCCGCGTCGCGCCAATTCTGTATATGGAAGGCGCCTGCGGCGTGCGTCTGAAAGCCGACGATGACGTCGCGGAAATTTTCAAGAATGGCCGCGCGTCCATTTCCCTGGGCTACATCGGGATTCACGAGACCATCAACGCGCTGTACAACAATCAGCATATGTACGATAGCGAAGCGCTGCGTGAAAAAGGCATCGCCATCGTTCAGCGTCTGCGCGACGCCGTTGAGCAATGGAAGGAAGAGACCGGCTACGGCTTCAGCCTGTACAGCACGCCGAGCGAAAACCTGTGCGATCGCTTCTGCCGCCTCGATACCGCCGAATTCGGCGTGGTACCGGGCGTGACCGAAAAAGGCTACTACACCAATAGCTTCCATCTCGACGTCGAGAAGAAGGTTAACCCGTACGACAAGATCGATTTTGAAGCGCCGTATCCGCCGCTGGCCAACGGCGGCTTCATTTGCTACGGCGAATATCCGAATATCCAGCATAACCTCAAGGCGCTGGAAGACGTGTGGGATTACAGCTATCAGCACGTACCGTATTACGGCACCAATACGCCGATCGATGAATGCTACGAGTGCGGATATACCGGCGAGTTCGAGTGCACCAGCAAGGGCTTTACCTGCCCGAAATGCGGCAATCACGACGCCGCCCGCGTATCGGTGACCCGCCGGGTATGCGGTTATCTCGGCAGCCCGGACGCGCGTCCGTTCAACGCCGGCAAGCAGGAAGAAGTGAAGCGCCGCGTGAAGCACCTGGGCAATGGGCAGATTGGTTAAAGATCAATGCGCTTTTCCCGGATAGCGGCGCGCAGCGCCTTATCCGGGCTACCACTGCCACTGTCGTAGCCCGGCCGAGCTCAGCGACGCCGGGAAATGGCCGCACTCCTTCGTTTTCGCAAAGCAATTAACGTCAGAGCAAGGCGGCAAACGAAGGAATCTCAGACAGCCTGGTGGGTTTCCTCAAATCAGTTGGCGTTGTAGCAAGGCGGCAAACGAGTAAGTCCCGGGGAGCTTACTGGAGTAAGTGACCCGGGCGAGCGAGCGCAGCCAACGACGCTGCAGCGGCAAATGAGAAGAGGAAACAATGAATTATCACCAATACTACCCCGTCGACATCGTCAACGGCCCCGGCACCCGCTGCACCCTGTTTGTCTCCGGCTGCGTCCACGAGTGCCCCGGCTGCTACAACAAAAGCACCTGGCGGGTAAATTCCGGTATGCCGTTCACAACCGGGATGGCCGACCGCATCATTGCCGACCTCAACGATACCCGCATTAAACGCCAGGGGCTTTCACTCTCCGGCGGCGATCCGCTGCATCCGCAAAACGTCGCGGAGATCCTCAATCTGGTGCAGCGCGTACGCGCCGAATGCCCCGGTAAAGATATCTGGGTCTGGACGGGCTATAAGATTGACGAACTGAACGCCGGGCAGATGGAAGTCGTGAACCTGATTAACGTGCTGGTCGACGGTAAGTTTGTGCAGGATTTAAAAGACCCGGCGCTTATCTGGCGCGGCAGCAGCAACCAGGTCGTGCATCATTTGCGTTAATCCCCTCCGTCAGCCTCTCAAAACCGGCTGACGCACTCCATCGCCACCGTTTTAAACTCATCGAAGCTACGGGTCGCGGCAAGGCGGCTCATGGCGCGCTCGCGCAGGAAAGTCACGAAAATATCGTAGATCGCCATCGCCTCTTCATACTCGCTCTTGCTGATAGCGAGCAGGAAGATGATATGGGCGGTTTCGTCGCCCCAGGCGATACCCTGCGGGGCGATCACGGTATAGACCACCGTCTTTTTCGCTAACAGGCCGAGGGCGTGCGGCAGCGCAATACCGTCGCCCAGCATGGTGCTGACAATCGCTTCACGCTCGACCACCGAATCATGAAATTCTGCATCGACGAAGCCTTCCTGCTGCAGCTGCTGACACAGCTCGGCGAACAGCGTTTGCTGATCTATCGGCTTATCGATCACCCGGAAGTGGGCGGCATCGAAGTATTTATTCAACATCCACGGACGGGTACGATCCACCAGCACCAGCTTGCCAATCTGATCTAACTGGTAATCGGTGGGGAACGGCGCGATGGTCACCACCGGTTTGTCTTTTTCGCCGATCCGTACCGTTGAGATGACAAAATCCTCATCGATCGCCGCCCGCTGCTCATATTCACGCTGGGAAATGGTAGCGGCGATCGCCAACTGCGGATATTTACGCTGCAGGATCGCTTCGATCATCCGCACCATCGCATTACTGGTATCGCACACCAGCAGTACGTGCGGCTGGCGCTGGTAGCCGATGTTGTAGTGGCGTTCCAGCCCGACGCCAATATGCAGCACCAGAAAGCCGATTTCGTTTTCGCTGATGGTATAAGGCGTGTATTTGCCCCAGCTCGATACCGCGGCGAGTGTCATATCCCATGCCATCGGATAGTGCTGTTTGATGTTATCGAGCAGCGGATTGGGGATCATTATCTGATAGCGCACGCGGGTGATCATGGTTTTAATGTGGGTCAGCAGATCGGCGTGCAGCTGGGCGTCGTCCAGTAGGTTGTAGTTATACTGACTGTTGATGTAACGCAGAATGTAATTGACCAGCGCTTCGTCATCGTCGGCGCTGATGGTTTCCGGATCGACATCCTGTACCTGACGGGCGGCGATATGCACGCACAGCCACTCTTCCTCGGCGGGCGAGAAGGGTTTTCCGGCCAACCGCTGTAGCTCCCCCGCCAAATCGCGCGCGGCGTCGCGGACGTTTTGCGCCACATCTTCAGCGCTAAAATCGGCCAGCGGGTAGCCTTCACTCACGCGGCGTACCACAACCGCGCCGTACAGGCAGATAAAGCGCTCGCCGACATCGGTGAGGCGAATATGATGCCGGGTGAGCGTCTCCTGCAGCAGCGGCTCCAGTTGCGCAGGGACATCCGCCTCCAGCGCCTCGGCGCTAATCAGCGGATTCATGCCGCCCTGCAGCGTCAGCTCCCACAGTAAATCGGTCAGGCAGGCGCGAATCGATACCTCGCTGCCGAACAGCTTCATGCCGTGGCGCGGGCGGGTTTCAAGAGTCAACTGATAACGCTGGAAGCGCTCGCGCACCTCGACCATATCATTTTGCAGCGTGGCGCGGCTGACGAACCACTCATCGGCCAGATCTTCCAGCTTGATGGAGAACGCCGAGGTCAGGAAACGCACCAGCAAAAAGTGGATGCGCTCCTGGGCGGTACGCGGCACGTGCTGCGTCTTCGGCGCCGTCTCCTCCAGCGCCTGAAAACGCGATCGGTCGTCAATCTTCAGCTGATAACCGCTACCGCGGTTGAGCGTAAACTGCGCGCCATACTGCGCCAACAGCGTATTCAGCGCGGTAATATCGGCGCGCACGGTACGGGTAGAAACCGACAGCCGCTGCGCCAGTTCATCCTGCGGCAGCGTTTCATTTCGCAGCAGGGTGAAGAGTTGCGCTAAGCGTTGGTTGGGAAATCGCATGTCAGTTCCTTGTTGTTACGGCTCAGGGTTGGGCGGATATCACCATCTGCGATGGGCTACCGACCGGCGTGTAGTCTGGGGCAAAGGTTAATTTGCCATCCTTCGGCGCCACGCTAAAACGGGTAATATTATCGCTACGCTGGTTCATGACGTACAGCCACTGCCCCTGATTATCCAGCGTCAGCGTACGGGGGTAATCCCCACGCGTCCAGATATCCTCCTGGTGGCTCAGGCTGCCGTCAGCCAGCACGCTAAAGTGGGCAATGCTGTTATGCAGGCGGTTGGCGACATATAGCTGTTTGCCATCGTTGCTCAACACCAGGCCCGCGGCAAAGCTGGTACCCTTATACTCTTTCGGCAGCGCGGAGACGGTTTTGCCTTCGCGCAGCAGGCCGCTTTGCTTGTCAAGATGATAGAAGGTCAGCGTCGACGCTTCTTCGTTAATCAGCCACAGACCGTCGCCCTTTGGCGTAAAGACGAAGTGGCGCGGGCCGGCTCCCGGCGATGAGGCGGCGATAAACGGCGGATCGTTCGGCGTCAGCTTACCGCTGGCGCTATCCAGCCGGTACTGATAGATCCGATCCAGCCCGAGATCGGTGGAGTAAACAAACTTCCCACTGGGATCCGCGGCGATCATATGGGCGTGAGGGCCATTGTGATCGCTAATGGCAAAGCTGCCCTCGACGGCCGCCGCCGGACGTTCGGCGCCGGCCGGACCTTCATCCTGATGCACATCCACCGCCTCGCCCAGGCTACCATCTTCTTTCACCGGTAGCACGGCGGTGCTGCCGCTAACATAGTTGGCCACCAACAGATATTTACCATCCGGCGTCAGGGAGAGATACACCGGCCCGGCGCCGCCGGAGGCAACCTGGTTGAGTTCCGTCAGCTCGCCGTTCTTGTCAATTCGCCACGCCTGCACCACGCCTTTTTCGACTTCACTGGCGGCATACAGCGTTTTGCCATCGCGCGATACGGTTAACTGCGCGACGTTCGGCAATGAGCTCACCAGCGCCTTATCGCGCAGAGCGCCGGTTTTGGCATCGACGGTAAAGCGATACAGACCTTCGCCATTAGGATTATAGGTACCAATCCAGGCGTAGTGGGTTTGCGCGGCGGCGCCGGCGGCAAGCAAAAACAGTGAAGCAACAAGCAGGTGACGAGCGGTTGGCATGGTAACTCCTTGATGGTTCGGTGGGATAAGTTGCCCCTCACCCTTTGAGGGTGAGGGGCAAGGCACTACTTCACTAACTGTTTGGTCATCTCCAGCAACTGGCGCACATCGGCCGGGCGGGTGTTGCCGCTGGCTTTATCGATAATCGAGCTGTAAATATGCGGGATGATTTTACTCACGCCGGCATCCAGGGCGATTTTCAGGATCTCGCTGTAGTTTTCCAGATCGATACCGCCGGTCGGTTCCAGCCAGAAATCGTGCGCGGCGCAGGCTTTGGCGACGGCTTCAAACTCGGCGCGGTGCTTCAGGCCGCCCATCGGGAAGTATTTGATAGAGCTGCCGCCCATATCTTTTAACAGCGCGATGGCGGTTTCCAGCGGAACAATCCCATCCGCCGCGCCGCTGCTCAGCGGGCCGGTTGAGATCTTCACCATTCCCGGCGTGCCGGTCGGCGAGACCAGGCCATTCACCACGGTCTCATTCTGCCCGAGCAGCGCGCGGCTGGTAGCCACGCCGGTGAAGACCTGGTTGACGTGCTGCGGCTGCACCTGGCGAGAAATCTCGCTCACCATCGCCGACTGGTTTGGATCGCCTGCGCCCAGCCCGACGGAGAGCGCGTTATCAATCAGCTTCGCGTATTCACGCATATCGGCCACCGCGCTGGCGACGTCCGGATAGTTTTTGGAGAGCACGCCGACCAGTACGTGACCTTCCGCCGCCTCGTAAATTTCACGGGCGTTGTCTTTGCTGCCCGCCAGTACGTTCAGGCACACGCGGTCACGGTAAAAGTTTGGGGTCAGTTTCATGCTTTTTTCTCCTTATTCAGAACTTCTGCGATGCGGCGAGCGACCACCTCCAACTGCTGCGCGTTCACGCTGCGGACATCGGCTTCGATAATGCCTTCATTCGCTTTATAGCCGCGGAAGTAAATGGCGTATTCGCCCTGCTTCAGCGCGTTAACCAGATCGCCGGTATTCACGCCGGTGGTCGCTTCATCAAATTTAATTTCGGCGCGGGCGATATCACGGCCCGCGCTATCCCACACCACCCGCGCGGTCACGCCGTTGAGAGTGTTGAGCTGTTCGATAAACGGCGTCATCTTGTCCACCATCTGCTGACCGCTCTCTTTAGTCGCCGTCAGGTAGTGTTCAATGGCGCAGGTCAGGCCAAGAATGCCCTCTTTACCCACTTTCATCGCCCGGCCAATCCCCATCGACTGGCGCTTAACCCACTCGACGTACTGCGTTTTGCCGATGACCAGCCCGCTGGTCGGCCCTTCAATCGCTTTCGCGCCGCTGTAGATAACCAAATCGGCGCCCATGCGGTAGTAGCACTGCAGATCTTCTTCCGCCGCCGCATCGACGATCAGCGGCAAGTTATGCTGGCGCGCCACTTCCGCGGCCTGCGCGACGTTAAGCATGCTTTTTTGCACACAGTGGTGGGATTTGATGTACAGAATCGCCGCGGTGCGCGGAGTGATCGCCGCCGCCAGCTGTTGGGCAGAACATTCGTTGGCGTAGCCCGCTTCCACCAGCTTACCGCCGCCCAGCGCCACCATGGTGCCAACCGGCGCGCCGAAGTTGACGTTGTGGCCCTTCGGCAACACGATTTCGTTATTTTCAATCGGGGTAACGTGCAGGTTTTCCAGCAGCCAGTCGCTGTCTTTCACCAGCACCGCCGCTACCGACTGGGCAATCCCCGCCGACGCGCAGGAGACAACGGTCGCCCCTTCCACATCCAGCAGTTTGGCGATGTACTCGCCGGTTTTATTCACCAGGTCTTTCATTTCAAAGTACTGGTTCATACCGGCCATCGCGGCTTCAACCACTTCCGGGCGCGGCGTGGAAACGCCCAGCGCCGTCATTCGGCCAGAAGTGTTAATAACTTGTTTTAAATGGTATTTCTCAAAAATCGAAGACATGTTCCGCGCTCCCTTGTTCGGTCAGATAGCCCTTGCCCGCGCGAATCGCGGCCAGCGGCACCAGAATGTTGTCAGCCTGCAGGCTCTCTTTTTCGGCATCTACCAGCAACGTGGGCTGATGCTGCAGGCTAAATAGCGTTAAATCGGCATCGAAGCCCTCTTCGAGGCGCCCTTTACGCGTCAGACGCAGCCCCTCGGCGGCGCTGACGGTCACGCAGTCAATGACCTGCGGCAGGGTCATGCCGATGGCGAGGAATTTCGACATCACCAGCGCCAGCGAGCGCACCGGGCCGTCGATACGGTTACGGCAGTAAATATCGGAGCTAATGGTGTGCGGCAGAATGCCCATCGCAATCGCCCGCCGCGCCACTTCAAAGCTGAAACTGGCGGTACCGTGGCCGACATCGAGGCGCACGCCGCGCTGCAGAGCGCGAGTAATGGAGCTGCGCAGCTCGCCGGCAGGATTAAGAATACGGTTCGGCTTGCCGTTATAGCAGTGGGTAATGATGTCGCCACTGCTCAGCAGATCGGCGATTTCATCGAGGTTCGGCGGGTTATTGCCGATGTGCACCATCAACGGCAGATCGCCGTTTTCCTGCTGAATGGCTTTGGCGCGCGCCAGCGGCGTAATGCCGTTTTCGCCGACGACGCTGCTGCTCATCCGCGCCTTCAGGCCGACGATAAAATCAGGATGACGTTGCACCGCCTGCTTCACCGCGGCGGCGTCGATATTAGCCATATTCGCCAGCTCATTCTGCGCAATCAGCCCGACGCGGGAGATGTTGAGCAACGCATAAACTTCCGTCGCCGCTTTACGGGTCAGTTGATAGAAGTCATCGACGTCGTCGGCGCCAGTGCTGCCGGCATCAATCACGGTGGTGACGCCGGTGGCGATGCCGACGCTATCCGGCTCATCGTGATAAATTGGTGAATTCGGGTAGCAGTGAACGTGAGAGTCAATCCAGCCAGCGCTGACGTAAACCTTGCCGTTCAGCTCGATGGTTTTACGGGAGGGCGCGCTAATCTCGCCCAGCGCCGCGATTTTCCCGTCCTGGATGGCGATATCAGTCAGGGTATCGTCGACGAGGCGCGCACGGCGCAGGAGTAAATCAAACATAGCTATCTCCTGATGAAAGAGTGAATCTGTTGCCGGATGGCGGCGTACCGCCTTATCCGGCCTACAAATCGCTCTGACTTGCAGGCCCGATAAGCGCGGCGCCATCGGGCGATTAGCTAATCGCAATCGGGAAGATGGAACCGAGGATCATCGCGCCGAGGATGGCGCCGCCGGTGATCGGTTTCTGCCAGATGTAGAACAGCAGTGCGCCAACCAAAGAACCAATTCCGATAGGAATAGACGCCGTCATCGCACTGAGGATGATCAAGGGGCCGAGGAAGCGGCCGGAGGCGTTACCGGCCCCCATCATCACGTCGGCGCCGTAGGTGGAGTCGCTCTGGTTGATGGTGAACTTACGCGCCAGAATGATGATGTAGCCGACTGCCAGGCCGAGGATCAGGCCGGTTGCCAGCGACGCGGCGAAGTTCGCCACCGGGAAGACAAAGCCCGCGCCGAGCAGCAGCGCCGGTACGCCGAGGCCGATACCGGTCTGAATGGCGCCGCCGATATCCAGAATCCCCACCAGCGAACCTTCGATGATGCGGGCGAACAGGAAGCTTGCGCCGAATGCCGCCACCGCGCCGTACGCGCCGGTATCAATCCCTGCCTTCAACATCGCCACGAAGGCCACTTCGTTAAAGGCGCCGATGCCGTACAGATAGTACATGTGCGTCCCGGCGAAGACGCCGGAGGAGAGCAGGCCAACAAAGATCGGGAACGACCAGTCGGCATACCAAAAACCTTTATTCTGTTCCATTATCAGGCTCCCGTTACTTGCCGCTGAGTGAGTTGTGGATCATGTCCAGCCAGTTCGGCACGGTCAGATGGAAGGATTCGAGCATCTTCATGTCGAAGCCGCGGAAGAAGCCGCTGAGGACGAACAACGCGACAATGGCGATCATCATCACTTTGGTTACCCGGTTCCAGCCGCTCTCTTCCACGCCTTTACCGATCAGGATCCCCAGTACCAGACCCGGTACGGCGTTCCCCATAATCAGCTGCGCCGCGCCGCCGAAAATCGTCGCCCAGAAGCCTGATTTCTTACCGGCATCGATAGCCGCCAGCCAGAAAATCACCGGCATCACGGTGTTCACCAGCAGGTTTGCCGCCGGAACCAATACCTTAACGGCGGTGACCTGCAGCGCTTCCGGTACGGAAGAGGCGGTCAGGTTAAGGAAGGCGACGACGATCATGCCGATGATGCCGCAGGCAATGGCCATTTTTTTCGGATCGTGTAGCGTTTCGCCAACGTTACGATTTTTCACCATCAACGCCGCCGCGCCCCAGTTCGGGATAATGCGGTGGTCAACGTCCTGAGTGAAGGAGCCTGCTGCAACGGAAGAGGCCCAGGCGTTAAAGAAGAAGCCGAGACCAAAAGAGAAGTGAGAAGCCGGATCGCCTTCGCAGGAATTCAGCTCGCCCAAGGTACGAAACGCCCCCATCCCTTGCGTGGTGGGCGCGTGAAACATGCGTGCCGCTCCGGCGCCCACGCCGACGCCGACCAGGCCGCCGATGATGAGCGATTTTATTAAAATTATCAGGAACATAGTCTGACCCTTTGGTAACAATCAGGTTTGCGTGACGAAATCCACTTTATCGAGATCGATGGCGGTCACGTTGACGGTGACGTCCAGCTCCACGCTGTAGGTCCGTCGTTCACGGCGCAAAAAGATGAACAGAAACGCCTCTTTTCGTACCGCTTCGCGCGCATGAACAACCGTCACGTCCTGTGGCTCAATACGCAGTAGGATGCGCGATGATGATTTCATCACCGCAGCCTGCACATGGTTCAGGGCATCGGCGAAGGCCCGTGATTTGCTTTCGCCTTTGCCTGCAACCCTCACCGTGGTGGTGAATTGCTCTTTCATACTTATGCGCCGTATTTCTTTTTCCAGGCTTCAACCAGGCGCTCGCCCAGCTCTTCTTTATCCATGAAGCCGAAGCCCAGCACGTTGCAGCCTTCGTTGATGGCGGTGACGCCCTCTTCAATAGAACGCATGCCGTATTTTGCTTTGTAACCGTACTTGGTCTGCGCGGTGATGGCGCCTGCGCCGCCGCTACCGCAGAAGGAGATGCCGAAAGAGGCGTTTTCCGCTTTCATCATGTCGCCAAGTTTCATATCTGCAGCAACGCCAGGGACGACCACTGCACGTGCGCCGGCTTTTTCTGCGCCTGCCGCGACTTTTTGTCCTTTACCCAGACGGTCGCCAATAACTACGGTGATTTGTTCCATGTTTTGCTCCTTACAGGTTTTCTTTTGCGACTTCGAAGTGGACGGACAACAACCAGGCCTCTTCATCAGGCAGGTTGCCGAACTGTGCGACCACTTCGCGGGCCAGCATCATTGAATCTTCAGAAATTTCTTCGAACAGACTGGCATCCACTTCCGGTAGCGGTTCGCCGCTGATTGACCGGTGGGCCATGGCCCGCACGTGGGAAGTCAGCATTTGCTCCTGAACGTCGTTAGGGACGATGTCGTGACGGCTTAACAGGGCGAATACCTGCTGTAACATCTTGTCAGCCAGGCGTTCGGTCTGCGCCGCCTGCTCCCCTACGTCGTTTATTACCGCTCCGTTATTCACTTGTGTTACCCCGCTGATGTCTCTGGAATCCAAAGTAGCGCCGGGGGTCAGGAGTTTGTAGCGAGTTGTTTTCCACTTCGAAGTGGAAAGGGAGAAGGCTTAGGTGATCGACTCCACATATTCGCCGGATAAATGTAAAAACAGGCGATATGACGTGATGCGCATCACAACAATGAGCGAGGTTTAGCGGAAAACGACCGCAGAAAGACCGGAAAAAGAAAAGGGAAAAATGTGATACAGGTAGGCTTTTAGGCGGGAGACATCGGCTGACGCCTCCCGAAAATGGCGATTAGCGATACTTCTTATGGTAAGTATTGCGGGTAGTTTTGAAGTCCTCCGCGGCAGCCTGCGCCTCTTTCAGCTTACCGGCGTCAGCTAACTTCAGCGCGCCGTCGATCTGGCCGACCAGCGTTTCCAGACCGTGGCGGAAATCTTTCATCTCCGGGCTATCGGCCGCTTTGCCTTCCAGTTTTGGCGGCGTCTCTTTCTGCGCGTCAACCGCAGCGGTGCGCATCTTATTCAGCGCCGCTTTCAGCTCGCCAATGTCAGAGGTTTTTTGTACCACCTGCAGGTTTTCCGCAAGGGTGTCCATGTCTTCGCCAAGATCGGCGAACGCCGATGCCGAACCGAGCGCAAAAGCAGAGACGGCCAGCATCGCTAACAGTTTTTTACGCATTGCTCACTTCCTTTTTATTATGAAGATATCAAGCGGGCGCGGCAGGACGCGCCCGGCACACAGGTCATTGACCGGCGATTTTCATCTCCGGCAGCAGCACGGAACCACACTGAATATTGCTGCGCGTTTCGATATCATCGCCGACGGTGACAATATTACGCCACATTTCTTTCAGATTTCCGGCGATGGTGATCTCACTGACCGGATACTGAATTTCGCCGTTTTCTACCCAGAAACCGGATGCGCCGCGAGAGTAGTCGCCGGTCACGCCACTGACACCCTGCCCCATCAATTCGGTGACCACAAGCCCGGTGCCCATCTCTTTAAGCATCTTTGCAAAACTCAGGCCGCGGCCGTTGATGCGCCAGTTATGGATACCGCCGGCGTGGCCGGTGCTTTTCATACCCAACTTGCGCGCGGAGTAGTTAGTCAGCAGCCACTGGGTCAGCACGCCGTCTTTGATGATGTCGCGACGTTCGGTGCGCACGCCTTCGCTGTCGAACGGCGTGGAGGCCAGCCCCTTCAGCAGATGCGGGTGTTCTTCGATGGTCAGCCACTCCGGCAGGATCTGTTTGCCGAGGGAGTCGAGCAGGAAGGTCGATTTACGGTAGACCGCGCCGCCGGCAATCGCCCCGACCAGATGGCCAAACAGCCCGGTGGCCACTTCGTTGGCGAAGATAACCGGCGCTTTCATCGTCGACAGTTTACGCGGCGCCAGGCGCGACAAAGTGCGACGGGCGCATTCGTTGCCGACCCACTCCGGGGTCTGTAAGTCGCCGATAGCGCGGCCAATGGTGTAGGCATAGTCGCGTTCCATATCGCCGTTTTCTTCGGCAATCACGCAGCTGGAGAGCGAGTGGCGGGTAGAGCAGTAGCTCTGGAGCATGCCGTAGCTGTTACCGAAAACTTTAATTCCATAGTGGCTGTTGAAGCTGCCGCCTTCGGTATTGGTAATGCGTTTGTCGGCCTGCAGGGCGGCCTGCTCGGCGCGGGCGGCCAGCTCGATGGCTTCATCCGGAGAGACCTCCGCAGGATGGAACAGGTCCAGATCCGGGGCGTCAAAGGCCAGCAGTTCTTTATCCGCCACGCCGGCAAACGGGTCCGGCGAGGTGTAACGCGCGATATCCAGCGCCGCCTGCACGGTACGGGCGATAGCGTCCGGGCTCAGGTCGGTCGACGAGGCGCTGCCTTTACGGTTTTGATGATAAACGGTGATGCCCAGCGCGCCGTCGCTATTGAATTCAACATTCTCCACCTCACCGTAGCGGGTGCTGACGCCGATGCCGGTGGTCTTGCTGACGGAGACTTCCGCACCGTCGGATTTGCCTGCCGCCAGTTCCAGTGCCGTACTAACGGCTTCTTCCAGCGTCTTACGCTGCTGTGCAACTTGAGAGATGACTTTCATTGCTAATGCCATAATGTAAGAAGGAGTTAACTGAAGTCTAACAGAGAACCGTTTTTCAGTGCGCGCCTTAACTGGTAACATTAGCCTCTTTTTTAAGGAGCCTGAGATGACAAAGCAGCCCGAAGACTGGCTCGACGACGTGCCCGGTGATGACGTTGAAGATGAAGATGATGAAATTATCTGGGTCAGCAAGAGTGAAATTAAGCGCGATGCGGAAGAACTGAAGCGTCTTGGCGCGGAAATGGTAGACCTTGGTAAGAACGCGCTGGATAAGCTGCCGCTCGATACCGACCTGCGCGACGCCATTGAACTCGCCCAGCGTATCAAGAAAGAAGGCCGCCGCCGCCAGCTGCAGCTGATTGGTAAAATGCTGCGTAACCGCGACGTCGATCCGATTCGCCAGGCGCTGGATAAGCTGAAGAACCGTCACAACCAGCAGGTTGCGCTGTTCCATAAGCTGGAACAAATCCGCGATCGCCTGATTGATAATGGCGATGATGCGGTCGTAGAAGTACTGAACCTGTGGCCAGACGCTGACCGTCAGCAGCTGCGCTCACTGATCCGCAATGCCAAGAAAGAGAAAGAAGGCAACAAGCCGCCGAAATCCGCGCGCCTGATCTTCCAGTATCTGCGCGAACTGGCCGAAAACGAAGGCTAGTCCCCACGCTAACCGCCATCTCCCGGATGGCGGCGCGTTGCGCCTTATCCGGGCTACGGATCGGTATCCGGTGGCTAGCTCCGGTCAGCGCAGCGCAAACCTTACCCCATCACCTCTCGCCCTAAATCGCGGGCAAACTGCTGATACTGCGCCGCATCGATCGGCTGCGGATAGCTCAACACCAGCAGTTCATGATCGTCGATCCCTTGATGATAGGTCGGATGGCGGTGCGCCCAGGCATTGGCATGGAATCCCATCGACTGATAAAAACGCAGCCGTTTATGGGCGATTTCGCTGGTGAGCGGATCGATTTCCAGAATGGTCAGCGGCGCGCGCGTCAGGATCTGCGCCAGCAGCTGTTTGCCATAACCGCGCGAACGCAGGGTGTCGTCAATCGCCAGATGTTCGATATAGCTATAACCGGCAAACTGCCAGCAGCCGCTCAGGCCAATAAATCCCCCGTCATCAAACCACGCTTCCAACGCATAGTGCGGGTTGCTCAGCGCCTGAAGTTTGGCGTCGCTTTCGCGCTGTTCGTGCCACGGAAAGGCGCGGGCGTACAGCGCGTCAAGCGTGGCGAAATGGGGCGAGTCGGTAGAAAGTACTCTTTCACAGGTCAGCATCACACAATCCCTGGTGGCAAAAACAAAACTGCCCTCACGCGGAGGGCAGTAACCGGAGGCGTTCGCGCTTATTCTGCCGCGACCGCTTTTTGCGCCAGTTTATCCAGCAGCTTCTGATGAATGCCGCCGAAGCCGCCGTTGCTCATCACCAGAATATGGTCACCCGGATGCGCGGTTTTCACGATCATGTCCACCAGCGTATCGACGTCGGCGCTCCAGTGCGCCGGCTGTACGCAGGCTTCCGCCACTTCCGCCACCTGCCACGGGATATGCTGCGGCTGTAGCAGGAAGACTTCATCGGCGCGGCCGAGAGACGGCGCCAGATCGTCTTTGCAGACACCCATTTTCATGGTGTTGGAACGCGGCTCCAGCACCGCCAGAATACGCGCGGTGCCGCCGACTTTGCCGCGCAGCGCCTGCAGCGTCGCGAGAATGGCCGTCGGATGGTGGGCAAAATCGTCGTAAACGGTCACGCCGTTGGCTTCGCCGCGTAGCTCAAGGCGACGTCGGGCGTTGATAAAGCTGCCCAGCGCGTTAGCGGCATCCGCCGGCACCACGCCGACATGACGCGCCGCGGCAATCGCCATCAGGCCGTTGTGCATATTATGCTCGCCGACCAGCGCCCAGTTCACTTCGCCAACTTTTTCGCCGTCGAGCAGGACTTCCCACTGCGAGGCATCGGCGTTGAGTTTCTTCGCCTGCCAGTGGCCCTGTTCGCCCACCAGCTCCTGTTCGCTCCAGCAGCCCATCGCCATCACCTGCTTCAGGTTGATGTCGCTCTCCGGCAGAATAATTTTGCCTTTGCCCGGCACGATGCGCACCAGGTGGTGGAACTGTTTCTGAATCGCTTTCAGGTCGTCAAAGATATCCGCATGGTCAAACTCAAGGTTATTGAGGATCAGCGTGCGCGGGCAGTAGTGAACGAACTTGGAACGCTTGTCGAAGAAGGCGCAGTCATATTCGTCGGCTTCAATTACGAAGAACGGGCTATCGCCCAGGCGTGCGGAAACATCGAAGTTCCCCGGTACGCCGCCGATAACGAAGCCCGGCTTATAGCCGCAGGCTTCGAGGATCCACGTCGCCATCCCGGCGGTGGTGGTTTTACCGTGAGTACCGGCGACGGCCAGCACCCAGCGGTCGCGCAGAACGAAGTCGTGCAGCCACTGCGGGCCGGACATGTACGGAATGTTGTTTTCCAGTACCGCTTCGACGCACGGATTACCGCGGGTCATAGCGTTGCCGATAATCACCAGGTCCGGCTGCGGGTCCAGTTGGCTGGCGTCGTACCCCTGAATCAGATCGATGCCCTGGTTTTCCAGCAGGGTGCTCATTGGCGGATAAACGTTAGCATCCGAGCCGGTTACTTGATGCCCGAGGGAACGTGCCAGCATTGCCAGCCCCCCCATAAACGTGCCACAGATTCCTAAAATATGAATGCGCATTCGTTACTTCCCTCATTAATCTGACCCGCATTTTACCCATATGTAGGTCCCCTGAGAAATGCATTTCAGGCAAATCTGCATTTGCTGGCGCGATTCACCTGTGCGCAGTTTTTTTATTATTTGTTAAGATTGTTGCGTTCGTTTTACTCAACATAAAAATGCAGGGAACGAGTTATGAAAACGTTAGGTGAATTTATTGTCGAAAAGCAGCACGAGTTCTCCCACGCTACCGGTGAGCTGACTGCTTTGTTGTCGGCAATAAAACTGGGCGCCAAGATCATCCACCGCGATATCAATAAGGCCGGTCTGGTCGATATCCTGGGTGCCAGCGGTGCGGAAAACGTTCAGGGTGAAGTTCAGCAGAAGCTGGACCTGTTCGCGAATGAAAAATTAAAAGCTGCACTGCGCGCACGTGATATCGTCGCCGGTATCGCCTCGGAAGAAGAAGATGAAATCGTGGTCTTCGAAGGGTGCGAACACGCCAAATACGTTGTGCTGATGGATCCGCTGGATGGCTCCTCCAACATTGACGTTAACGTCTCCGTGGGGACTATCTTCTCTATCTACCGCCGCGTCACGCCGGTCGGTACGCCGGTCACCGAAGAAGACTTCCTGCAGCCGGGTAACAAACAGGTTGCCGCGGGTTATGTGGTTTACGGCTCCTCCACCATGCTGGTCTACACCACCGGCTGCGGCGTGCACGCCTTTACCTACGACCCGTCACTCGGCGTCTTCTGCCTGAGCCAGGAGCGGATGCGCTTCCCGGAGAAAGGCAAAACCTACTCCATCAACGAAGGTAACTACATCAAGTTCCCGATGGGCGTGAAGAAATACATCAAGTACTGTCAGGAAGAAGATAAAGAGACCCAGCGCCCGTATACCTCGCGTTATATCGGTTCTCTGGTGGCCGACTTCCACCGTAACCTGCTGAAAGGCGGCATCTACCTGTATCCGAGCACCGCCAGCCACCCGCAAGGGAAACTGCGTTTGCTGTACGAATGCAACCCGATGGCGATGCTGGCGGAACAGGCGGGCGGCAAAGCCAGCGATGGTAAAGAGCGTATTCTCGATATCATCCCGGAAAGCCTGCACCAGCGCCGTTCGTTCTTCGTCGGCAACGACCACATGGTAGAAGACGTCGAGAACTTCATTAAAGAGTTCCCGGACGCTTAATTTCTACCTTCCCTTCCCGCCCTGCGGGAAGGGAATTTCCTGTCAGCGATTCACCGCCCCACCCACGCGAGTCACCGCCGCATTCTGGCGATTTTCCCACAGCACCGTCAGCCCACGCTGCAGCGCAATGAAGATAAACAGCAGAATGCCGATGGCTATCTTCGTCCACCATGAACTGAGCGTACCGTCAAAGTTGATGTAGGTCTGAATAAGCCCCTGAATCGCCACGCCGAACAGCGTCCCCAGGACCGTTCCCACGCCACCGCTAAGCAGCGTGCCGCCTATCACCACCGAAGCGATAGCATCCAGTTCCACGCCGACGCCCGCCAGCGCGTAGCCCGCCTGGGTGTAGATAGAGAAGACGATGCCGGCAAGCGTCGCCAGACCGGTCGACAACATATAGATGCGAATGGTGGTGCTACGCGTCGAAATGCCCATCAAATTGGCCGACGTGGCGTTGCCGCCGATAGCGTAGACCTGGTTGCCAAAGCGGGTACGATGGGCGAGGAAAATTCCCAGCACTACCACCAGCAGCATCAGCAGCCCCATCGCGCTCAGGCGGCCGCCGCCGGGGATGGTCCACGCCAGCCCGGACAGAGTGTCATACAGCGGATGGTTAATAGGAATCGACTCTTCCGAGACCAGATAGCTCACGCCGCGCAGGAAAAACATACCGGCGAGGGTGATGATAAATGCCGGAATTTTCAGCGCATCGATCAGCAATCCCATAAACGCGCCGAAGGCGCAGCCCATGGCCAGTACCAGCGGAAAGGCCAGCAGCGGCGAGATCCCCCAAAAGCCGATCGCTTTGGCAAGAAACACGCCGGTGAAGGCAATCACCGACCCGACCGACAGATCGATACCGCCGCTGAGGATCACGAAGGTCATGCCGACGGCGATGATCCCAAGGAAAGCGTTATCGGTCAGGATATTGCAAATCACCCGCGTCGAAGCAAAACCCGGAAACTGGGTCAGGCAGTAGAGATAGCCCAGCACGAATACCGCGAGGGTGATCATCAAAGGTAAATTACGTTTTATCACGGCCGCGTACCCCTTTCAGTAGACCGATAAAGCGCGGCGACTGAACGATCAGTACGCACAGCACCACCACCGCTTTCACCACCTGGTTGAGCTCCGGCGGGAAACCGGAGAGTAAAATCCCGGTGTTCATCCCCTGGATAATCAATGCCCCCACCACCGACAGCAGCAGATTGAAGCGCCCGCCCATCAGCGAACCGCCGCCGATCACCACCGCCAGGATGGCGTCCAGCTCCAGCCACAATCCGGCGTTGTTGGCGTCGGCGCCGCGGATATCCGCCGCGACGATAATGCCGGCAATCGCCGCGCAAATACCGCTTAGTACATAGGCCAGCATCACCACGATGCGGGTATTCACCCCGGCATTCTTTGCCGCACGGATATTGATCCCCACCGCCTCAATAAACATGCCGAGCGCCGTTTTGCGGGTAAACAGCCAGAACAGCAGCAGCGTTGCGACGGCGATAATCACCGGCGTCGGTAGCAACAGCAGCGATCCGCTGCCGAGCCAGGAAAGCGCCGGTGAATCAAAGGTGACTATCTGCCCGGAGGTAATCAGCTGCGCGACGCCGCGCCCGGCGACCATCAGGATAAGCGTGGCCACGAAGGGCTGGATCTTCAGCACGGCCACCAGAATGCCATTCCACAGGCCGGCCAGCGCGCCTGCGCCCAATGCGGCGAGCAGCACCACCGGCAGGCTGTGCCCGGCGACGGTCATTGAGGCGGCGGTCGCCCCGGCGATAGCCATCACCGCACCGACCGACAGATCGATGCCGCCGGTGGCGATGACCAGCGTCATGCCAATCGCCAGCAGCGCCACCGGCGCCGCGCGGTTGAGAATGTCAATCGGGCTACCAAACAGCCGCCCATCCTGCAGCAGCACCTGGAAGAAATGCGGCGCCACCAGGCTATCCACCGCTAATACCAGCAGGAGAGCGATAATTTGCGGCATCCCTTTCGGCCAGCTAAAGCGCCGTTTTGGCTGTCCGCTTTGTGGTACGGTTCTGGGCATCATGCTGGGCTCCTTATGCCGCAATCGCGTTCATGATCGCCGGGACCGATAGCTCGGCAAGCGGGATTTCCGCCACCTGCTGGCGATCGCGCATGATGATCACCCGGTCGGCGTAGCCCACCAGCTCTTCCAGTTCGGAGGAGATAACCAGCAGCGCCAGGCCATCGGCGCAGAGGGTTTCTATCAGGCGAATAATCTCGGCGTGGGCGCCGACATCGATACCGCGCGTCGGCTCATCGAGGATCAGGAACTGGGGTTTGGTCAGCAGCCAGCGCGACAGCAATACCTTCTGCTGGTTGCCGCCGGAGAGAAATTCGATCGGTTGTTCAGCGCTGGGAGTGCGAATGCCTAGCTGGCGAATAAAGCGTTCGGCGATCTCATGCTGTTCACGGCGCGGGATCGGCCGCAGCCAGCCGCGCTGCGCCTGTAGCGCCAGCACGATATTTTCCCGCACCGAAGCAGCGGCGATGATGCCGTCGGTTTTACGATCTTCCGGACAGAAGCCAATGCCGAGGCAGGAAGCCTGATGCGGCGAGCGCAGCGTTTGCGGCTTGCCCTTGATCCACGCTTTACCGCTGTCGGCAGGCTTGATGCCAAAAATGACCTCCGCCGTTTCGGTGCGCCCGGATCCCAACAGCCCGGCCAGGCCGACGATCTCGCCCGGCCGCACCTGCAGAGTAAACGGCGCAATCGTGCCCTTCTTGCCAAAATCTTCAAATGCCGCCACCGGCTTATCGCTAAGCAGCGTGCGCCCGGCGCGCTGCAGCGCCTGATGGTCCAGCTCGCGCCCCAGCATCATTTTGACCAGGTCGATTTGCGGCAGCTCGCGGGTCTCCCGACAGCCGACGAAACTGCCATTGCGCAGCACGGTAATACGGTCGCTGACGGCATAGACCTGGTCGAGAAAGTGGGTCACGAAAATCAGGCTGACGCCGTTATCGCGCAGCTGGCGCATCAGGGTGAACAGCATCTCCACTTCCTGAGTGTCCAGGCTGGCGGTCGGTTCATCGAGGATTAATACTTTCGCCGACAGGTCGATGGCCCGGCAGATGGCGACGATTTGCTGCATCGCCACCGAAAAACGGTTCAGCGGTTCGCGCACGTCGAGCGAGAAGCCGTAAGAGGCCATCAGCGCGGTAGCGCGTTTTTCCATCTCTTTGCGCCGCAGCAGACCAAAGCGCTTCGGCTCGCGGCCAATAAACAGGTTATCCGCCACCGACATATTTGGCAGCAGGTTAACTTCCTGGTAAACGGTGCCGATACCCAACTGCTGAGCGTGGGCGGTGTTTTTCGGCGATATTTGCTGCCCTTCCAGCCAAATCGCCCCGCGTTCGGCATGGTACACACCGGTGAGCGCTTTTATCAGCGTCGATTTTCCGGCGCCGTTTTCGCCCAACAGGGCCATGATTTCGCCGCGCCGTAGGCTGAAATTAACGTTATCCAGCGCTTTGACGCCGGGAAAGAATTTGCTTAATCCTTCGGTGCGGAGGATTTCCTGATGTTGGTCGGTGGTCATGATTCCCCCTGCATCACGCCGGATGGCGCTACGCTTATCCGGCCTACAAAAGAGCGCAATGTAGGCCGGGCAAGCGTAGCGCCCCCGGCATTTTCATGAAGGCTTAGTAGCCCATATTTTTCTTCTTCTCTAACTCTTCTTTTGCCGTATCCGGCAGGTAGAGGGTCGATTTGGTGATGGTCAGCTTCTCAGGCAGGGTGCCGTCTTTTTTGTATTTTTCCAGCGCATCAAACGCCGGACCGGCCATATTCGGCGTCAGCTCGACGCTGGCATTCGCCTCGCCGGCAATCATCGCTTTATAAATATCCGGCACGCCGTCGATAGAACCGGTGAGGATATCTTTGCCCGGCTTCAGCCCGGCCTCTTTGATGGCCTGAATCGCGCCGATGACCATGTCATCGTTATGGGCGTAGACCATGCAGATGTTCTTGCCGTTATTCTCCGCTTTGATAAAGCTCTCCATCACCTCTTTCCCCTTACTGCGGGTGAAGTCGCCGGACTGCGAGCGGATAATCTTGATGTTGGACGCTTTGGCAATCGCCTCGGCGAAGCCTTTCTTACGATCGATAGCGACGCTGGCGCCCACGGTGCCCTGGAGCTCCACGACGTTACACGGCTTGCCATCGACGGTTTTCACCAACCAGTCGCCAATCAGTTGGCCTTCCAGCACGTTGTTGGCGGTGACGGTGGTCATATACAGCGACTTATCTTTAACGTCGATCGAACGGTCGAGGAGGAACACCGGGATATTGGCCTCTTTCGCTTCTTTTAGCACCGGCTCCCAGCCGGTCGCCACCACCGGCGCGATAAAGATCGCGTCCACGCCCTGGGCAATGAATGAGCGCACGGCTTTAATCTGGTTTTCCTGTTTTTGCTGACCATCGGCAATCTTCAGGGTGATGCCACGCTTCGCCGCTTCTTCCTTAGCAACATTCGTTTCGGCCGCGCGCCAGCCCGATTCAGAGCCGACCTGCGAAAATCCTACGGTCAGGTTGGCGGCCATCGCCATAGACGACATAGCTGCCGAAACCGCGGTGACGAGAAGTAAGCGCTTCCACATAAGATGTTCCTCGTAGGGTTATTGTTGGTTAAATGCTCACCTGCGAACAAACTATAGACAATCCGTTATGTAACTGAATGCGTTACATCACACTTCGAAAAAGTAAATAAAATGTTAATTGGTGCGATTTGTCTGAGCTGAGCGGCGATAAGGCTTCCCGCCCAACGGCATGCCCTGCGCTAATGACGAAAATTTGCCTTCTGGATAACCGCCGCTCGCAACATTGAAAACGGTTACACAAAATTATTCAGAATGTAGCTATCTTTATGGATTTTAGGGTTATCTGATGAGGAGAAATTCAGACGCTTCCCCCCATAGTCTGGCAAAAAGAAGCGAAGACATTCGATGTGAGTTGGCTATAATACCGGGCACTTGTTTGCCAAACATTTTTAAAGGAAACAGACATGAGCTTACTCAACGTACCTGCGGGCAAAGAGCTGCCGGAAGACATCTACGTCGTTATCGAAATCCCAGCTAACGCAGACCCAATCAAATACGAAGTTGACAAAGAGAGCGGCGCACTGTTCGTTGACCGTTTCATGTCCACTGCGATGTTCTATCCGTGCAACTACGGCTACATCAACCACACCCTGTCCCTGGACGGCGACCCGGTTGACGTGCTGGTCCCGACTCCGTACCCGCTGCAACCAGGCTCAGTTATCCGCTGCCGTCCGGTTGGCGTACTGAAAATGACCGACGAATCCGGTGAAGATGCCAAGCTGGTTGCGGTACCGCACACCAAGCTGAGCAAAGAATACGATCACATCAAAGATGTGAACGACCTGCCGGAACTGCTGAAAGCCCAGATCACTCACTTCTTCGAGCACTACAAAGATCTGGAAAAAGGCAAGTGGGTTAAAGTCGACGGTTGGGACAACGCTGAAGCGGCTAAAGCTGAAATCGTTGCTTCCTTCGAGCGCGCTAAACAGAAGTAATTCTGTTTATCCAGCATAAAAAACACCGCCTCCGGGCGGTGTTTTTGTATGGGCCTGTTCTGGTTTCAGACGGCCAAAAAACAACGCCACCCGAAGGTGGCGTTGCCGTTTTCAATTACTGGTCTCTGTCCAACCAGTTTCCGCTCTCAATCCGCGCAAACCCCTCGACGGAGCGCTGGTAGACATACATCCACGCGCTGCCGTAAGGCGTTTGGATCAGATGGCGCGCGTATTCACCGCCCTTGGTGCGCAGTGCATCCAGCTCGGCCAGCGTCGATGCGTCGATACGATACACTTCACCATGTACTGTGCCCTCGCCCGGCACCGCGCCTGGATAGTGGCCCAGGCTGTACAGCTGATAATCGTCGACACTATGAGCGCCCAGCAACTGGGCGTTGGTCATCCAGTGGCTGTTGCCTTGTTTGCGTCGTAAACTGCCGTAAACAAATATTCGCATTGCTAAAACTCAAACTGATAGAGCAAATCGAGAGCCTGGTCTACGCCAGACACCGCTTCCATATATAGCTTAGGCATCAGGCGATAACGCAGGGTAAGCGTCGCCAAAGAGTCGAAGATGCCGACGCCGTATTTTACCTGAAGACCCGGCAGCACATAGCCGCTGACCACCACCTGGGAGGAGTCGCCTACCCCCTGGGTATCCAGCGCCAAATTGCTTACGCCAAACGTCTCGCCGATTTTACCCACAACCTGACCACTTTGTGCAACCCCCATTCCAATAAGCATTGAGGTCATTGCCGCACTATCGCTCTGTTCGCTGCCTAAACCCTGACCGCGTAACAGATAAGAAAGCGCTTCCTGCTGCGACATTGCCGGGTCGGAGAAGATCTCGGCCTTCGGCTGATCGGCAGAACCGGTGACGCGAACGCCGGCGATCACGTCGTCTTCGGTGGCTTCCGGGTTACGAATCGCTTCGATATTGAGCAGCGGCTGATCCGGCGGCCCGGAGAACAGCAGCTCGCCTTTACGCACGATCAGATCCTGACCATAAGCGTGGAAACGACCTTCCGGAATATTGATCTGGCCATTGAGCCCCAGCCCCTGCTTATCCTGCGCCACTTTCAGATCGCCGGTCAGACGCGCTTTCAGGCCGAAAGCGTCCAGACGCACGTTGTTGCCGACGTGAATCGTCAGGTTGCTGTTGATCGGAATACCGGCGCTCTGCGGCTTAATCGGCTTCAGATCTTTATCCAGCATCACCTCATCGGAAGAGACGCCCACCGCGCTCTCCGGCACCTCGTTCACCACAATACGCGCCCAAGGTACGTCAACGCGGCCATCGAGGTTAAACAGGCTTGGCGTGGCGGTAAACACCACATCCGGAGAGACATCCAGGCGGACCATCGGCGGCACGGTAATGCGCACCCGGCTACCCTTCGCCGCAATCTGCGCGCGCCAGTTGTCGATTTGCGTCCAGTCGGCGTTGCCGCTCAGCGCAATCTGCCCCTGTTTGGTATTCACCGTCCCCTGCAGGGTCGAACGCGTTCCATTGAAGTTCATCGCCAGCTGGCTCGGCTGCATATCAAACGGCATAAAGTTGCCGTCGATATCAACGCCGCTCAACTGCATCTGACCAAACAGTTGCGGGCTCTGTAAGTTGCCGCCCAGACGCAGACGGGCATTAAGCTTGCCTTCTGCTTTCTCGCCGCGAGCGAAGATCGGGTTAATCATCGCCAGCGAGAAGTTGCTAATGTTGACGTTGCCGCCCAGGTTACGCCGCCCCTGCGGGTCGGTCACTTCCACCTGGCCATCAAGCTGGCCGTTGTTGGTCAGGCGTATCAGCCAGCCCAACTGCGCCCGGTTGTTATGCAGGTCGGCGCTGAGGTTAAGCGTATCGAAAGCCACCGGCAGCGGTGCGTCGTTGACCGTCTGGGTGACTTTGACGTTGCGCCCGCTGAGGGTGACTTTGCCCTGCGGCAGCCCCTCTTTGGTGGTATCCCAGCTCACATCGGCGTTACCGCTAAACACGCCGCTTGCCTGGGTCGCCTCCGGCATAAACGGCTTCAGCATCGCCAGATCGAAACGGTTGAGATTGACCACCGCGCGCCCGCTGGCGCCGGCATCGATGGTCTGCGGTACGCACAGCTCGGCATTCGGGTTGCTCCAGCAATGTGGCCCGATGCTGATTTTCTGTTCCTGATTACGGTAATTCAGCGCAATGTTGCGCGTCAGCGCTACCGGCCCGACCGGCGTCTGGAAACGGGTATTGCTCAGGGTGCCCTTCCAGCGCTCCTCTTTACGATCGAAGCTGCCCGCCAGCGTCAACTGGCCCGACACCGGCTCGCCCTGTACGCGCAGCTGTAAATCATGCTGCTTCTCAGTCCCTTTGGCATTCAACTGCACCAGGCTGATGTTAACGCCCGGCTGGCTGATACGATCGACGCGTACGTCAAGATTACCGCCAATCTGGTCGCTGGATTTGACGTCGCCTTTGACGTTGACCTGAGCTACCGTCAGTTCCTGCCAGCGTAAAGCGCGAGCGGTGATATCCGCCAGCAGCTGCGGCGCATCGATGGTGCCGCGCACCTTCAGCAGACCTTTCGCCGTACCGCCGAGCCCCGGCAACGCGTTATCGAGATGCGGCGCATCGATGGTGGCGTCGAGATTGAGGTCTTTCACCCCCAGCTCGCCTTTCACATCGGCGCTGTTTGGGCCAAGCGCCAGATGCAGTCCCGGCACTTTCCACTGCATATAGCTGTTACCCTGCAGCGAACCGTGGACATCCACTTTATTCTGTTTCACGTTGCCGGTAATTTTCAGCTCGGGAACCGCCATCTGCCAGCTGCTGCCGTACAGGCTACCCTGGGTTTTGATAATCCCGTTCAGCTTCGACGGCCAGTCCGGCACCTCTTTGGCGGTATTAATGCCATCGAGGGTCAATTCGCCGCGCCAGCTGATCGCCTGCTGCCAGTCGAGCAACGCTTTCAGTTCGGTTTTCCCCTCCAGCGCCGCTACGGTCAGCTTATCCAGGTTCACCTGCTGTTCATTGCCTTTAGCATTAAGGGTAATTTTAGCCGGCGGCAGCGACTGTCCTTTCACCGCGGTACTAAACGCCATGGTGTAGTCGGTCATTTTGCCGCTGAATTTCAGATGCAGATCATCCGCCTGGAACTGTTTCTCGCCGGTAAACGGCCAGTACAGCTGCTTACTCTTCACTTCCATATTCAGCGGCAGACCGGCTTCCGCCAGCTGCGCTTCGGCGCGCAGGGTCATGGCCACCGAGCCGGCTAAATCAACGCCGACCTGCAGTTTTTTACGCAGTTCGCCGCCAACTTTCAGCTTTACCTTCTCGCCTTTCAGCGGGTCGATGTTCAGCGTGCTGTCGAGGGTGATGTCGACCGGCCAGTTATCCTGCAGTTGCGCGGTGCCGGAAGCGGTAACCTTGCCCTGGTCGGAATCGACGTCCAGCGCATCAAGTTTCATCTGCCCGTCGATGCTGCTCACCTTCAGCAGCAGGTTGTAGACGGTCATATCGGTGTCGCCGGTCAGGCGCAGCTGTTCGCCGCGGAATTCCTGAATATTAAGGTTCAGCGGCAGATGCACATCGACCATCTCCGGTAGCACCGGCTGCGAGAACAGATCTTTCATCGTCTCGCCAAGCGGCTTCTCTTCCGGTTTCGGATGGTCAATTTTCGGCTCCACCACCTGCTCCTGCGCCACTTTCGCCACCTTCGGCAGGGCGATGAGCAAGCCCTGGAGCGAAGTCGGCGTCAGAGTCAGGTTTTTCTCCTGCCAGTTCAGGCCGGTGGAGAAATCGCGCAGCGAAACGGCGGTGTCGTCGATTTTGACATTGACGTTATGCAGCGCCACGCGGCTGAGGGTAATGGGGTATGGCGTCGAGAGGTTCAGCGGGCCGGAATCTTCTTCCTCTACCGGCGCCGAAGGCGGCATCTTTTTGGTATCGATAGCGACGTAGATATCACGCAGCGAGATATCGTTTACGCACAGGCTGCTATCCCACAGGCAGCGCAGCTTGACGCCGAGATGGAACTGGCCGGCCGTCACCGCCACGCCCGGCTGTTCGAAGCGCACGTTCTGTAAGGTCAGGTCACGCCAGCCGCCGGTAACCTTGCCGATCTCCAGCCCCGGCACCCAGCGGTCCGCCGCTTTCAGTACCAGATGCAAACCGGTAGTAGTGCCGACTAAAAAGCCGACCGCGCCAATCAGCAACACTAAAAAGAGTAATACGCCGAGGCTTATCTTCTTCCATAAACTCATAATTCAGGCCCCAGACCGATATAAAACTGTAAACCGTGTTCTTCTTTGTCGCCGATAGGTCTGGCGATATCCAGCTTGATCGGCCCGACCGGCGATTGCCAGCGCACGCCGACGCCCGCGCCGGTTTTAAAATCGCTTTTACGGATGTCGCTCACCGCTTCGCCGCTGTCAATAAACATCGCCCCCCACCATTTTCCGGTGACGTTGTATTGATACTCCAGCGAGCCTGTCGCCAGCTTTGACGCACCGATCAGCTTGCCGTCGTCGTCTTTCGGCGAGATCGACTTGTATTTATAACCACGAATGCTGCGGTCGCCACCAGCGAAGAAACGCAGATCCGGCGGGACTTTGCTGAAGTCATCGGCTTCAATCCAGCCAAGGTTGCCGCGCACCACGAAGCGGTGGCGGTCATAGAGGGTGCGGATCCACACGTCCTGCGCCTGCATGACGATAAAGTTAATGTCCGAGCCCCACATGGTGTTGGAGTAGTCCACCGAATAGCGCTGGGAATCGCCCCAGGTCGGCATCAGGCCGCCGCGGGAGCGGGTGCGGTTTACCGAGACGCCGGGATAAAGCAGCATGGTGGTATTGGTGACGTTCGCCTGGGTAAAGTGGTCCAGACTCCAGCGCAGATTAATCGCGCGCTGCCAGCCACTCGACATCTCCCAATAGCGCGACAGCGCCAGGGTGGTGGAGTCGGCCTTGGTATCGTTAAGGTCGGTACGCTTAAAACCGCCCTGCATCAGGTAATACTGCTCAAGCGGGCTTTTTAACAGCGGGACTTTGTAGCTGAAATCGAACTGCTGTTCCGGCGCGGAGAGGCTGATGCTGGAGCTCAGGCTGTGGCCGTAGGAGTTCATCCACGGCTTTTTCCACGTTGCTTTCACGCGCGGCCCGACGTCTGTCGAATAGCCGACCCCGGTTTCCACGGTGTTCTCTTTGCGTGGCGAAACGACGCCCTGCAGAGGCAGCACCTTGGTTTTGCGTGATTTATCAAACTGCGGCGCGACGACCACCGAGTTAAACCAGCCGGTCGCCGCCAGGCGGCGGTTCAGCTCCGCCAAATCCTGCGAGGTGTAATAATCACCCTGTTTAAAGGGCACCAGGCTTTGCAGGTACTCTTCGCGGATCTGCGAACCGGTAAAACTTACCGGACCAAAGCGGTAGCGCTCGCCGCTGTTGTAATCTATATCCCAGAAAGCCTGATGGCGGTCGAGCGACACGCCGAGCTGGCTTTTATTGAACTCGCTATCGAAATAGCCTTTACGCAGCGCCACCTTGGTGAGCGAGCTTTTGAAGCCGTCATAATCGCTGTGATTAAGTACCGTGCCAATTGCCGGACGCGTTTTCAGCAGGTCCAGATAATCGTGGTCGGTGCGCGCGCCGCCGCGCAGGATAACCTCGGTACCGCCAATGCGCACCGGCTCGCCGGGAGTTACTTTGGCAATCAGTACCTGACGCCCTTTTTTGGGCGGCGGACGCAGATCGAAATCGATAGTGGGTTCATAATAACCCAGCGCTTTCAGGCCCTCGCGGATGGCGTCATCGACGCGCGCGCGAAAGCGACGGTCCGGCGTGACCTCATCGCTCTGGATCGTGGATAGTTGGGCGCGGACGTTTTTTTCCAGTTCCCCGGATAACCCCTCAACCTGCAAACGCACATTCGCTGCGCTGGCGACCCCGCTGACCAGCAAAAGGCTGGTAACGCATATCTGGCGGATTTGTTGCACGTGTTCTCCTGAATATCCTTGTTTCCCCCCGAAGGAAACGCAAGTGCCGCTCCACGGCTTAACAAAACCCTAACAACTAAGGGTTGAAAAAGTGACGGTAACCCAAATAATTCTTATGTTTAAATTTAGACGTATTGAGCGTGTTTATTGTCTAAAAAGATACGCGACGTTACAACCTTAACCACAAATTGCGAGGCCAACCGTGAGTCTATTTGATAAAACGCATCTTGTCGCCCAGGCGGATGCACTACCGGGGCGCAACACGCCGATGCCGGTAGCAACGCTCCACGCCGTTAACGGCCACTCAATGACCAATGTTCCTGAAGGAATGGAGGTCGCGCTGTTCGCGATGGGCTGCTTCTGGGGCGTCGAGCGTCTGTTCTGGCAATTGCCGGGGGTCTACAGCACCGCGGCGGGCTATACCGGCGGCTACACGCCAAATCCAACCTATCGCGAAGTCTGCAGCGGCGACACCGGGCACGCGGAAGCGGTGCGTGTGGTGTATGATCCGCAGGTCATCAGCTATGAACAACTGCTGCAGGTTTTCTGGGAGAACCACGATCCGGCGCAAGGGATGCAGCAGGGTAACGACCACGGCACGCAGTACCGTTCAGCTATCTACCCGCTGACGCCAGAGCAGCTTGAAGCGGCGCAGGCCAGCATGCTGCGTTACCAGGCAGCGATGCGCGACGCCAACGACACCCGCGAGATCACCACCGAAATCGCCACGGCGAAACCGTTCTACTATGCCGAGGACGATCATCAGCAGTATCTGCACAAAAATCCGTACGGCTACTGCGGTATCGGCGGGATTGGCGTTTGCCTCCCCCCGCAGGCGTAATCCTGAAGAGTAAGGCCGCTGGCGAGAATAATTATCGCTCTGGTGGCTTTACAGACATTTACGCTATACTACGCTGTGTCATAGCCGGTCCAGCGCCTTCGGACCGGTTTTTTATGTATTCCACATTAAAAGAGTTATCCACTTCCCTTCCGAGGATCTGGCCTCAACGGTCAGAAAAGATATGTTAAACAGTATTTTAGTAATACTTTTCCTTATTGCCGTCAGTGCATTTTTTTCGATCTCTGAAATCTCACTGGCCGCATCACGTAAAATCAAACTCAAATTGCTGGCTGATGAAGGCAATGTGAACGCGCAGCGCGTTCTCAAAATGCAGGAAAACCCTGGCACCTTCTTCACCGTCGTGCAGATCGGCCTTAACGCCGTGGCCATTCTCGGTGGTATCGTCGGCGATGCCGCCTTTTCGCCTGCTTTCCACAGCGTACTGAGCCGCTACATGTCGCCGGAGCTTTCCGAGCAGCTGAGCTTTATTTTCTCCTTCACCCTGGTCACCAGCCTGTTCATCCTGTTTGCTGACCTGACGCCGAAACGCATCGGTATGATTGCGCCAGAAGCCGTGGCTTTGCGCATCATCAACCCGATGCGCTTCTGTTTACTGGTCTTCCGCCCGCTGGTGTGGCTGTTTAACGGCATGGCGAACAACATCTTCCGCCTGTTTAAAATCCCAATGGTGCGTAAAGACGACATCACCTCTGATGATATTTACGCGGTGGTGGAAGCCGGTGCGCTGGCCGGGGTACTGCGTAAACAGGAACACGAATTAATTGAAAACGTCTTTGAGCTGGAATCCCGTACCGTCCCCTCTTCGATGACGCCGCGTGAAAACGTGATCTGGTTCGATCTGCACGAAGACGAGCAGAGCCTGAAGAATAAAGTGGCGGAACACCCGCACTCCAAGTTCCTGGTATGTAACGAGGATATCGATCACATCATCGGTTACGTCGATTCAAAAGACCTGCTGAACCGCGTGCTGGCAAACCAGAGCCTGGTGTTAACCGGCGGCGTGCAGATCCGCAATACGCTGATCGTGCCGGATACCCTGACGCTCTCTGAAGCGCTGGAAAGCTTTAAAACCGCCGGCGAAGACTTCGCGGTGATCATGAACGAATACGCGCTGGTGGTAGGGATTATCACCCTCAACGACGTCATGACTACCCTGATGGGCGACCTGGTCGGCCAGGGGCTGGAAGAACAAATCGTCGCCCGCGATGAGAACTCCTGGCTGATTGACGGCGGGACGCCGATCGACGACGTGATGCGCGTGCTGGATATCGATGAGTTCCCGCAGTCCGATAATTACGAGACCATCGGCGGCTTTATGATGTTCATGCTGCGTAAGATCCCGAAACGCACCGATGCGGTGAAGTTCTCCGGTTACAAGTTTGAAGTGGTGGATATCGATAACTACCGTATCGACCAGCTGCTGGTCACCCGCATCGACAACAAACCAACGGTACTGGTACCGAAACTGCCTGATATCGAAGAAGCGGCGAAAAAAGAGAAAGGCGCGGCGTAAGCGGCCCTGAAAACATCAACGGCTCCCGATGGGAGCCGTTTTTTTTCGTGCCGTCATACCACGTTATGCGGTCTCAGTTTGCAGACGCATAACCTGACGATTGACTTCGGACATCACTGAGAAATGCAGTTTGTCTTTAACCTTCGGGATAAGGATTTTTCCCTTATCAAATTCAAAAGCGCCAACATCCTTGATGTACAACCGTCCACGAAACAGGATCTTCACGTACTTCGCCACTTGCAGCGGATTGTAGCGTTGGAAAATTTTCATTGTTGTCTCCTGCCAGGGTTACGCTCCTGCGGTGCCACAGTTAGCCCGCGTATCGGGAGCGCAAATTTTAATGCCCTAAAACTATAGTCCAGATTTCCGAAGACACCCAGTCTGTAGAAGTTTTTTTACCCTTTGATGACAATAATTCAGAATTTTCGTTTCAGGCATACGTAGTTGTTAGTATAAGTTTCCGTTTTTGGTCGAATGTGTGCGTTGGCACGCAAACTGGCATCACGCTTGCGGGTAATGGCGACGAATCGCACTTATCATTAAACAAGACCAAGTGGTCGGATCACCTGCATATAAAAAAGGATATCTCATGACCCTACGTAAGTTGCTGGCGGTTTCCGCCCTCCTGTTGCCGTTAATGGCTTCGGCGCATAATTTTGTCGACGGTCAGCGCGTCGCGCCGGTAGGCATCGCCGATCGCGGAGAACTAATACTGAATAACGATAAGTTTAGCTACAAAAACTGGAATAGCTCGCAGCTGGCGGGAAAAGTGCGCGTTATCCAGCATATTGCCGGGCGTACCTCGGCAAAAGAGAAAAATGCCAATTTGATTGAGGCGATTAAGGCGGCTGGCCTACCGCACGACCGCTATCAGACCACTACCATCGTCAATACCGACGACGCTATCCCCGGCTCCGGGATGTTCGTGCGCAGCAGTATTGAGAGCAATAAGCAGCTCTATCCGTGGTCGCAGTTTATCGTCGACAGCAACGGCCTCGCGCGCAAAGCCTGGCAGCTCGATGAAGGCAGTTCGGCAATTGTGGTGTTAGATAAAGACGGGCGTGTTCAGTGGGCAAAAGACGGCGCGCTGACCCAGCAAGAGGTGCAGCAGGTTGTCGGCCTGCTGCATAAGCTGCTTAATAAATAGAGACGCGGAAGCCGGGGTTGAGGAAGGATTCACGCGGCGTGTAGTCGAGGGTTTTACCCTGCCAGTCGTGAACGTGCGCCCCGGCGGCTACCGCGACCGCATGACCGGCGGCGGTGTCCCAGGTGCTGGTCGGCCCAAAGCGCGGATAGAGCTGCGCCTGGCCTTCCGCCACCAGGCAGAATTTCAGCGACGAACCGATTGAGGTGGTCTGGTGCTCGCCCAGTTGCTCCAGATACTCCTGCAGCTCCGGATCGTTACCATGGGAGCGGCTAATCACCACCAGCGGCGGGCGAGCATCGCGAACCTGAATCTGCTTGCGCACGCCGCACTCTTCTTTCCACGCCTTGCCATTTTGCGCGCTGTACATCACTTTCATCACCGGCGCGTACACCACGCCCAGCGTCGGTTTGCCGTTTTCAATCAGCGCGATATTAACGGTGAAT
This sequence comes from Klebsiella sp. JN_Kp122, assembly GCF_040062085.1. Classification (NCBI taxonomy): domain Bacteria; kingdom Pseudomonadati; phylum Pseudomonadota; class Gammaproteobacteria; order Enterobacterales; family Enterobacteriaceae; genus Klebsiella; species Klebsiella sp. JN_Kp122. Next base: position 174,567 of record NZ_JBEAHW010000044.1, read on the forward strand.
TCGCCGTTGCGCTTGATAAACTCTTTGGTGCCGTCCAGCGGATCGACCAGCCAGTAGCGCTGCCAGTGCTGCCGCACTTCCCACGCCGGCGGATCCTCTTCAGAGAGGATCGGGATTGCTGCATCCAGCGCCTGCAGGCCGCTGACAATGACTTTATGCGCGGCGATATCCGCCGCGGTAACCGGAGAATCATCCTTTTTGCTGCTCACATCCATCGGCTGGTTCCCATCGTAGACATCCATGATGGCATCGCCCGCGGTCCGTGCAAGCTGACATACTTGTTCTAACATTCTCCACCTCTTCTGGTTACAGTGGCGTTAACTCGTTGTTTTATTTATATCGCATCATCACCAGTTCCGCTATCTGTGATAACACTAGCGGTTTCCATTCACGCTTTTCTGGCAGAATTCACAATTCTGTAAGCAACAGAATGTAAATACATTTTCTTTTGTGCCATTGCTCATAAAAAAGGACGCCTCTGATGATTAAGTTTAGCGCAACGCTGCTGGCCACGCTGGTGGCGGCCAGCGTCAACGCGGCGACGGTCGACCTGCGGATCATGGAAACCACCGATCTGCACAGCAATATGATGGATTTCGATTACTACAAAGATGCCGCGACGGAAAAATTCGGCCTGGTCAGAACCGCCAGCCTGATTGAAAAAGCCCGCGCGGAAGCGAAAAACAGCGTGCTGGTGGATAACGGCGATGTTATTCAGGGTAGCCCACTGGGCGACTATATGGCGGCAAAAGGACTTAAAGAGGGGGATGTGCATCCGGTTTATAAGGCGATGAACACCCTGAATTACGCCGTCGGCAATCTGGGAAACCATGAATTCAACTACGGTCTCGACTTCCTGCACAAGGCGCTGGCCGGGGCGAAATTCCCCTACGTTAACGCCAACATTATCGATCTCAAAACCGGCAAACCGATGTTTACGCCCTACCTGATTCAGGATACCGAGGTTCAGGATAGCGATGGTCAACCCCATACCCTGCGCATCGGCTATATCGGTTTTGTGCCGCCGCAGATCATGACCTGGGATAAAGCTAACCTCAGCGGCAAGGTGAAGGTCAACGACATCACTGAAACCGCGCGTAAGTACGTACCGGAGATGCGCGCGAAAGGCGCTGATGTGGTAGTCGTGGTTGCGCATTCCGGCCTCTCCGCCGACCCCTATCAGGCAATGGCGGAAAACTCGGTCTACTACTTAAGCCAGGTACCCGGCGTTGACGCCATTATGTTCGGCCACGCTCACGCGGTGTTCCCCGGTAAAGACTTCGCCACCATTAAAGGCGCGGATATCGCCAAAGGTACGCTGAATGGTATTCCGGCGGTGATGCCGGGAATGTGGGGCGATCATCTCGGGGTGGTCGATTTGGTGCTGAATAACGACAGCGGTAAATGGCAAGTGACGCAGGCTAAAGCCGAAGCGCGACCTATTTACGACGCGGTAGCGAAAAAATCACTGGCGGCGGAAGATAGTAAAATGGTGGCGGTGCTGAAAGCCGATCACGACGCCACTCGCGAATTCGTCAGCAAGCCTATCGGCAAGTCCGCCGACAACATGTACAGCTACCTGGCGCTGGTGCAGGACGACCCGACGGTGCAGGTGGTCAACATGGCGCAAAAGGCCTATGTCGAACACTACATTCAGGGCGATCCGGATCTGGCGAAGCTGCCGGTACTCTCCGCCGCCGCGCCGTTTAAAGTCGGTGGGCGTAAAAACGATCCGGCAAGCTTTGTCGAAGTGGAAAAAGGCCAGCTCACCTTCCGTAACGCCGCCGACCTCTATCTCTACCCGAACACGCTGGTGGTGATGAAGGTAAGCGGTAAAGAGGTCAAGGAGTGGCTCGAATGCTCCGCCGGGCAGTTTAACCAGATTGACCCCGCCAGCAGCAAACCACAGTCGCTGATTAACTGGGAAGGGTTCCGCACCTATAACTTCGACGTGATTGACGGCGTCAATTACCAGATCGACGTCAGCCAACCGGCGCGCTACGACGGCGAGTGCCAGATGATTCACCCGCAGTCAGAACGCATCAAAGACCTGACCTTTAACGGTAAGCCTATCGATCCGCAGGCCACCTTCCTCGTCGCCACCAATAACTATCGCGCCTACGGCGGCAAATTCGCCGGTACCGGCGACAGCCATATCGCTTTTGCCTCCCCGGACGAAAACCGTTCGGTGCTGGCGGCGTGGATTGGCGCACAGTCGAAGAAAGATGGCGCGATCCATCCGGCGGCGGATAACAACTGGCGACTGGCGCCGATCCACAGCAAAACGCCGTTGGATATTCGCTTTGAGACCTCGCCTGGCGACAAAGCCGCGGCGTTTATCAAAGAGAAAGCACAGTATCCGATGCGGCAGGTGGCGACTGATGATATTGGTTTCGCTATTTATCAGCTGGATTTGAGTCAGTAATGCCTGTTCCCCGGTGGCGCTGCGCTTACCGGGGCTACAAAGCGGAGCTGGCCGGTAGCCCGGATTAGGCGTCAGCCGCTATCCGGGTACATCTCCCCGGTGGCGCTGCGCTTACCGGGGCTACAAAGCGGAGCTGGCCGGTAGCCCG
>NZ_JBEAHW010000045.1:0-176645 GCF_040062085.1 Klebsiella sp. JN_Kp122
TGTGGGTCAATTCGCGTAAGGGCCGCATCATCACCCGCGCGCAGGTCAGCGATCGACCGAATAAAGGCGCGGTGTACATGACCTACCAGTGGTGGATCGGCGCCTGTAACGAGCTGGTGTCGGAGAACCTGAGCCCGATAACCAAAACGCCGGAGTACAAGTACTGCGCGGTTAACGTTGAGCGGATTGCCGATCAGCGCGCGGCGGAGCAGTACGTGATCGAGGAGTACAACAAACTAAAAGCCCGCCTGCGCGAAAGCGCGATGGGTTAAGGTTCGGCGGCCTTACCCGATATTCGGCCCCTCCCCGGTGGCGCTTACGCTTACCGGGGCTACCGACCGAATACCGAACCGTAGCCCGGATAAGGCGCTATGCGCCGCTATCCGGGAACCCTCCCCCGGTGGCGCTTACCGGGGCTACTAACAAAACAGAAGCCCCGTTACAAGATCACGATTTAATCGCGTGTTGAATGGAATCAATAATCGGCTGATAGCCGGTACAGCGGCACATATTGCCTTCTAATACATCCTTTATTTGCGCTTCGTCCGGATGCGGCTCTTTGGTTAATAATTCGGTGGCGCTGACCAGTACTCCCGGCGTACAGAACCCGCACTGCACGCCGCCCTTCTCAATAAATGCATCCTGTAATTTTTGCGTAATCGGATTATCGTTTAACCCTTCGAGCGTCTCGATCTCCGCTTCATCACACTGTTCGGCCAGTACCAGACAAGAACAAACGGCGTTACCGTCCATCAGCACCGTACAAGCGCCGCATTCGCCAATCGAACATCCCTCTTTGGTGGCGGTAAGATGCAATGTATCCCGCACCAGATCCAATAGGCGCATATTGCCTTCTACTTTTGCTTCCACCAGCTTGCCGTTTACCTTCACTTTAATTGTGCTCATAGCTCTATCCTGTACAGGGCGCTCTGGCGCCCTGATTGAATCATTAAATCCCTGAGGCCCGTTGCGCCTCGGCCATCATGTCGCGGAACATATTGACGAACACCGGCTGCTTATATGCCGCCGACCAGCGCTTACCAATGGCCGCATAGATAAGCTTGTCCAGCACCTCGCAGGCGCTATTAATCGTGTCGCTATTTAACGGTTTCCCTAGCAGACAGCGTTCAATATCCAGTAACCGCTGCGGCTTGCTGAACAGCGCGCCGTCCACCAGACGGCAGTAGCTCACCGTGCCATCATCAGCAAAATCGAGCAGCGCGCTCAGGCTCTGACGGGTGATGTTGAGCGCGTTGCGCCGCCCTAACTGGTGATAGAAACCTTTAGCCCGCGGGCGCACCGGCGGCGGCAGTATCACTTTGGTCAGCAGTTCATCCGGCTGGCGCTGGGTCTTGTAGCCGGACAGCAAGAACTCGGCCAGACCGAGGGTGCGTACGCCATTTAGCGAGCGCAGCTCGATGCGCGCGTCATAGAGGATGGCAGGCGGAATGGAATCGCCGCAGGGCGCGGCGTTGACGATATTGCCGCCGATGGTGGCGCGGTTGCGGATCTGGTGCGAACCGACGGTATGACAGGCCTGCACCAGCAGCGGGTAACGTTCGCGCAACAGCGGATGATCGGTAATACGGTTAAAGGTCATCGCTCCGCCAATGATGACCTCATGGCTGACCGGATCTTCGCTCACCTGCGTCAACTCCGGCAGACGGGAAATATCAACCAGCCGCATCGCGCGGGTTTGCAGACGCCCCTGCACAATTACATCGGTACCGCCGGCGATAGCCGTCACGCCCTCTTGCGCCAGCAGAGTTAACGCCTCCTGCAGGCTTTTCGCGCGAGTCACTTCCACGTCAGTGAGGCGCAGCACCTGCTTCTTGTTTTCCGCCTCCAGCATCATTTCGCTTTGGCGAACCGGCTTTTTCAGGTTGTAGCCGAGGATCACCTGTTCAAGAGTCAACGGTAATTTATTAAACCGCGTCTCGAGGGCAAAACTCACCGCGTTGTTGATAGCCGCCGCCGCCAGTTCAGTGGCTGGTTCGCCGATCCCCTTCGCCCCCAGAGGCCCGGCGATATCCGGGTTTTCTACGCCGATAATCGTCATCGGCGGAATATCTTTCATCGTCGGCAGCAGGTAGCTGTCGAAGTTTTCTGATTTGACCTGGCCATTTTCAATGTTGAAGTCTTCCAGCAGCGCGTAGCCAAAACCCTGCGCCACGCCACCGTAAACCTGACCTTCAAACCCCACCGGGTTGAGTACCCGGCCCACGTCATGGGCGGCGGTAACATGCAGCAAATCGGTTTTACCGGTGCTGGTGTTCACTCTTACCTCAGCCACCTGGCAGCCGTAAACCCAGGTAAAGTACGGGCTGCCGCAGCCTTTTTCTTCATCCCAGTGAATGGGCGGCGGCACAAACCAGCCGTATTCGGTCAGGCTGACGCTGGCCCATTTGGTTTTATTAACCGCGGTTTTGAAATCAATACGCCGTTCACTGTCCTGGACGTTGATGATAAAGCCATCCTGCCACAAGGTTTCAGCCAACTCGCGGGTGCCGATGCTGTCGCCGACGACGCTGAGAATGCGGCGTTTTATCTTGTCCGCGGCGTCAAGAATCGCCCCACCGCCGACCATAGTCCCACGAGTTGCCGCCGTCGATCCGCCGTCGCCGATAACCGAGGTCGGCGGTTCCATAAAATGCAGTTCCGATAGAGGAATACCAAAGGCTTCCGCGGCGATTAGCGACATCGCGGTTTGCAGACCCTGACCGTTTTCAGAAACCGATGTCGCCAGATTGACGCTGCCGTCCTCATTCACCTGAATGAGCGCCGTCGAGGTATCTACCCCTTCCGCGCCGATGGAACAACCACGGTAGCTCAGCGCCAGGCCAATGCCATAGCGATAAACACCGCCTTTTTGGTTCAATTCACGATAGTGCTGGCGTTTTGCCGCAAATTCCGAGGCATTCACCGCCTTACTCAGGACTTCAGTCGCCGAGACGGTGTGTTTATCAAATCGCTGCCCGGTGACCGAGATATCGCCCTGACGCAGCGCGTTCACTTCACGCACCGCCACCGGCGAGAGATTGAGCACGTCGGCAATTTCATCCATAAAGGATTCGTTGGCGTAAACCACCTGTGGTGAACCGAAACCACGCATCGCCGAGGTATAGCTGTTGTTGGTATAGACGGCTTTGACGTCGATATGCACGTTATCAATATTGTACGGCCCAGCGGCCTGCACCGAAGAACGCCAGGTGACGAACGGTGAGGACGCCGCATAGCCGCCGCTATCGGCAAGAATATCGATTTTGATCGCCAGAATACGCCCGTTGTCGTCCACCCCGGCGCGATACTTCATTTTATAGGGGTGGCGCTTACAGCTTTCGATAATGGACTGCTCGCGGGTGTAGGTAAATTTCACCGGACGACCGGTCAGGCGCGTCATCAATGCGCAACGGCAGGCCAGATGATCGATGATGTCATCTTTGCCGCCGAACGAGCCGCCCATCACCGCGCGCTTGACGTTAATCTGGCTTTGCGGGCAGCCCATAAACTTAGCCACGAAGCTGCGTACGCGGTGCGGGTTCTGAATAGAGCCGGAGATAATCAGGCTACCATCGGTAGGATCAAGCCAGGTCAGTACGACTTCCGGTTCGATGTAGGCGTGTTCCTGGAAGCCCACTTCATATTCACGTTCAATCACGTGACTGGCTTCGGCAAAGCCTTTGGCGATGTCGCCCTTAACGGTGTGGTGATGGGCGGCGATATTATCGCTGCGCTCCGGGTGAATTCGCCGGGCGTCAGGCGCCAGCGCGGCTTCTACGTCCGTTAGCGGTTCATAAGGCGTATAGCGCACATGTATTTTATCCGCCGCTTCACAGGCGGCTTCATAACTGGTTGCCGCCACCACGGCGACGACATCGCCGTGGAAGACTACCTCGTCTTTGACAATAGGCAGATAATCCTTGACGATGATCCCCACGACCGGTGTACCGGGAATATCCTGCCAGGTGGCGATTTTTACCACGCCTGCAACATTCAGCGCCTCGCTAAGATCTATCGCCTCGATTTTCCCGGCGGGTATATCCGCAAAGCGGCAAACGCCATACAGCATGTCCGGTAAGGTAATATCGTCGCCATAAACGGCCGTTCCTTTGACTTTCGCCAGTCCATCCACGCGCCGTAGCGGCGCTGAAGGTGAAGCACACATAACAGTCCCCTCAATGATTATCCGTTGCGGGCAATCCCGGGTTCGCTAAACGTCGCGCTATCCATAACCCATGGGAAAAGCCACTTCACCGATAACAAATCCAAGATTTGTGCCAGAAATCAATGAGGTGCTGCGTAAGCTTCGTTTTTGTGAGTCGCCGCGCAAAATACGGCTAAAGTGCGGAGAAAATAGCGCTACTAAGGCCGCAGCCCGCAGACCAGAAACATTTCGCCGCCATTTTTATCAAAGTGATAGCCCGGTTTTCTCAAATTAATAATTTGCCCGTGTACTAGACGGTATAGATACGGATCTCGTGTTCACGGAAAGCATCCCGGTATTTACGGCTAATGTTTTCCTCCACGACCAGCACGTCAATGGCGCTGCTTTCAGCTACCACAAAACGCGCGACGGCGGGGATTTTATCTGAGGTTAAGCCAACGATAATCTCACTGCACTGTTTGATAACCGCTTTCTTAAATTCACAATCGGCGTGATCAAAGCCGGTTAAACCTGACTCCGGAGCCATCGCGCAGCCGCCAATAAACCCCTGATCGAAGAGGATCCCCTGCACCTGGGCCACCGCCGATGCGCCGACACAACCGCCTGCCGCGCGTTGCACCAAACCTCCGAGCATCACAACCTCGTAAAGCGGTTTTTTAAGCAGAACCGCCGCGATTTCCGGAGAATTGGTAACCACGGTTAAGGCCAGTTCGCCCGGTAGCGCTTCCGCCATGGCCAGATTGGTGGTGCCGGTATCAATAAAAATACAGCCGCCCGGTTTCACTAGCTGTGCGCATTTCTGTGCGATTCTGCTCTTTGTTGCCCTGTTTTTCTCTTTACGTTCGTTGTACTCCATGGATTCCGGCAGGGTCATCACCGCGCCGCCGTAGACTTTCTTACAATATCCGTCTTTGCTCAACTCATGAAGATCGCGGCGAATAGTGTGTTCAGAGACCTGTAAGCGCTGGGCCAGATCGGCGCAGACGACCCTACCGTCCTCCTGCAGGATCTGACAAATCAGCGCTTGTCGTTGCTGAGGGAAAGCTGCATAATCGAGCACAACAACTCCTTAAAATAAACATAACGAGCAGAAAAGAGCATAATCGTTCACTTATGCGCATGCTGTCAACCCGACCCTTTACGAGGTAAACCATGAAAGTTGCCCATATCGCCCTCTGGACCCGCCATCTTGAGCAGCAAGCACGCTTTTGGGTGGAGTTTTTTGCCGGTGAAATCAACGAAAAATACCGTAGTAAAACCAATCCTGGTTTTGAATCCTACTTTGTAAAAATTGGCTCTGACGTGGCCATTGAGTTAATGACCAAACCCGGTTTACATGACTCGACCCACGATAACAACCATACGGGGTGGGTGCATCTGGCGATCGCCGTCGGCGGCACGGAACAGGTGAATGCGTTAGCCAAACGCGCTGAAATGGCGGGAATTTTAGTCTCTGCCCCACGCACCACCGGCGATGGCTATTATGAGGCGGTTATCAAAGACCCTGATGGAAACCTGGTGGAAATCGTCGCATAGTAAGGCAAATCCACATGAAGGAGTCGACCGTGGCACATTATCGCGTTATTGATAAAGCGAGCTGGCCTCGCCTGGATCACTTTACGTTCTACCGTACCTTTGCCAATCCCAGCTTCAATCTGTGCGTGCCGGTAGAAGCGCAACAGTTGTACACCTGCGCGAAAGACCGGGGCGTTTCCTTCTTTCAACTGGCGTTATTCGGCCTGTTGCGTGCGGCCAACGCCGTACCGCAGTTGAAACAGCGCCTGCGCAACGACGATATCATCGAATATGACGCCATCTCGGTGATGACGCCGATCATGACGGCCAGCGAAGGTTTTCGCCAGGTATGGTGCGATAACGCCGCTGATTTCCCCGCGTTTAGCGCCGCCGCAACGCCGCGCATTGAGGCCGCAAGAAGCACCAATCCCTCACCGCTTATTGTGGAAGAAGAAAATTTCTTTTGCGCCAGTTGCCTGCCGTGGCTGCACTTCAGCGCCATGACCCATGCGGAATACTACGTGGGCGCGGCGGTGCCCGCCCTGACGTGGGGGAAACTGAAAAATGGCATCATTCCGGTTGCCGGCCGATTTAATCACGCTTTTGTGGATGGCCTGCACGCCAGCCGTTTTTATGCCGAAGTTGAATATTATTTCGCTAACCCGCAGGCCCTGTGGCTGCCGGTTGAGGCCCGCGATTAGCTGCCGCGGCATAAAGAACAATCCACTATGACTTCCCCGAAAACCGGCATTATATTGCCGGTTTTTTGCTAATGCGAAATGGCTATAAACCATAGCGTTTCGTTGTTAGACAGTATTCAGCGCGCCTCTTATCTTCGTCATGAATTGTAAATAACAACGCAATCATTTGATGAGGTAGCACTTTTGTCCAGATTACGGCAAGGATTAAAAACCCGACAAACGCGCTTCGCGCTGGCGCTGAAAGTGGCGTTGCTCGGTAGCATGGTGGCATTTTCTTCTGTCGCCAACGCCGACGATATTCTTAAAGAAGGGATCACTCCCGCAACCGATGCCAGCCAGATCCCGGCCAGCGCCAAACTGCGTAAAGACACGGTAGTGGCCGGCATTTCCGAACCGCAGGGGATCTTTAACCCTTACTTCTTCGTCAACGGTTGGGATGAGAACGTCACCAACGTTATTTTCTCGCGCCTGATTGACTGGGACAGTCAGGGGAAGCTGGTGCCGGGGCTGGCTGAGAGCTGGACGGTGAGCGCGGATAACAAAGTCTATACCATCAAATTACGCCCAAACCTGACCTTCAGCGACGGATCGCCACTCACCGCGGAGGATGTCGCCTTTACGCTGACCGTTCTTCTCGATCCGAAATATGACGGCGATACCGATATTACTCTGGCCAATATCGCCGGCGGCGCAGAATATAAAGCCGGCAAAGCCGATAGCGTGAGCGGCCTGAAAGTTATCGATCCGCTGACCTTACAGGTTACTACCACCCAGCCGGGCGCGACAACGCTAGCGAAAATCGGCGGTCCGGTATTATCGAAAGCCTGGTACGGCAAAGGGTATCAACGCGGAAATCTGGATTATCTTCGTTCTCTGCACGGAAAACCGCTGGGTAACGGTCCTTATGTCTACGATAAATATATTCCCGGGCAGGAGATTCGCTTCCACGCCAACACGCATTTTTATCGCGGTACGCCGCCAACGCCGCGCTTTATCTATCGCGTGACCAATCCGTCTACCAATTTCCAGCTATTCCAGACCGGCGAAACCGACTACGACGCCTTCACCTCGCGTCCGGATGATATTGAGCAGCTTAAGATGCTCGGTTTTGCCAATATCAACCTGTACGGCTCCAGCGACTACAGCCAGGTGGAGTTCAACCTCCATCGCCCGGCACTGCAGGATAAAAAAGTGCGTCAGGCGCTGATTTACGGGCTTGACCGCCAGAAATTAATCGACGTGGTGTATCAGGGATACGGCAAGGTAGCCATTGAACCGATCGCGCCTATTTCCTGGGCCTTCAATGCGCAGGGCGTCAACCCCTACCATTACGATCCGGTGCAAGCGAAAAAACTGCTCGATGAAGCGGGCTGGCTGCCTGGCGCCGATGGCATCCGCGTGAAAGACGGTAAGCGGCTGGAATTGACCCTACTGGCGAGCAAAAAAGTCATTAACGATGCGCTGATCCCAATTGCCAAAGAGAACTGGCGGCAGATAGGCGTGCTGCTGAAACCGCAGGTGGTTGATTTCAACGCGCTGATGGCGCAGCGCAAAGCGGGTAATTACGATTTGGCGTCGTTCAGCACCAGCACTCTCAACGATCCGCATGACGGCGTGTGGGACTTCTACAGCAGCGAAGCCAAAGAGTCGGGCTACCACAACGCTGAAGTCGATAAGCTTATCAATGCGGGCAACGCAGTGCTGGATGTCGAACAACGCAAGCCTATCTATCACCAGCTGTATCAGGTGCTGGCCGAGGATCCGCCGGTTATCCTGCTGGGATACCGGGAGATTCTTTCCGCCAGCAGCGCCCGGGTGACCGGCTTTAAGCCGGATATCTATAACGGCCTCACCGGCAGTTTGCCGGACGTGAAAATCGTGAAGTAAATCCCCCAGCCGCCGGCCTCCCGGCGGCTGATGTGAGAATGTTATGAAAAATTTCATCCTGAGGCGCCTATTGCAAACGCTGCCGATGCTGCTGCTGGCCTCCTTTATCATTTTTATGCTCTTTGCTAAAACTCCCGGCGATTTTATCGATGGCAACATCACCTTGACGGCCGCCCGCGCCGCCGAACTGAAGGCGATATACGGTCTCGACCAGCCGCTCTTCACCCGCTACCTTCACTGGCTGGGACAACTACTGCGCGGGGATTTAGGCTTCTCGCTGCAATACCAGATCCCGGTCAGCCAGTTACTGAACCAGTACATCTGGAACTCCTTCCTGCTGGCAAGCGTGGCGCTGGTCTTCTACTGGGGTATCGGCCTGACGGTTGGCGTTGTCTCCGCGCTCAGACCTAATTCATGGTTCGATCATCTGGTGAGTATCGCGGTGTTTGCCGCCATGTCCTTTCCCACCTTTTTCCTCTGCCTGCTGCTGATTAAGTGGTTTGCCGTCGACCTGCACTGGCTGCCGGTAGGCGGGATGACCAATACCGGCAGCGACGATAACGGCTGGCAGTATGTGCTGCAGGTCGCCGCCCATCTGGTACTGCCGGTACTGGCGCTGGTGATGCTGCAGGCCGGCAGCCTGACGCGCTATTTTCGCGCCAGCATGCTTGACGTGGTGAAGATGGATTTCATTCGTACCGCCCGAGCTAAAGGGCTGCGAGAACGCACGGTTATCATGAAACACGCGCTGCGCAATGCGCTACTGCCGGTCATCACCCTGCTTGGCTTCGAACTGCCGGGATTGTTCTCTGGCGCCATCATTACCGAAAAAGTATTTAACTGGCCGGGTGCCGGGCACATTCATATCGATTCGCTGGCCGCTCGCGATTATCCGGTATTGATGGGGTTTACCCTGTTTCTGGCGGTGCTGACGATCATCGGTAATTTACTGGCCGATGTGCTCTACGCGTGGGCCGATCCGCGCATTCGAGTGAGGTAATGATGATAACTTCCCTGTTTGGTTACCGTCGCCGCCTGCGCCAGGCGACAATCCCCGCGCTTGCGCAAATAACCCCCTCTCCATGGCGTCAGGCATGGCGCCAGCTGCGCCGCAACCGGATGGCGATGCTGTGTTTAATCCTGCTTGCGGTGATGGCCACGTGGTGCGTACTCGGACCGATGTGGTCGCCGTGGAAAGATGACGCCACCGATGCGCTGATGATCAACAAACCACCCGGCGCCGAACACTGGTTAGGTACCGATTTTCTTGGCCGCGATATCTATACGCGTTTACTGCTGGCCGGGCGCATTTCACTGATAATCGGCCTGCTGACCATGCTGCTGTCGGTGACGCTTGGCTATCTACTGGGTGCGCTGTCGGGCTATGTCGGCGGACTCACCGATAAACTGATTATGCGGCTGGCCGATCTGGTGATGACGATCCCCAGTTTGCCTTTATTAATCGTCGCCGGCGCGATGCTCTCCGAGCTCGATTTTTCGCCGGATTCCCGCATCTGGATGGTGGTGATTATGCTCAGCCTGCTGGAGTGGCCAAAGCTGGCGCGGCTGGTGCGCGGGCAGTGCCTGTCGCTACGCGAGCGCGATTTTATGCTGGCGACGCAGGTTCTGGGACTGTCGGCGCGCCGCCGCCTGTTTGGCCACCTACTGCCCAATACCATCCCGATTCTGGTGGTGATGGCGACAATGGCGGTCGCTAACGCCATTCTGAGCGAATCGGCGCTGAGCTACCTTGGCCTTGGCGTAGTACCGCCGACGCCGTCGTGGGGCAATATGATGGATGCCGCCAACAGCCTGATTGATTTTCAGCGGCGACCCTGGCTATGGATGCCTCCTGGGATTGCCATCTTTATTACCGTCATTGCTATCAACGTGCTGGGCGACGGCCTGCGCGACGCGATGGACCCGAAAATGAAACAGAGGCTGAAATGAGCACGCCATTAATTTCTTTTAAGCAACTTTCGGTCTCTTTCGCTGCTGAAGGGAGCCGGGTGCGCGCGGTACAGGAAGTCTCTTTTTCGATTCAGGCCGGGCAAACGGTAGGTATCGTCGGTGAGTCCGGCTGCGGCAAAAGCGTGACCGCCATGTCGCTAATGGGCCTATTGCCTCCCCAGGCCGCACGCATTGACGGCGGCGAGATCCTTTTCGAAGGACGCGATCTGCTCAAGCTGAAAGCGCGTCACATGGCCGACCTGCGCGGCAACCAGTTGGCGATGATCTTCCAGGAGCCGATGTCGGCGCTCAACCCGGTACTGACCATAGGCGAACAGCTCTGCGAGCCGCTCATCCGCCACCGCGGCGACTCGCCGAAAGCCGCCTGGCAGCGTGCAATACACCTGTTGAACGAGGTGGGACTGGCGCGCAGCGAAAGCCTGATGGCGTACTATCCACACCAGCTTTCCGGCGGCATGCTACAGCGGGTAATGATCGCCATGGCGCTGAGCTGCGGGCCGCAATTATTGATAGCGGATGAACCAACTACCGCGCTGGATGTCACCGTGCAGGCGCAGATCCTGCGTCTGATACGTGACCGCGCGCGCGAAAGCCAGATGGCGATGCTGCTGATCACCCACGATCTGGGGGTGATCGCGCAGATGGCCGAAAGGGTCGTCGTAATGTATGCCGGGCGGATTGTCGAACAGGGAACCACCGTCGAGGTGCTGCGCCAGCCCCAGCACCCCTATACCCGCGGACTTATCGCCTCGCGTCCGGTGCCGGGCACGCGCCGCCGGCGGCTTTACTCCATTCCCGGTCAGGTGCCGGATCTCGCGCAACTGCCTGCGGGCTGCGCGTTTGCCGATCGCTGCCAACAGGCAACAGCACGCTGCCGTCAGGACATCCCGCCACTTTTAGGGTCCTCGCATCAGGCAGCCTGTTTTTATAGTCAATTCGCGGAGTCGATGGCATGAACCAGCCCTATTTGATTGAAGTTAATGGCTTGAAAAAGTATTTCCCGCTGCGCGACGGCCTGTTCGGCCAGCAGACCGGCGAACTGCGCGCGGTCGATGACGTCAGTTTTAATATCCGTCCGGGAACGATTTTCGGTCTCGTCGGAGAATCCGGTAGTGGTAAAACCACCGTTGGCCGCACCTTGCTTGGATTGTATGAAAAGACCGCTGGCAGCATTAAATTCCGCGGTCAGGAGTTATTCGAACTGTCAGCGGCGGCAATGCAGGCCCTACGACCGAAAATTCAACTGGTGTTTCAGGATCCCTATAGTTCACTGAACCCACGCATTCGCATCGGCGAGGCGATTGGCGAGGCGATGCTGCAGCATAAACTATGCACGCGCGCTGAACTCTATGAGAAAGTCATTGCGGTGATGAAGATATGCGGGCTGGCGCCTCAGCATTACCACCGTTTTCCGCATGAATTTTCCGGTGGTCAGCGGCAGCGCATCGGCATCGCCCGCGCGCTGATTCTTAATCCGGACTTTATCGTCGCCGATGAACCCATTTCCGCACTCGATGTGTCGATTCAGGCGCAGATTATCAATCTATTTGCCGACCTGCGCGACGAGCGTGGCGTCACCTTTCTATTCATCTCCCATGACCTCGGAGTCGTGGAGCATTTGTGCGACGACGTGGCGGTGATGTACCTCGGCCAACTGGTGGAAACCGCCAGCCGCGATGCGCTGTTTAGCCGCCCTCTTCATCCCTATACCCAGGCGCTGCTGGCCGCGGTACCCACACTCGATCCCGAAAGCGAACCGCAGGCGGTCGTCCAGGGGGAAATCCCGGATCCGTCGCGCCCGCCTGAGGGCTGCCGGTTTTCGTCACGCTGCCCGCAGGCAAGTGACCACTGCCGCCGTCAGGCGCCGACGCTTCGTGAAATTTCGCCTGGACACCTGGTCGCCTGTCATTGGGCAGGATAACGATGATCAGAAAAGGCGAGGCATATTTTCTGCGGAGTATAAAAATAAGAAAACATGACATTGTTAAGGTTATGCGCACGTCATATCTTCAAAGCGTGTACTTCACTTTAAGGAACACCCTTATGATTAAGCGTCGCACTCTCAAATCTGCACTTGCGGCGGTTATTTCGCTCGCCGTCCTTGCCGCGCCAGTTTATGCCAACCCTGGTAATGGCAACGGGGGTGGCGGAGGTCATGGCAATAGCGGCGGAGGTGGCAACCACGGTAATAGCGGTGGAAACCACGGCAATAGCGGTAACCATGGCAACAGCAGTGACCACAGCAACAAAGGCCAGGGAAATGATAAGTCGAAAGAGGATCACGGTAACCGTAAAAACTACGGCAAACCCGACCATGTCGACTCTGATATTAGCTTCTCGCGAGCCCGTTCTCTGGCGGTGAATTATGGTCTGGTAGGTTATCAGGCGCTACCGCCGGGTATTGCAAAAAATGTGGTTCGCGGCAAACCATTACCTCCAGGTATTGCCAAAAAAACGTTGCCGGCATCTATGATTAACGATCTGCCTTACTACCCGGGTTATGAATGGCGCGCAGTGGGCGATGATTTAGTGCTGGTTGCGTTAAGTACCGCAATCGTCACTTCCGTCATTAACGGCGTTTTTGATTAATTTTTACACCTTTCAGGCTACACGCCGAACGTCAAAAAGGCCCATCACCAGGATGGGCCTTTTTTTGCTTTATGCGACAGGGAATAATGAGGATCCAGACGGACTGGCGGAAAGCGCTAAGAATGTGCAATGGATTTTAATGATTTGAGAGTAGAGAAAACCACGGGTTCGCCGATGTCTCTGGCCTACGTCAATGCCGCAGGGCAGCGTATTGCGCAGAGTGATATTCAGAGAGTAAAAGTCCAGCATTGCCCCATGCTACCTCCCCCGGCTGTCAGCCAGGAACAGGTCCCGTTTACCGGGACCTGTTTCGTTTAGAGAGGTTATTCCTCCAGCGCGTAGGCGATGATATCGTCACCGACGTCCGGCGAGTGGCTGGCGCCGCCGGCGGAAATCAGCACGTACTCTTTGCCGGTTTTCGGCGATTTGTAGACCAGCGGCGCCGCTACCGCGCCAACCGGCAAGCGAGCGCGCCACAGCTCTTTACCGCTGGCGGAATCCAGCGCCCGCAGATAGTTATCCTGGGTACCGGCGAAGAACACCAGGCCCGAGGCGGTGGAGGTTGGGCCGCCCAGCGTCGGCATTCCCAACGGGATATGCAGATGGGTTTTCATCCCCAGCGGCCCGGTATCTTCTACCGAGCCCATCGGCACCTGCCACATGAGCTGACGGCTGTTCAGGTCAATAGCGCTCATGGTACCAAACGGCGGGGTATTACAGGGCACGCCCAGCGCGGACTGCAGGATGTCGATACGTACGCCGCCGTAAGGCCCGGCAACTTGCGGGCGAACGGTGCCCATAAAGCCAGGGACTTCGTCGGTGGAGACTTTGTATTTCGCCATCTCTTCTTTGCGCACCAGCGACATCCGCAACGGCATACGCATATCGTTGACGAACAGCGTGCCGGTACGTTCATCGATGGTGATGCCGCCCCAGTTCATGCCGCCGAGCAGGCTTGGCCACTCGATATACGGTTTCTCTGACGGCGGCGTATACATGCCAAGGTAGGTCGACTCTTTAAAATCGATACGGCACATCAGTTGGTCGAACGGCGTCACGCCCCACATTGATTTTTCGCTCAGCGGCTCGACGCCTAACTGCGGCATGCCGGTAGAGAACGGCTGGGTGGCAGACAGATGTTCGCCCTCCGCCCCCTGATGAGCGACGGGCAGTTCTTCGACGCGGGTCACCGGTTTACCAGTGCGGCGATCGAGCACGTAAATCTGTCCGGTTTTGGTGGTCTGGATCAGAACCGGGACGTCCTCGCCCTGCTCGTTTTTCATGTGGAACAGTACTGGCTGCGATGGCAGGTCGTAATCCCAGATATCGTGGTGAACGGTCTGGAAAACCCATTTTGTTTTACCGGTACTGGCATCCACCGCCACCACCGCGGAGCCATATTTCTCTTTCGCTTCATTACGATCGCCGCCCCAGTAGTCCGGCGGCCCGTTACCGGTCGGCAGATAAACCAGATTCAGCTCTTTATCAAAGCCGGGAATGGTCCACACGTTCGGCGTTTCGAGCGTATAAACGCGGCCTTTTTCCGGGTCGGTGATATTTTCCGGCTTGCCGACATCCCAGGCCCAGACGACTTTACCATCGCGTACGTCAAAAGCGCGTACGACCCCGGATGGCTCGCCGTGTACGATATCGCGTACCCAACCGCCCAGCACCGCAATATGCCCCATGATCACCGGCGTTGAAGTCGGATGGTAGCGTTTGCTGTTTTCGGTGTCGCCCATGCCCTGCTTCAGATCCACGCTGCCGTGGTCGCCGAAGTCAGCGCACAGTTCGCCGGTTTTTGCATTCAGCGCCAGCAGGCGCGCATCCACGGTCGATACCATGATCCGCTGCGGACACTGTTGCAGCGCCGGGCTCGCTTTTTCTTCCGCGCTGAGCGTATCGTCGCTCTGCACATCATAGTAACCCACGCCGCGGCAGGTCACATGTTCCGCCGTCTGCGCGTGCGGGTCAAAGCGCCAGCGCGCCTTGCCGGTATCGGCATCAATGGCGGTCACCACGTTAAGCGGCGTACAGGAATACAGCGTATCGCCAATTTGCAGCGGCGTATTTTCGTCAACGCCAATGGCCGGGCCGGTCAGGCGGCGGCCTGTGTGGTAGGTCCAGGCGACTTTCAGCTTATGAACGTTTTCCGGGGTAATATCTGTATACGGCGCAAAACGGGTGCCGGAGGCATCGCGGCCGAAGAACTCCCAGTTATCGCTTTTTGCCGCCTGCGTCGCGCTGTTGCCGCTCGCCGCTTTCACGACGCCATTATGGATGCCGCCGTGCGGGTAGAATGCCGAAACCAGCGTCGCCAGCAGCGCAATAAAGATAACCGTCGCGCTCCAGTTCGCCAGACGCACGCGAACCACCGGCATCGCCGCCGCCAGCCACAGAGCCAGCATCAGCATCAGCGCAGGAACCACCAGACGAGGGATCAAGCCCCAGTAGCTGAGCTGCACTTCATACAGCGCCCAGGCCAGCGTAAACAGAAAGGTAAGAACAGCAAGAGGAAGCGCGTATTGACTACGAGTGAAGTAACCGACGGCGATGATGAGATAAGCGAGACCGGCTAACAGATACCAGGCGCTGCCGCCGAGCGAGAGCAGCTTGCCCCCCCAGATAGTTAAGAAAATCCCAATGCCAAAACTCAGTAACACAAAAAGCAATCGGTATATGGTGAAGAAGATCCTTCGACCATGACCTTTTTGTTCGTCCATATTTCATCCCATTCGACATATGTCGATATAACCAAAGCATTTATTTTAAAGCGCCGATCGATAAGCGATGCCGTACAGCGCAGTTAACCTGTTGGTTGGACGCCCCAAACCAGGGCGAAGAACGTAAGAAAGTATATGGACATGTAAATTTTATGTAAAATTTAACCGCATAAAATGTTTAAAATATTTTAACTTATAAACTGAATTTGATAGATGAGCAGGTTGTATAGGAGAGTGGTGTTAAGCAGGAGCCGCGGGGAGAGAGATAGCATCTATCATGGGTGCCGACCCGCCGCCCCCGGCGAATCGGCAATCCAGTATTAAGGTTTGTTGGCGCTTTCACCAACGGTTATCTTCTGTAATGCGGCGATCAGATCCAACTGAGCCTGTTCTTTTAAACTTTCACGTTTAATAAACTGGCTGCGATGTTTACTTTTCACCTCTTCCAGACTTTTTTTAATCTCTTGTGCAGGTAATTTGTACCAACCACGCCGCTGCTTCTCGCCGCCGATTTCTAACCACAACTCTGAGTAACTGGCTTTCACCTTGTCGCTCTTCACATGGTAGTCGCTGTCGATGGCGTAGATCTCACGAATATTAAAGTGGCGCAATAACCCGTACAGCAGAGTGATAATCAGGTTTTTTGGCCGCGTGCCATAGAGCTCTTTGGTCAACGCCTTCACTTCATCGTTGCTAATGTCTTTACCGCCCTGAATACCGCCAATCCACGCACTACCCTGATCGGTGCAGGAAAAACAGACGCTATATACGCGTTTATTTTCAAAGAACATCTGCAGCATCAGTTCCCCCTCTTCCTGGAACGGCGAGGCCAGAAGTTTCACTTCCAGGCTGGTTCCATTCTTCAACGGGATGGTAATCATCGAGCAACCGAACGACGATACATTATACAACTGCGGTAATATTTCCGCCTGAAAGCTTTTTTCAATAAAATTCAACGCACCATGGGCAATATTCAGTTTAGCTCTTTTCGACATTCGCTTATTTAAATATGCCTTAAAAGGCTTATCTTCAAAATGTACCAGCCCCGGCGTCGCGCTGGTCAATTTTGCACATGTGTATGTCTGGCAAAGCCGTTGATATTCCTTGTACTTACCTCCTGTTAAAGGTATTTCGCGACATTTTCGCAATACCTTTTTATATTTAAGTTTTACGTGACAAATGACTTTATTATTTCTCCGCCATTCTTTGATGGCAGATGCTGTTATCGATACCATTGATCAAGGTCCATAGACTCATCCATAATCGCGGCCATATTACCATATCTGAAACGGGTCAATCGTTATTTACTGGTTCGTTGTCATTTCATTTAAGAAACAATCCGAAAATTATCACTTTATGCTTTCATATAATAAATGAATAATGTCAACTATGAATAATAGCGGTTATTGACTAATACCCCTCCACTCCGCTACCAAAAACAAGCTGACGATTAACGCTCTGTGCGATAGCTTCGGGCGCGGGGTGCAACCTTCCATCGTTTTGACCTATACTCTGCCGACAGTCAAAAAAGTAGCAAAGTGGGTAACTCATGGAAATTGATCTCGACAACCTGGTCTTTAGCGGCCTGGAAGAAGCGGAAGAGCGTAACGCTGAACGCCTGGACGAAGCGGATAAAAAAGCGCAGGCGATTGTTGCCGATGATGATTGCGGCGATGCCTGCAAAATCTAATGATTAAACCGGCTAACCAGGCCGGTTTTTTTTCGCCTGTAACTGCCTAAGCGGGCAAAAAGCCCTTTAGCGTTTCCAGCAGCGCCTGCGCCGCCTTCGACAACTGCATATGTCCGGCATGAATAACGCCAATGCACTTTTCAATCGGCGGCTCGCTTAACGGTAGACAAACCGCTCCCAGCGACTGCATCTGCGACTGGCATAACGCAGGCACCGCGCTGCCGCCCAGACCGCTGGCGACCATCCGCCCGACGGTGACCAACTGATGACTTTCCAGCGCCACGTCCAACTGGCTACCGCTACGCGCCAACTCTTCTTCCAGCATCAAACGCACCGCCGATGGCCGCTGCAGGGTTATAAAATCCAGTGTCAGCAGTTCACGCCAGCTCAACTGCTTTTTACTCGCCAAAGGCGACGTTTTCGGCACGATCGCCACAAAGCGATCCACCGCCAGCGGCGTAAACAGCAGATTGTTGCCGGGCGATGGCTCAAACGCGATCCCCATCTCCACCCGGCCTTCGCGCACCATCTCAATGACCTGCTCATTAATCACGTCATGCACCGTTACGTTGACTCCCGCATAGCGGTCGCGGAAGGCTTTTAGCACTTCCGGAAGCACGTTAGTGGCAAACGACGGCATCGCGGCGACGGAGATCTTTCCCCGCTGCAGGGTGAAACTTTGCCGCATCGCCTCTTCGGCATTATCCCAGTCCGCCAGCAGCTGGCGGGCCATCGGCAGAAAGGTTTCTCCCTCCTGGGTTAAGGTCACTTTGCGGGTGCTGCGCTGCAGCAATGCCCCGCCAAGCGCCTCTTCCAGCCCCTTGATGGTCAAACTCAGCGCCGGCTGCGACAGGTTCAGACGCTCGCTGGCGTGGGCGAAGTTAAGAGTGTGAGCTACCGCTAGAAACGCGCGTAACTGTTTGACACTCATTCTCATTTTTCTACCTGTTAACTAATTGAAAGAATTTAGTTAACGATAAATTAATAAAAAAACCAAATGAGTGGGTCACAAATTCAAAATTATCAAATCAGTCCGCGCCCTTAATGATAGAGCCATCGCAAGGCAGGAGAAAAATGATGGCAGGACTGGATAAGCGCGTCGCCAGCTATGAAGCGGCGCTGGACGGATTAACCGATGGCATGACGTTACTGGCCGGCGGCTTCGGCCTGTGCGGCATCCCGGAAAACTTAATCGCCGAGGTCAAACGCCGCCAGGTACAGGGCCTGACGGTAGTTTCTAATAACTGCGGCGTTGATGGCTTTGGTCTCGGCATGCTGCTGGAAACGCGCCAGGTACGCAAAGTCGTGGCCTCATACGTTGGCGAAAACGCCCTCTTTGAACAACTGGTACTGAGCGGCGAACTGGCGGTGGAACTGACCCCGCAAGGTACGCTTGCCGAGAAAATTCGCGCCGGCGGCGCCGGGATCCCCGGATTCTATACCGCGACCGGTTACGGCACGCCGGTAGCGGAAGGCAAAGAAGTGCGTCAGTTCGACGATAAACATTACATTCTCGAAGAAGCCATTCGCGGCGATTTCGCCCTTGTAAAGGGCTGGAAAGCCGACTGGTACGGCAACGTGGTCTACCGCCATACCGCGCAGAATTTTAACCCGTTGATGGCCACCGCCGGGCGGATCACGGTAGTGGAAGTCGAAGAAATCGTCGCGCCGGGCGAACTTCCCCCTTCCGCCATCCATACGCCCGGTATTTATGTCGACCGGCTGATCGTCGGGCAATTCGAAAAACGTATTGAACAGCGCACGCTGCGCGCCGGAGGGAACTGAATATGTTAACTCGCGAACAAATGGCGATGCGCGTCGCCCAGGAACTGCGCGACGGCGATTATGTCAATCTCGGTATCGGCATTCCCACGCTGGTCGCTAACTATATTCCTGCCGGTATTGAAGTGATGCTGCAGTCGGAAAACGGCCTGTTGGGGATGGGCGAATTTCCCGATGAGTCAACGATTGATGCCGACATGATTAACGCCGGCAAGCAGACCGTTACCGCGCAAACCGGGGCGGCTATCTTTGACTCCGCCCAGTCCTTCGCCATGATCCGCGGCGGCCACGTCGATCTCACGGTCCTCGGCGCTTTTGAAGTCGATGTCGCGGGTAATATCGCCTCGTGGATGATCCCGGGAAAAATGGTGAAAGGCATGGGCGGCGCCATGGATCTGGTGGCCGGCGCGCAAAACATCATCGTGGTGATGACGCACGCCTCGAAAAACGGCGAATCCAAACTGCTCCCGCAATGTACTCTGCCGCTCACCGGTGCAGGCTGTATTCGCCGGGTACTCACCGATCTCGCGCTACTGGAAATTAGCGACGGCGCCTTTGTTCTGCGCGAATACGCCCCCGGCGTCAGCATTGACGAAATTGCCCGTAAAACGGCCGGACGGCTGGTCATTGCCGATGACGTCCGCGAAATGCGCTTCACTAAGGAGGCAATATGAAAGAAGTCGCTATCGTCTGCGCGCTACGTACGCCAATCGGCAGTTTTCGCGGCGCCTTGTCTTCCCTTTCCGCCGTCGAGCTTGGCGCCGCCGTAGTGCGTGGTCTGCTTGAACGCACACAGCTACCGGCCAGCGCCGTTGACGAACTGATTTTTGGCCAGGTATTAACCGCCGGCTGCGGACAGAATCCGGCGCGGCAAACCGCGCTGCGCGCCGGGCTACCGGTTGAAACTCCGGCCGTTACCGTCAATCTGGTTTGCGGTTCCGGGCTGAAAGCTGTGCAACAGGCGGTACAAGCCATTCGCAGCGGCGAGGCGGAGATAGTGATAGCCGGCGGCCAGGAGAGCATGAGCAATGCTCCGTATCTGGTTCAGGGCGCGCGCGATGGCCTGCGCTTCGGCCATGCCAGCATGCAGGACAGCATGATTCAGGACGGATTATGGGATGCGTTTAACGACTATCACATGGGCATCACCGCCGAGAATCTCGCCGACGCCTTTGATATCTCCCGCCCCCAGCAGGATGCCTTCGCCGCCCTTTCGCAGCGCAAAGCCGCCGCCGCGATAGCCGCCGGGCGCTTTCAGGCTGAGATAGTGCCGCTTAGCGTCCCTCAGGGTAAAAAAGCGCCGCGCATGGTGGACGCAGACGAACAGCCGCGCCCGGAAACCAGCGAACAACAGCTGGCGCAGTTGCGCCCTGCCTTTCGCACGGAGGATGGCAGCGTCACCGCGGGCAATGCCTCTTCGCTCAACGATGGCGCGGCGGCAGTCTTATTAATGAGCGTCGATAAAGCGCGGCAGCTTGGCTTGCCGGTGCTGGCGCGAATTGTCAGCTCTGCGGTGGCCGGCGTCGATCCGTCCGTGATGGGTATCGGCCCGGTAAGTGCTTGCCGGAAGGCGCTGCAGCGCGCCGGTTGGTCGCTGGACGAGGTGGATCTCATCGAAGCCAACGAGGCCTTTGCCGTGCAGGCGCTGGCCGTTGGCAAATTGCTGGAGTGGGACAGCCAGAAAGTCAACGTCAACGGCGGCGCTATCGCGCTCGGCCATCCGATTGGCGCCTCAGGATGTCGCATTCTGGTTAGTCTGCTGCACGAGATGCAGCGCCGCGATGTCAGCAAAGGCCTGGCGACGCTTTGCGTCGGCGGCGGTCAGGGTATCGCGATGACCATCGAACGTTAACAGGAGCCACTATGTTTACACCACAACTGGCGGTACTGGGCGCCGGCCTGATGGGCGTCGGCATCGCCTGTCATTTTGCCCGCCACGGCCACACCGTACACCTCTACGACACCGACCCGGCGCGCGTTAGCGAGATTCCAGGCGTCGCCGCCGCCATTTTGCGCGAGCTCGAAGAGTGCGAGCAGTTTGATGCCGCTCAGCGTACGGCGGTGCTCTCGCGCCTCTCCGGCACCACGGCATTAGGCGATCTTGCTGACGCGACCTTGCTGATCGAAGCGATTCCGGAACGTCTGGCGCTCAAGCACGCCTTATACCGCGAACTGGAAACCTTAATAGCCGACGAAGCCATTATCGCCAGCAACACCAGCGGACTACCGCCCGATCGGTTGGCGCAGGGTATGCGGCATCCGGAACGCTTGTTAATCGCCCACTTCTGGCATCCGCCGCATTTTATCCCGCTGGTGGAAGTGGTGCCGGGCAGCGCAACCCTGCCGCATCTCGCCAACCAGGTCAGCGATTTTTTATCTTCCTGCTCGCTGGAAGCGGTAGTACTCAACCGCGCCGCGCCGGGGTTCGTCGGCAACCGACTACAGTTCGCCCTGCTGCGCGAAGCGCTGCATATCGTTAAGAGCGGCATCGCTTCGCCGGAGGTGGTCGACAAAGTGATGCGCGCCTCGCTCGGCCGCCGCTACGCGATGGTCGGGCCGCTGGAAGCCGCCGATATGACCGGTCTGGCGACCGTCCAGGATATCTGCCAACACCTGCTGCCGGAACTGGCCACAGGCAGCGACATGATGTCGCTGGTCGCCGACAAGGTTGCGCAAGGCGCTACCGGCGCCCGCAGCGGCCAAGGTTTTTATCACTGGGATGAGACCCGGCAGAAACGAATACAGTCGCGCCGTGAGCATCAGCTGCGCTACGCCCTGAAACCGTAACTTCTCGTTTTGTACCCCGACAATAACAATGATAGTGAGGAGTCGTAATGAGTGTGTTGATTGCCCTGGCCGCGTTGGCATTACTGATGCTGGCTGCGTATCGTGGATACAGCGTTATCCTGTTTGCCCCTATCGCCGCGCTTGGCGCGGTCCTGCTTACCGACCCGAGCGCGGTAGGCCCGACCTTTACCGGCCTGTTTATGGAAAAAATGGTCGGTTTCGTGAAGCTCTATTTTCCGGTATTTCTGCTCGGCGCCGTCTTTGGCAAGCTGATTGAGCTATCGGGCTTCTCGCGTTCCATCGTCGCCGCCGCGATTCAAATTCTCGGGCGTCGACATGCGATCCCGGTGATCGTGCTGGTCTGCGCCCTGCTGACCTACGGCGGTGTTTCGCTATTCGTGGTGGCATTTGCGGTCTATCCCTTTGCCGCCGAACTGTTTCGCCAAAGCGGTATCCCGAAGCGACTGATCCCGGCAACCGTCGCGCTGGGCGCATTCTCATTTACCATGGATGCCCTGCCGGGCACCCCGCAGATTCAGAACATTATCCCCACCAGCTTTTTTGGCACCAACGCCTGGGCAGCCCCCTGGCTTGGATTGATAGGTTCACTGTTTATCATCACCTTCGGTTTACTGTGGCTGGAACGACAGCGGCGGAAAGCGCTCGCGAATGGCGAGGGATACGGTACCGATCTGCAAAACGAGCCGCAGACGCCGGATAACATCAATCTGCCGCATCCGCTGATCGCCATTGCCCCGCTGCTGCTGGTTGGCCTGCTGAACCTGCTGTTTACCCGCTGGATCCCGCAATGGTACGGCGCCAGCCACGAGCTAACGCTGCCAGGGCTTGCCAAACCCATCGTCACCGAGGTCGGCAAAATCACCGCTATCTGGGCCGTCGAGGCCGCGCTGCTATCCGGTATCGTCGTGGTGCTGGTGTTCGGTTTTCGTAATATTCGCGGCCGTCTGGCGGAAGGCAGCCGTACGGCGGTCGGCGGCGCGATCCTCGCGGCGATGAATACCGCCTCGGAATATGGTTTCGGCGCGGTGATTGCCGCCCTGCCGGGTTTTCTGGTGTTGTCGAAAGCACTGACCGCCATTCCCAATCCCCTGTTAAACGAGGCGATTAGCGTAACCGTACTGGCGGGGATCACCGGCTCCGCCTCCGGCGGGATGAGCATCGCGCTGGCGGCAATGTCCGATACCTTCGTGGCCGCCGCCCACGCCGCTAATATTCCGCTTGAGGTACTCCACCGCGTCGCTTCAATGGCCAGCGGCGGCATGGATACCCTGCCGCATAACGGCGCCGTCATCACGCTGCTGGCAATCACCGGTTTAAGTCATCGCCAGGCATACGGCGGCATTTTCGCCATTACGCTTATCAAAAGCCTCGCGGTTCTGTTTGTCATTGCCGTGTTCTATTTAACCGGTATTGTCTGATGCCTGATTTAAGGAGTAACGAAATGAATTTAAACGGTAAAACAGCGCTGGTCACCGGCTCCACCAGCGGTATTGGTTTAGGCATTGCCAAAGTGCTGGCGCAGGCCGGCGCGCAGCTGGTGTTGAATGGTTTTGGCGACAGCACGAGCGCGCGAGCCGAGGTTGCCGCGCTGGGTAAAATTCCCGGCTATCACGATGCCGACCTGCGCGACGTCGGGCAAATTGAAGCGATGATGCGTTATACCGAAAGCGAATTTGGCGGCGTCGATATTGTGATTAATAACGCCGGTATCCAGCATGTGGCGCCAGTGGAGCAGTTCGCGGTGGAAAAATGGAACGATATTCTGGCGATAAATCTGTCCAGCGTCTTCCACACCAGCCGACTGGCGCTGCCGGGCATGCGCGAGCGCAACTGGGGGCGGATTATTAATATTGCCTCCGTGCATGGGTTAGTCGCCTCGAAAGAGAAATCCGCCTATGTCGCCGCCAAGCATGGGGTGATTGGCTTTAGCAAAACGCTGGCGCTGGAGACCGCGCGTACCGGCATTACCTGCAACGCGATTTGCCCTGGCTGGGTGCTGACGCCGCTGGTTCAGCAGCAGATCGATAAACGTATCGCTGAGGGAGCCGACCCGGAGCAGGCCAGAGCGCAGCTGCTGGCTGAAAAACAACCTTCCGGAGAATTCGTAACGCCGCAGCAACTGGGGGAAATGGCGCTATTTTTATGCAGCGACGCCGCCGCGCAGGTTCGCGGCGCGGCGTGGAATATGGATGGCGGCTGGGTGGCGCAGTAACGGGTAACCCAACGGAGAAAAGGTCAGCGTATCTCCGTCGGGTCGCGCTATGCCCCCCGGGAATTAGAACATCTCTAAAAATCGCTTCACCGTGCGCGAGCGCTCAAAACGCCGCCAGGCGATGGCAATATCGGTCTTGACCGGCGTCCCCTGTATCGATTGATAGCTGACGTTGGGCAGCGCGATACAGGTCATCGACTGCGGCACCAGCGCGAAACCAAATCCGGCGTTAACCATACTCAGCGACGATGAAATCTGCGACGACTGCCTGGCGCGGTTCATATCGATACCGGCGCGCAGGCAGCTATTGAACACCAGCTCATACAAACCCGGCGCCACTTCGCGCGGGAAGAGGATCGGCGCGACGTCCCGCAACTGTTCCAGCGCCAGCGTCGGTTCCGCTGACAATGGATTATCGCGCGGCAGCGCAATGACCATTGGCTCTTCATCAATGATACGCAAGTTAAACGCCTTACTGCTTTCACACGGCAATCGGACAAAGGCGATATCGATCTCCGCCTCGCTCAGCGCCGCCATCAAATTTGCCATGTTGCCCTCCCGCTGATGGAGGACGACGCCTGGGTGATCGAGCTGAAAACGGTGCAGCAAGGTGAAGATTTGTGGATGGAAAGCATCAGAACTGGTAATGCCTAACGACAGGCTGCCGTTCATTCCGCGGGCAATGCCCTTGGCCTTTTCCAGCGCCGCATCGCTCAGCGCGAGGATTTGGCAGGCATCTTCATAAAAGGACTCCCCGGCTTCGGTCAGCTCCACCCCGCGGGTTAGCCGACGCAACAGCGGAGTGCCAACCTCTCGCTCAAGCCGCTGAATTTGCTGACTTAACGGTGGCTGCGAGATACCCAGTTCTTTCGCTGCCCGGGTGAAGTGCCGCGTCCGGGCGACGGCGACAAAATAGCGTAGATAACGAAGTTCCATATCGAAAACGTCTCAAACCAGCATGGTTTCTATATTGGAACTGTGAGCTGAATCGGGTCAACCTTTATTTAACCTTTCTTATATTTGTTGAACGAGGAAGTGGCTCATGAATCATGCTTCAGATTGCACCTGTGAAGAGAGTCTGTGTGAAACGCTACGCGCGTTTTCCGCTCAGCATCCCGATAGCGTGCTGTATCAAACTTCGCTGATGAGCGCCCTGCTCAGCGGCGTCTACGAAGGTACCACCACTATTGCGGACCTGCTGAAGCACGGTGATTTCGGGCTCGGCACTTTTAATGAACTCGACGGCGAGCTGATCGCGTTTAGCAGCCAGGTTTATCAACTGCGTGCCGACGGCAGCGCGCGTAAAGCGCGTCCGGAACAGAAAACGCCGTTTGCAGTGATGACCTGGTTTCAGCCGCAGTACCGTAAAACCTTTGACCATCCGGTCAGCCGCCAGCAGCTGCATGAGGTTATTGACCAGCAAATTCCTTCCGACAATCTGTTCTGCGCGCTGCGAATCGATGGTCATTTCCGCCACGCCCATACCCGCACCGTGCCTCGTCAGACGCCGCCCTACCGGGCGATGACCGACGTGCTCGACGATCAGCCGGTTTTCCGCTTTAACCAGCGTGACGGCGTACTGGTCGGTTTTCGGACCCCCCAGCATATGCAGGGAATTAACGTCGCCGGCTATCACGAACACTTCATTACCGATGACCGCCAGGGCGGCGGCCACCTGCTGGACTACCAGCTCGACCATGGGGTATTGACCTTCGGCGAAATTCATAAGCTGATGATCGACCTTCCCGCCGACAGCGCGTTCCTGCAGGCCAATTTGCATCCCGATAATCTCGATGCCGCCATCCGTTCAGTAGAAAGTTAGGAGGTTCACATGGACAAACAGTATCCGCAGCGCCAGTGGGCGCACGGCGCCGATCTGGTCGTCAGCCAACTGGAAGCGCAAGGCGTACGGCAGGTCTTCGGGATCCCCGGCGCTAAAATCGATAAGGTTTTCGACTCGTTGCTGGACTCCTCAATCCGCATTATTCCGGTACGTCACGAGGCCAACGCCGCCTTTATGGCCGCCGCGGTCGGGCGCATTACCGGCAAAGCGGGCGTCGCGCTGGTGACCTCCGGACCCGGTTGTTCCAACCTGATAACCGGGATGGCCACCGCCAATAGCGAAGGCGACCCGGTGGTGGCGCTGGGCGGCGCGGTCAAACGCGCGGATAAAGCCAAACAGGTACACCAGAGTATGGACACGGTGGCGATGTTCAGCCCGGTCACCAAATACGCGGTAGAAGTGACCTCGCCGGATGCGCTGGCGGAAGTGGTTTCTAACGCTTTTCGCGCCGCCGAGCAGGGTCGCCCGGGCAGCGCCTTCGTCAGCCTGCCGCAGGATGTGGTCGATGGTCCGGTGACCGGCAAAGTCCTGCCCGCCAGCAGCGCGCCGCAGATGGGCGCCGCGCCTGACGAGGCAATCAATCAGGTTGCGAAGTTGATTGCCCAGGCGAAGAATCCGGTGTTCCTGCTTGGATTAATGGCCAGCCAGACGGAAAACAGCGCCGCGCTGCATCGTTTGCTGGAAACCAGCCATATTCCGGTCACCAGCACCTATCAGGCCGCCGGGGCGGTCAATCAGGATAACTTCTCGCGCTTCGCCGGGCGCGTCGGGCTGTTTAACAATCAGGCCGGTGACCGCTTATTGCAACTGGCCGACCTGGTTATCTGCATCGGCTATAGCCCGGTGGAATACGAACCGGCGATGTGGAACAGCGGCAACGCGACGCTGGTACATATCGACGTACTGCCCGCCTATGAAGAGCGTAACTACACGCCGGATGTCGAGCTGGTGGGCGACATCGCCGGCACGCTGAACAAGCTGGCGCAAAATATCGATCATCGGCTGGTGCTCTCGCCGCAGGCCGCTGAAATCCTCCACGACCGCCAGCATCAGCGCGAACTGCTTGACCGCCGCGGAGCGCAGTTGAATCAGTTTGCCCTGCACCCGCTGCGCATCGTTCGCGCCATGCAGGATATCGTCAACAGCGACGTCACGCTGACGGTCGATATGGGGAGCTTCCATATCTGGATCGCCCGCTATCTCTACAGCTTCCGCGCCCGTCAGGTGATGATCTCCAACGGTCAGCAGACCATGGGCGTCGCCCTGCCGTGGGCCATCGGGGCCTGGCTGGTCAATCCGCAGCGCAAAGTGGTCTCGGTCTCCGGCGATGGCGGTTTTCTGCAATCCAGCATGGAGCTGGAAACGGCGGTCCGCCTGAAAGCCAACATCCTGCATCTTATCTGGGTCGATAACGGCTACAACATGGTCGCCATCCAGGAAGAGAAAAAATATCAACGCCTGTCCGGCGTCGAGTTCGGTCCTATGGATTTTAAAGCCTATGCCGAATCCTTCGGCGCGAAAGGGTTTGCGGTGGAAAGCGCTGAGGCGCTGGAGCCGACGCTACGCGCGGCGATGGACGTCGACGGCCCGGCGGTGGTCGCCATCCCCGTGGATTACCGTGATAACCCGCTGCTGATGGGCCAGCTACACCTGAGTCAAATTCTTTAAGTCATCACAAAAGGAAATGGAAATGAAAAAAGTCGCACTTGTCACCGGCGCCGGTCAGGGCATTGGTAAAGCTATCGCGTTACGCCTCGTGAAGGACGGTTTTGCTGTGGCGATCGCCGATTACAATGACGTCACAGCGAAAGCCGTGGCGGATGAAATCAACCAGCACGGCGGCCGGGCAATCGCGGTCAAAGTCGATGTTTCCGACCGTGAGCAGGTGTTTGCCGCCGTCGAACAGGCGCGAAAAACGCTGGGCGGATTCAACGTTATCGTCAACAACGCCGGGGTTGCGCCATCGACGCCTATCGAATCCATTACGCCGGAGATTGTCGACAAGGTCTACAACATCAACGTTAAAGGGGTGATCTGGGGGATTCAGGCGGCAGTCGAGGCCTTTAAAAAAGAGGGTCACGGCGGCAAAATCATCAACGCCTGTTCGCAGGCCGGCCACGTCGGCAACCCGGAACTGGCGGTCTACAGCTCAAGCAAATTCGCCGTACGCGGTTTAACGCAAACCGCTGCCCGCGACCTGGCGCCGCTGGGTATTACCGTTAACGGCTACTGCCCGGGGATTGTGAAAACGCCGATGTGGGCCGAGATCGATCGTCAGGTATCCGAAGCGGCGGGTAAACCTCTGGGCTACGGAACTGCCGAATTCGCCAAACGCATCACCCTCGGCCGCCTGTCTGAGCCAGAAGATGTCGCCGCCTGCGTCTCTTATCTCGCCAGCCCGGATTCCGATTATATGACCGGTCAATCGCTGCTGATCGATGGCGGGATGGTATTCAATTAATAAAAAATAAGCTCTGACATGGTTTGCCCCTGCCTGTTCGCAGGGGCTTTTTTTCGTCTATTACGCCGTTATTTTGCCGGGTGGCGGCTACGCCTTACCCGGCCTACCGTTCGCGCGGTCACTGCCATTTGTAGCCCCGGTAAGCGACAGCGCGACCGGGGAGTAGTGCAGAAAAAGCAAATATTTACCGCGCCTGCTGCTGCGCCTGCGCCAGCTGGCGGGCAATCGCCTCGCGGCGGGCATCGCCCTCCGGCAACAACATCAGCAACTGCTGTAGCGCCGCTACCGCCTGCGGATAGTCTTCATTGCGTACCGCGCTGAGCGCCAGCATCTCCAGCACCGGCAGGTTTTTCGGCTGCCGCTGATGCAGATCGCGCAGCAACAGCTCGCCCATCCGCATCTGCGCGTTATCGCCCGCCCGCACCAGCGCGCTGGCATAATCAAAACTTGCCGCCGGGTCATCCGGCGCCAGCTTATGCGCCCGCCCGAACGCGCCGATCGCCGTCTCGCCATCGTTTAGCAGCAGACCGAGCCGCCCAAGCAGTTGCCAGCCGGCAAGATCGTCAGGGCTAGCCTGCAGATGGCTGCGCAGCCCAAGCCGCAGCTGGGCCAACTCATCCATCCGCAGCGGCGTCGCGGTCGGATCTTTCGCCTGCGCCAGCAGCGCGGGATAATGGCGCTCGCTCTGTCGCCACAGCAGCACCTGACCCACATCGCTGGTTTTCAGATAGAGCCCGCCGCTGACAAAGACCAACAATAGCGCCCCCGGTAGCAGCAACCAGCGGCTAAGCGGCCGAACGCGCGTCTGTTCCTGCGGCGAGATATCCGCCAGCAACGTACGTTGCAGCTCGACAATCATCGCCTCATTACCGTCAGTACGCTCCTGCTCCAGTTCGCGCAGTCGGGACTGGTACAGCGAGCGGTTAATGTCATTGCGATCCACTGCTGTTTTCTGTTGCCGCGACCGGCGGTAACGCGGATCGAGCATACAGCACAGCCCACCCAGCGCCATCAGTACGCCGCCGTACCAGATCCAGCGTACGAACGGTTTGTAGTACAGACGCACCGCCCAGCTGCCATCATCCAGCTCTTCGCCCAACGCGGCGTAAAGATCGCGGGTAAACCCGCCGCTGATGGCCGCTTCGGTCATCATCATCCGGCTGGCGGTGTAAAAGCGTTTTTCGGCATACAGCGTGGCTTCCGGGCGACCATTGCGGCTGACGGCAATCACGCCCTCGCCACCGCTCCAGTTCGGCCCGACGATATTACGCACGCCCTTGAAGACGAAGTGATAACGATGAATATCGAGGCTGTCGCCAGCCCGCATGCGGACATCGCGCTCAATGCTGTAGTTCTGGCTGAAGGTGATGCCAATGACAGTTACCGCCACGCCGACATGGCCGAGCACCATTCCCCACTGGCTGCGGGTTAAGGTGCGCAGGCCGCGCCAGAAGCCGTGGCGATGCGTGGCCCGTTCGTGGACTTCAATCAGCGCGAAGATAAGCACCCATAGCGCCATCATCAGGCCGATGACCGCCATCGCGGTGATGCGGTCCTGAAGAAGCCATGGTAACGCCAGTGAAAGTGACAACGTCACGACAAGTGATATCGCCAATCGTTTAAGCTGTTTACCAGGCTCATCGCGGCGCCAACGAATCAGCGGCCCCAGCCCCAGCAGCAGCGCAAACGGCGCCATCAGCGCGGTGAACATGGTATTGAAGAAAGGTTCGCCGATCGATATCGTCCCCAGCCCCAACGCTTTATGCACCAACGGCAGCAGCGTGCCTAACAGCACCACCAGCATCGCGGCCATCAGCAGAATATTGTTGCCAAGCAGGAACGACTCGCGCGACCAGAGCGTATGTTCCACTCGCGCCCGCACTCGCCCACCTTTCACCGCATACAGCAGCAGCGAGCCGCCAATCGCGAGGGTCAACAAGGCCAGTATAAACATCCCGCGCGCCGGATCGGAGGCAAAGGAGTGCACCGAAACCAGCACGCCGGAACGCACAAGGAAAGTCCCCAGCAGGCACAGCGAGAAAGCCGCCAGCGCCAGCAGCACCGTCCAGGCGCGGAAGCTGCCGCGCTTTTCGGTTACCGCCAGCGAATGCAGCAACGCGGTGCCGACCAGCCACGGCATAAACGAGGCGTTTTCCACCGGGTCCCAGAACCACCAACCGCCCCAGCCCAGTTCGTAATAGGCCCACGCCGAGCCCAGCACGATCCCAAGTGTCAGGAACATCCACGCCGCCTGCGTCCACGGGCGCGACCATCGCGCCCACGCGGTATCCAGCCGTCCCGCCAGCAGCGACGCAATCGCGAAGGCGAAGGCCACCGAGAAGCCAACGTAGCCCATGTAGAGGATCGGTGGATGAAAAATCATCCCGATATCCTGCAGCATAGGATTGAGATCGCGGCCATCTACGGGATACAGCGGCAGGCTGCGGCTGAACGGATTGGAGGTGAACAGGATAAAAAGCAGGAAACCGAAGGCGATCATTCCCATCACCGCCAGCACCCGCGCTACCGCGTCGGGCGGCATCTGGCGACTGAAGAGCGCGACGGCGAACGTCCACACGCTGAGCAGCAGCACCCACAGCAGCAAAGAGCCTTCGTGCGCTCCCCAGGTGGCCGCCACCCTGTACCACACCGGCAGCGCGCTGTTGGAGTTTTCCGCCACATAGCGCACGGTGAAATCATTGATTACAAAGGCATGCACCAGCAGCGCAAACGCGCCGATGATGCAGATAAACAGCGCGCAGGCCAGCGGCCGGGCTAATGCCATCAGCCATCGTTCCTGGCGCGCTGCGCCCCATAGCGGAAAGATACTTAGCAGCAGCGCCAGCCCTGCCGCCAGACACAGCAGGTAGTTGCCCAGTTCCGGCATCATGGCTGTGTCCCCTGTTGTTCAGGTGTCATCACGTTTTTTACCTCAGGCGGGGCGAATCCAGTGCCCCGCCCCGGCCCAGTTACTCTGCAGCAGCCGGCAGTTTCGAGACGTCGGCGTTACCTAACGCCTTCTCATCGCGAATCATCGACTTATCTTTTCGTACTTTCGCCACATCGCTGGCGCTCACCGGCGGCGCGTTGTTGCCCCAACTGGTGCGGATGAAGTTGACCACATCCGCAACCTGTTGATCGTCAAGACGCCATCCGAATGACGGCATGGTCAGGTTCGAGACCGCATCCTTCACCGCCGGCGTGGTGTTGCCAGTCAGAATGATGTGAATCAGCGAGGTCGCATCTTCGGTCTGTACCACCGGGTTGCCTTTCAACGACGGGAACGCGCGTTTATAACCGACGCCGTCGGTACGGTGGCAGGCAGCGCAGTTATCGACGTACAGCGCCGCGCCGGTTTTGCTGTCATCGCCTTTCCACAGATCTTTCGCCACGCTATCTTCCACCGGAGCTGGCGTCTGTTTACCGCCGCGCGGCGGTAACGACTTCAGATAGCGAGCAATAGCGGTGATATCGTCATTCGAGAGATACTGCAGGCTGTGCTCAACCACGTCGCTCATGCCGCCGAAGACCACGGATTTATCATTGCGCCCGGTTTTCAGGAACTCGGCCAGTTCGGCCTCGCTCCAGCTCCCCAGCCCGTCGCGATTTTCACCGCGCAGGCTGGAAGCTACCCAACCGTCAATCGGCGCATTGCTACCCGCCAGGTAATCATCGCCTTCACTTTCGCTAAGCGCTTTTTCCTGCATCGTCAGGCTACGCGGGGTGTGGCAGGCGCCGCAGTGGCCAAGGCCTTCCACCAGGTAACGGCCGCGCTCCAGTACCGGGTCCACCTGCGGATTGGCGACAAAATCGCTCGGGGACGGAGCGAAGATGCCGCGCCAGAACGCCAGCGGCCAGCGCATCGACAGCGGCCACGGAATGTCCGTATCTTTGTTAGCGACATTTACCGGCTCCACGCCGTGCATAAAGTAGGCGTACATGGCACGCATATCCGCTTCGTTGATACGGGCAAAGGAAGGATACGGCATCGCCGGATAGAGCGTTGAGCCGTCTTTACGCACGCCTTTACGCACCGCGTCGTCAAACTCTTCGAAGGTATAACCGCCAATACCGTGCGCTTTGTCCGGCGTGATGTTGGTGGAATAAATGGTGCCGATCGGCGTTTCCATCGGCAGACCGCCGGCAAAAGGTTTGCCCTCTTTACCGTTGGTGTGGCAGGCCACGCAGTCGCCGGCGCGCGCCAGATATTCGCCCTGCTTAATCAGATTGCTGTCCGCAGGCGCCTCTTCGGCGAACGCCGCGCAGCTTAACGCACCGAGAACCAGTGCCGATAACCATTGCATTTTCATGATTTGCTTTCCCTTATGCCTGCACCAATGGACCCGGATTTCTCAGGTACTGTTCGCGGATAGCCTTCGCCGACCAGTAGGCCAGCGCGGCAACGGTCCCCGTCGGGTTGTAGCCCAGCCCCTGTGGGAAAGCGGAAGCGCCGATGACGAAGACGTTATGCACGTCCCAGCTCTGCAGATAACGGTTCACCGCGCTGGTTTTCGGATCTTCGCCCATCACCGCGCCGCCGTTCATATGGGTGGTCTGGTAGCTGGTGGTGTCAAAGTGGCTATTGGCGTTTTTCGGGCTGCCGAGCATATATTTCGGCTTCATCGCTTTGGCGATCGGCGCCATCTTATCGAACATAAACTGCGCCATCTTGATGTCGTTTTCCTGCCAGTCGAAGGTCATGCGCAGCAGCGGCTGACCAAAGACGTTTTTGTAGTTCGGATCGAGATCGAGATAGTTCTGGCGATAGGACTGATGCGCGCCGTGGGCATCCATCGACAGGTGGTGGGTGTAGGTGTCGGCCACCGCCGATTTCCATTTACTGCCCCACGCAGGGGTACCCGGAGGCACCGGCACGCCGGAGATAGGCTTGGTCCCCGCCTGGTTGACCCAGAACGGCGAACCGCCGACGAAGCCCGCCGCGCCGTGATCGAAGTTATCGGCGTTGAAGTCATCGACGCCGACGCCGTTGCCGCCCGCGCCGATGAACGGGTTGGTGAAGGTATCTTTATCGAAAATGGCCTTGATAGTGGTCATGTTCTGATAGGCGAAGTTACGCCCGACCACCCCTTCGCCCGTCTCAGGATTGTACGGTTTACCGATCCCGGAAAGCAGCATCAGATGCACGTTATGGAACTGGAAGGCGCCGATAATCACCAGATCCGCCGGCTGTTCCATTTCACGGCCCTGACCGTCGACATAGGTCACACCGGTGGCGCGGGATTTATCGTCGGTCAAATTGACCTTCAGCACGTTGGCGTTGGTACGCAGTTCAAAGCGTTTTTCCTGGCGCAGCGCCGGCAGAATGTTAACGTTCGGCGAGGCTTTCGAATACATGTAGCAGGCGTAGCCGCTGCAGAAACCGCAGAAGTTACACGGCCCCATTTGTGCGCCATACGGGTTGGTATAGGAGTCGGAGGTGTTTGCGGAAGGCAGGTTATAGGGATGATAGCCCACTTCCAGCGCCGCTTTTTCAAACAGCTGCGCCGACCAGGTATTTTTCTGCGCCGGCAGCGGGAAATCGTCCGAGCGATCCGGCGCGAAGGCGTTACCGCCGCGGCCTTTACCGACAACCTTCCCTTTAACCGACCAGGCGGTACCGGAGGTGCCAAAGACTTTTTCCGCTTTATCGAAGAACGGTTCCAGTTCGTCGTAGGTGACGCCGAAATCCTGGATGATCATATCCTGGGGAATGAAGTTTTTGCCGTAACGCTCTTCATAATGGCTGCGCATACGCAGTTCGATCGGATCGACGCGGAAATGCACGCCGGACCAGTGCAGACCCGCGCCGCCAACGCCGGTTCCCGGCAGGAAGGCGGCCAGTTGGCGATAGGGTACCGCCTGCTGGCTGCTGTTGTGACGAATCGTCACCGTGCTTTTAGAGAGATCCTGGAACAGCTTGCGGCGGATGTTATAGGTCAGCTCATCGATAACCTGCGGATAAGCGCCGTCCGGCCAGGTATCGCGCATCGGGCCGCGCTCCAGCGCGACGACGTTGAGCCCCGCTTCCGTCAGCTCTTTGGCCATGATCGCGCCAACCCAGCCAAAGCCAACGATCGCCACATCGGTTTTTTTCAATACGGTCGCCATGATTACGCCCTCTCCCCATTAATTGATACCGGCGGGAAGGGATAGCGTTCGCCTCGTTCAACCCAGTCCATAAAGTCGGCGCGCGCGCCGGGAAAATTAATCAGCGTCCAGCCGACCATGCCTTTATTGCCGCCATGGATAGGGTCGCTGAAGAAGCCTTCGCGGGTGTTTTGCAACAGATAGGAGAAAAACAGCGAGGCCGGGAGCTGTTTGAACTGCGCCTTGCCGGATTCCCACAGACCGAGCGCCTCATCCTGCTGTTCGCCGCTCAGTTCAGCAAAGCTCTTGTGATACTGGTTTTGACACCACTCTTCGGCATCGGCGATACCGAGGTTATAAATCTGTTTTGGTACCAGCGGCAGCTGGTAGCCCATCTCTTTCGGCACGTCGGGGTTAAATGGCCCCTGCATATACCAGATGGAACCGGTGGCATAAGGGGTGTTAAGCTGGCGGTCGATAAACTCCGGCACACCGGCCTCTTTGGCGCCGGGACCGAGTTCATCGGCCGGGATTAAGCGAGCGACGGCGGCGTTGATAAACAGCCACTCGCGATCGTTGAAGAATTGCGGCTTCCAGTCGCTGGATGTCGCGTTGCCACCGGCTGAAGGTGCGGAGGCCGCCTGTGCCGTGGCGCTCGCCGCCACGCCAATGGCGCCCACGCTGCCGCCGCCGATGACTACCGTTGGAATCAAGGCCATTGATTTTACTAAAAAATCACGCCTTGAATTGTTGGTTTTCTCGCTCGACATAATCACATTCCTGTCAATTAAAAATACTGTTTTGTCGCTTACAAGCCCAGCAAATCCCGCTCTGGTACCGATACCATTGAACTGTTGCGAAACAGACCGTCTGGCTTTGGCCAATAAGACGTACAATAAATCGCCAATAGCGATAAGATTTATAGGGTTATCGTTTGGATATTAGACGATTCTCAACGCAACGCGGGAAAATGGCGCAAATATTCACCGGGTTGTCACGATAAGATCGGGCATTTAATAACCTGAGTGCGGTAAGTCATGCGGAAATTTCGCGCCTTTGGTTTTACCAAAGCGCCAATAAAGGGTGATATGTATCACATTTGTTATTTTTTGTTTATGGTACATGGCGGATTAAGCACCTGTAAATACTCGCTTAATGAATAATTAAACAATTCGAGCTGTTAAATTAGTTAATCACCGTTGTTAATTAAATCGATACTGGTTCCCTTATCAATTTAACGACACGGTGATGTCGTACAGATATTCCCAACCACAAGGAGAATTTATGTTCGATCATGTCAAATTTGGCGTCAGTGATTATGCCGCGAGCAAGGCATTCTTTTTACAGGCGCTGGCGCCGCTCGGCGTGACGCTGGCGGGCGAAGGCGAGCCGGCTTACGGCGCGGAGCTAGCTGGGGCAAACGATGCCTCTATCAAAGCGAAGATAAACCCGCGCCGCTGCATATCGCCTTTTGCGCCGAGAGCCGCGAGCAGGTTGATGCCTTCTGGCACGCGGCGCTGGCCGCCGGAGGCAAGGATAACGGCGCGCCGGGATTACGACCTAATTACCACGCCAATTACTACGCCGCCTTTGTCATTGCGCCAGATGGACACAATATCGAAGCGGTGTGTCATCTGGCGCCCTGAGCAAAGTTTATCGCTGCGGAAAAACCCACACATCATCCGCGGGCAGCGTCAGATGACAATGTTCGGCATCACGCAGGGCCGTGCCGTAGGCGCGAATCGCAAAGTCATCGCCCTCGGTGCGGAACAGATATTCCCACCGATCGCCGAGGTACATGCTGGTCAGCAGCGGAAGTTCCAGGCTGTTATCCTGCGGCGAGCAGTCAAGGCGCAGCCGTTCGACGCGGATCACCGCCGTCGCCGGCTGACCGACGCTGACCCCCTCGCCCGCGCGGCCCCATAGCGCCCAGCTGGCGCCTTCAACTCGCGCGCGTCCGTCCTCCAGCGCCGTCACCTTACCGTGCAGGCGGTTATTACTGCCCATAAACTCGGCGGCAAACAGGGTGGCCGGATTGCCGTACATCTCCTGCGGCGTCCCCTGCTGTTCAATCACGCCGTTGTTAAGCAACAAAATGCGATCGGAGATCGCCATCGCTTCATTCTGATCGTGGGTGACCATCAGCGCCGACAGGCCCAGCTTAATAATGAGCTCGCGCAGGAATACCCGCGCCTCTTCGCGCAGCTTGGCGTCGAGGTTAGATAGCGGCTCATCCAGCAGAATAACCGGTGGGTTATAGACCAGCGCCCGTCCTATGGCCACGCGCTGCTGCTGGCCGCCGGAAAGCTGATGCGGATGCCGATTACCGAGATGTCCCAGACCTAGCTGCTCGAGAACGCTCTGCACCCGCTGTTTAATCTCGCCGCTGGCCACCTTACGCAGTTTCAGCGGATAGGCCACGTTGTCGAATACCGTTTTATGCGGCCACAGGGCGTAGGACTGGAACACCAGCCCGAGATTACGCTCTTCCGCCGGGATCTCGCTACGCGGACTGCCGTCATAAACCACGTTATTGCCGATGGTGATCCGCCCGGCGGTCGGTTTCTCCAGCCCGGCGACCGCGCGCAACAGCGTGGTTTTCCCGCTACCTGAAGGGCCAAGCAGCGACACCACTTCCCCGCGTTTGAGCTCCATCGACACCCCTTTCAGCACCGGGTTGTCGCCATAGGTCAGATGCAGATTGTCTACCGATAACTCAATCATGTAATTTCACTCCAAAGCGCAGGGCGATACCCAGACCGACTACCACCAGCAGAATATTGATAAACGATAGCGCCGCGACGATATCAATGGCGCCCGCCGCCCACAGAGAGACCAGCATCGACCCGATCGTTTCGGTGCCTGGCGACAACAAATAAACGCCGGTTGAATATTCGCGTTCAAAGATCAGGAACATCAGCAGCCAGGAGCCGATAAGCCCGTAGCGCGCCAGCGGAACGGTGACGTGGCGGGTGATTTGCCCGCGAGAGGCGCCGGTGCTACGCGCGGCCTCCTCCAGCTCCGGCGCCACCTGCAGCAGCGTTGATGAGATAAGGCGCAGGCCGTAGGCCATCCACACCACCGTATAGGCCAACCAGACGCTGAAAATGGTGTTGCGCAGCGCGCGCAATTGCACGATAAGGTGTTCGCGCAGCCAGTCGGCGACCGGCAGCGCCGAGAGCCAGCCGTTTTTCAATGACTGATCGAGCCACATCGGCACAAACAGAAACACCCACAGAAACGCCAGACCGGCCAACAGGCCCGGCACCGCGCGCGGTACCAGCACGCTGTAGTCGAGAAAGCGCGTGACGTTATCCGGTTTACGGTGCATGGCGATACCGACAAACAGATAGCACACCACCGCCAGCGCGCCGCCGATAATCCCGATCGCCATCGAGTTGACGATCGCCCGCAGCAGATTCGGCTGCTGCCAGATGTTGCGGAAAGTCGCCAGCGACAGCTCATCCCATAATGAAACGCCAACGCCCCAATTGGAAATAAAGGCCCGTAGCGCCACACCCAGTAGCGGAACGCCGATGGTTACCGTCAGCCACGCCACCACGACCGCGCCCGCGACCCAACGCCATTTCCCCAGCGGCAAGGCGCGCGACTGCGACGCTTTACCTTTCATGGTCACGAAGCGGTTGGCGGTACGCATCAACCGGCGCTGCAACATCACCAGCGGAATGGTAATGCAGATTAACACCACCGCGACCGCCGCCATCAGATGGTAAGAAGGCGTTCCCAGTTTATTGGTCAACTTATAGAGATAGGTCGCCAGCACCATGTTGCCCTCCGGATCGCCGAGCACCAGCATCAGGCCAAAGACCTCAAGGCCGAGGAAGAACAGCAGCACGCAGGCGTAGAGAATGGACGGCCGTACCATCGGCAGGCTCACCGAGGTCATCACCTGCAGCGGCGTGGCGCCGACGGTACGCGCCGCCTCTTCCACGTCCGAACCGACGCTGCGCAGCGCCGAGGAGATATAAAGATAGGCATGCGGGACGTGCGTTAAACCGGCGATTACTACGATGCTAAACATCGAGTAGATATTCCACGGCACAAAACCAAGCCACGCTTGCGCCCACTGCGACAGGAAACCGACCGGCCCGGCGGCCACCACGTAACCAAAGCCCAGCACCATCGGCGAGACGAAAATCGGCACCAGGATCAGCGGCTCAATAAAGCGCCTGCCGGGTAAATCGGTACGTACCATTAAAAAGGCCAGAATGCCGCCCAGCGGAATCGCGATAATGACCAGACCAAAAGCGAGGATAAATCCAGAGCGTAAGGCCAGGTAAAAATCCGGGTCGGTAAAAATAAAACCGAAGGCTTCGAGGCTCCACTCTTTCGAGCGGGCAAAAAATGGTGCGGAAAGAAAACTTTGCGCCACGATAAATAATAGCGGAACGTAAATTACCAGTGCTGCTATCAATACCACCATGCCACGCGGTAGCCCTTGCCACTTTCTGCGTAAAATGTTCATCTTTAATTCCCCTGGCAAAGTGCAGAGATAAATTATCAAGAAGAGATAATGAGTACTTATTTACTGAATACTGATACGATCATTCCCCCGGATACATTCCAGGGGAAGTTTCACAGGTAATTACTTTATTTCGCAGCAGCGGCGCGCCATTGCTTAATAAATTCCAGACGCTGTTTGGGTTGCAGATATTGCAGCAGGCTTTCATCCACCGGAATCGGCTTCAGCGCATTGCCCAGTAATTTCGTCATCCCGTCGATATCATTTTTACCTTCAATGTCGTTGCGAATTGACGGGATATCGCCCTGAGAGGCAAGAATCGTTTGCCCTTTTTCCGACAGTACATAGTCGAACCACAGTTTCGCCGCATTAGGATGCCCTGCTTCCGCGGTGATAAATGAGACGCGGGACAGCACCAGCACGTAGTCTTTCGGATAGGCGATGCCTAATGACGGGTCGGTTTTAGCGCGCGCTTCGGCATAGGATCCCAGAATGTTATAGCCGATCAGGTTTTCACCGGAGGAGACGCGCTCCATCATGGTGCCGGTAGAGGACTGCACCGTCAGGCCGCCTTTGGCGATATTCGCCAGGTCGGCAAAGTAATTGCCGTCAGCCTTGCTATCCTGCACCGCCAGCATAAAACCAAGCCCCGATTTCTCGATATCGTAGGTGGTGACTTTGCCTTTAAATTTATCAGCCTGCCCGGCGATAAGTTTGGCCAATGCGGTATGTGAATCCGGCACTTCATTTTGTGGGATCAGCCGTTTGTTATAGATAAAGACCACCGGCTCATAGGTTGTGCCGTAGGCTTTTTGCTGCCAGACCGCCCATTTCGGCAGCTTGCCAACTTCTGGTGAAGCGTACTCTTGCGCATAATCGGTGGCTAATTTCAGCGCCGTGTCCATGGAAGAGCTCCACACCACGTCGCCGCTACCGCCGCCGGCGGCTTGTTCACTAATATAACGGTTGTACAGCTCGGTGCTGTTCATATCGTTATATTCAACTTTAATCCCAGGATATTGCGCTTCAAAGCCTTTAATTAACGGCCCTGCCGCTTTGGTGTCCGTTGTGGAATAAACCACGACTTTGCCCTCTTTCACCCCGGCATCAACGACTTTTTGATAATCTGCCGGGTAGCCCTGCGGCAGCTCCGCCAGCGCGGAGTACGAGAAGACTGTCGTCAGTGAAACCACTAAACCGCCGATTTTCTTATACATAAAATCAACCCTTAAGCATCAATAATTAAACACAAATTTAACATATAGTGCTACAACCCCCTCTGCAACGCTGGGGGAAGGGTTTTTATGGCTTTTGTG
Organism: Klebsiella sp. JN_Kp122; assembly: GCF_040062085.1. NCBI lineage: Bacteria > Pseudomonadati > Pseudomonadota > Gammaproteobacteria > Enterobacterales > Enterobacteriaceae > Klebsiella > Klebsiella sp. JN_Kp122. The sequence goes on from NZ_JBEAHW010000045.1 coordinate 40,234, forward strand.
ACAGTGGTGTAGTTTAAAAAGTGGTGTTTATGGAGTTTATTCAGCGAATAGAGAAAACAGCGAGCGAGGTCACAGATTAATGCCGCAGCGTCACGAAGCGATTACCGCCAATGGCAAAGCCTTTATTTGCATTTCTTCAGGACCATTCGAATAAAGAAAAACAGGAGCAGCGCATACAGCAGCGCCATTACCAGGATGGTAATAAAAGAAATGGGATCTGCTCCTGATTCATATGGTTGACTGAGACGGGAGTTAAACAGGCACCAGGTATGATCCATCACCCAAAGCGTGATGCCATTTAGAGGTTTACCATAGCTGCTAAGCCATAAGGCAAAAAGAAAACATACCGCAAATAGTAATGAATTCTTAATGTACTTCACAACTGGCATAGTCTCGGCTCCCCTGAACATCTACGTAACCATAAGCCAATAAACCCGATCGAGAACCCGGTACTTTCACTTTAGATGTTCTCAATAATGTTTGCCTAACAATATAAAAATCATTTCTATCCACAAATGTTATACAACCTTGCGACAGACCGCCTCCATCTGGCCTTAAAGGATGAAGTCGGAAACTACCTCTTAAGACCCCATTAATCAAAATACTATCAGTCATCGTTTGAGCGCTAAATAACCCAAACCATTCACTGTGGTCATTGCCTGTTATCAGATCCCCTACCCACGCTCTAAACTGATTAGTCCTCGACCCAACAGGCCGATCTACTATCCAATATTTCCCGACTGGTATGGCACTATTCGGTCGAAATGCACAGTTGGCAAGATTAGTATATGGATTTTGACCGCTAAAAACTCTGTAGTTACCAACGCCATAAACATGCAGGATTGCGTATCCATCTTTATCGAAATTATCGTATGTCATCCTCATTATTTGCATGTATTCCCTTATTCTATCAGGCTTGGTATTTATTACATCAACTGAACGGAATCAATACGATACCTCTTTTATCGCTCCATCACAATAAAATTGCTCAAATAAAAAACCATCACATAACGCTATTCAGAGTAATATTAAATTTACTCCTGACAATAATAAATGTACCTTTTACATATTCACCTAATATTACATTCAAAACCATTTTGCCGGGCGGTTTCGTCAAAATGAACCATGCCAATAATCTCCCTATTCAGTGAGAGATATTTATCGCCTTGATCTTCTGCGCCTTGCGGCGCAGCATGGAATGGCAAACGCAACAAAACAACAACATACATTGAGGAGACTATCCGTGCCTACAGGACATCGCTTTCGCCCCACGGAGCTGCACCACTTCGTCACCACCCTGTTCACGCAGCTGGGCAGTACGCCAACCGAAGCCGCGCTGGTCGCAGACCACCTGATCGCCGCCAACCTTGCCGGACACGATTCGCACGGCGTCGGCATGATCCCGAGTTACGTAAAATCCCATAGCGAAGGTTTTTTGCAACTTAACCGCCATGCCAGCGTGATGAAAGACGCCGGCGCCGTCGCCACCCTTGATGGCAACGCCGGTTTTGGCCAGGTCGTTGCCCATGAAGCCATGCAGTTGGGGATTGAAAAAGCCAAACAGCACGGCCTCGCCGCCGTGGCGCTGCGCAATGCTCACCATATCGGGCGCATCGGTTACTGGGCGGAACAATGCGCGGCGCAGGGGTTAATATCCATTCATTTCGTTAGCGTCGTCGGCGACCCGATGGTGGCGCCATTTCGCGGCAAAGATAGTCGCTTCGGCACTAACCCACTCTGCGTGGTCTTCCCGCGTGAAGGCCATCCGCCGCTGCTGCTCGATTACGCCACCAGCGCCATCGCTTTTGGCAAAACCCGCGTCGCATGGCATAAAGGCGAAGCGGTGCCTGCCGGCTCATTGATTGACTCTCGCGGCGAACCGACCACCGATCCGGCGGTGATGCAGACCTCGCCGCTTGGCGCCCTGCTCACTTTTACTCAACATAAAGGCTATGCCCTGGCGACGCTCTGCGAGGTGCTCGGCGGCGCGGTCTCGGGTGGGCAAACGACCCATCAGGACAGCCTGCAGGGCTGCGTCGACGCCATCTTCAACTGCATGACTACCATTATTCTCAGCCCGGAAGCCTTCGATGCGCCGCAGATGCAGCGCGAAACCGAGGCCTTTATCGACTGGTGTAAACAGTCGCCGCACGATGCCGATACACCTATTCTGGCGCCGGGTGAGTGGGAAGCGGCCAATCGTCAGCAGCGGCTGGCAAACGGTATTCCGCTCGATGCCAGTAGCTGGCAGGCGATCTGCGCCGCCGCGCGGCAGGCCGGGATGTCGCAGGAGACGTTGAATCAACTGCAGCAGAACATGGAAGTCAACGCTTAACCTCAATCCCCGCGGGGCGATCGTCAGCCACAGCGTCCCGCGTCATCGTCACTTATGACGACATCCATGATTTTCCCGCGTCTTCATCACCTTCATCCCGCGTCATCAGCGCTATCTTCACTTTGGCACGCATTATGCAATCGATTTGCATCGCACGACGATCGACGTCGCGCGTTTGCTGACGGTAGCCTGCCGGGCCCGGCGCGCTATCGCCCTATCTTCACTGTTAACAGGTCTGTTACTGATGAATAAAATTACCAGCGTGTGCCCCTATTGCGGGGCGGGTTGTAAACTCAAATTGGTTGTCGAAAATGATAAAATCATTCGCGCCGAGGCCGCCGACGGCGTCACCAATCAAAACCAGCTATGTCTGAAAGGCTACTACGGCTGGGATTTCCTCAATGACACGCAGCTTCTCACGCCTCGCCTGAAGCAGCCGATGATTCGTTATCAGAAAGGCGGCCCGTTCACTCCGGTCAGTTGGGAAGAAGCGATTCGCTACACCGCCGCTAAGCTCCGCGAGATCAAGGCCAAATATGGCCCGCGCGCCATCATGACCACCGGTTCGTCCCGCGGCACGGGGAATGAAACCAATTACGTGATGCAGAAATTCGCCCGTGCGGTACTCAATACCAATAACGTCGACTGCTGCGCCCGCGTTTGCCACGGGCCGTCGGTCGCCGGGCTGCAGGCTTCGCTCGGCAATGGCGCGATGAGCAACTCGATAAGCGATATTGAGAACTCAAAATGTCTGCTGGTCTTTGGCTATAACTGCGCCGATTCTCACCCTATCGTGGCGCGAAGGGTATTGAGAGCCCGCGACAACGGCGCGAAAATCATCGTCTGCGATCCGCGGCGCATTGAAACCGCCCGCATCGCCGACCAGCATCTGCAGCTCAACAACGGCAGCAATATGGCGCTGGTCAACGCCTTCGCCTATGTCCTGCTGGAAGAAGATCTCTACAATCACGATTACGTTGAGCGTTATACCGAAGGGCTGGAGGCCTACCGCGAGGCGGTGAAAGACTACTCTCCCGAAGCCGTGGAAGCACTGGTCGGCGTCCCGGCGCTGGCCATTCGCCGGGCGATGCGCACCTTCGCCGCCGCCCCTTCCGCCACCATTATGTGGGGAATGGGCGTAACCCAGTTCGGCCAGGCGGTTGATGTCGTCCGCGGTCTCGCCAGTCTCGCGCTGCTGACCGGCAACCTCGGGCGGGCTAACGTCGGCGTCGGCCCGGTCCGTGGACAAAATAACGTCCAGGGCGCCTGCGATATGGGGGTGTTACCCAACCAGTTCCCGGGCTATCAGGACGTCACCGACGCCGCGGTGCGCGCCAAATTCGCCAATGCCTGGGGCATCGATCCGGCGCTGATGGATACGCAAATCGGCACCCGTATCACCGAAGTCCCGCATAAAGCGCTGGCGGGAGAAATCAAAGCCTACTACATCATGGGCGAGGATCCGCTGCAAACCGAGGCCGATCTGGGTCTGGTACGCAAAGGGATGGAAGCGCTGGATTTTGTGGTAGTGCAGGATATTTTTATGACCAAAACGGCGGAAGTGGCTGACGTGCTGCTGCCGGCGACGTCCTGGGGCGAGCACGGCGGCGTCTTTACCTGCGCCGACCGCGGCTTCCAGCGTTTCGAACAGGCTATTCCGCCCACAGGTAACGTGAAACGCGATTGGGAAATTATCAGCCTGCTGGCCAGCGAGATGGGCTATCCGATGCATTACGCCAGTAACCAGCAAATCTGGGATGAAATGCGCGAACTCTGTCCGCTGTTCTACGGCGTAACCTGGGAGAAAATGGGCGACATGGGCCACGTGCAGTGGCCGTGCCCAACGCTCGATCACCCCGGTACGCCATGGTTGTATCAGGATAATCACTTTGATACTCCATCGGGCAAAGGGCAACTGTTCGCCGCGCCGTGGCGCGCGCCGGCGGAAACGCCGGACGATGATTTCCCGCTGGTGCTCTGCACGGTGCGCGAAGTCGGCCATTACTCCTGCCGTTCAATGACCGGCAACTGCGCGGCGCTGCAGTCGCTGGCGGACGAACCTGGCCGGATCCAGATGCACCCTGCCGATGCCGAGCGGGCAGGTATCGCCGATCGTCAGCTGGTATGGGTGAGTTCGCGGCGCGGCAAAGTGATGACTCGCGCCGATCTCAGCGAGCGAATCAACCCCGGCGCGGTGTATATGACCTACCAGTGGTGGGTTGGCGCCTGTAACGAGCTGACCCAGGATAATCTGGATCCTATCTCGAAAACCCCGGAAACCAAGTACTGCGCGGTGAAGGTAGAGGCTATTGCCGACCAGGACTGGGCGGAACGGTACGCGTGGACGACCTATAGCCTGATGAAGGCGCGGTTAAAGGCGGCAGCTAACGCCTGAGGGTGAATTCAGGGAGAGGCTTAGCTTCTCCCTGATATCTGACGTTGACCGGATTGACATAAAAATAGGTCTTCTTTGGCAGGCCTGCTTTATGAAAATCTGTTGTCCCGTTCAGGGATCTGCCAGCAGGGACTGAAGTATAAAGCCGCCCACCCGTCCTGGGACGCCGGCAAACAGGGCTTTCTCCTGTTCGGTAAGTTAAGACATGGTGTGTTTTCCTCAATTCAAGCGCATGGCATGACGGACGCTGTCAGGTGTTTTTCCAGTCCACCCCTGGAATGCGCGATAAAAGGAATTGGGATCTTCGAATCCAAGGAGGAAAGCGATCTCTGCGCCGGACATTGTGGTATTTGCCAGGTAGTGTCGGGCAAGGCTCTCCCGCACCATATTGACCAGGGCGCGAAAGTTTTCCCCCTCCTCCTCAAGCCGACGTTGAAGCGTACGCTTACTCAAGCCCAGTCGTTCCGCGGCCTTCTCAATGGTAGCCGCATTACCAGGCAACAGCTCCAGTAAGACAGCACGCACGCGTTCCGCCGTCGACGCCGTCGAATCAAGTTCACTGAGCCGTCGGCGAAGATCGGGTTCGAACGCGTGAAACATGCTTTCGTTGACCGTCAGGAATGGACGCAAAGCATCCACAGCGGCGAAAGCGATAACTGGATACTCTCCCTTTTGCACAGGTACGCCGAAGAAATTCTCGTAACGCCGGAGATAACGACTGGACGGAAGTTGCGGCAGGATAACGCGATGCGCCTTAATGTGCTCACGGGTAGCCAGTCTGGCTAGTCGCACGAAAAACGCAATCTCGGCCACTTGCAGCGAGTAAGGTACCTCGGTTTGTATCGACAACCAGCGAGGCGTCACGACCAGCTCGCCTGCGTCACCCGTATTGACTTCCAGGCTCATGGGCGCCACCAGTTGCTTGTATTTGGCGAGGCGCTGCAAAGCCTGTACCAGATTCGCGCTGCACAGGGCAGCGAACAGTGGTGGGTTGAAAGAATCAGCCGAGAGAATCTCGACGAGGCGTAAGGGAAACATGGCATCACTTGCCTCAGCCTCTAAAGCGCGCCAGAAACGAAAATAGTCTTCGCCAGAAAGCCCCTGTCTTGTACGGGAGAGTAAATCGTCTGGAAGGCCGGCCCGACGTAATACATGGCCAGGCTGAACACCTAAGTCCTTCAGTATTGCCAGCCAGCCAATATCCATGGGAAAAGTTTTGTTTTGCACCTTCAGAACTCCGTCACTATTGCTCTTTCAACCGACGCTCAGAGTATAGAGCAGTCGTGCGCTTAACCCCCGTCAAACCGCGCCACAATGACTGCACGTTGCGCCAATCTGTAACATCCACGACTCAACTCCCTGTGCTGGCATCTCTCGCATTAAAATTGGCGCAGATTGCCAGAGCGTTGTCGTGGCTTGCTTCCTATAGTGAGATGTAAACATCACACCAGCCAGGACACGTTCCACCTGTCCTGGCGGTCCAATCTGAACAATAGAGAAATCCCCATGAATGCTACCGAAGCTATCGACCAACTGGATCCCCAAAAATGGACCACAACATCTCCCGCAGAACGTTTGCGTCTGCTGGAGGAAATCCGTGCGAACCTGAAGAAGTACGGTGATGACCTCGCCTTCGCCGACAGCAAGATGAAGAATGGCATCCTCGGTGCGCCTCTTTTTTCATACCCAATGTCTAAGGTTGCTACCGTCGTTCCTATGGCGAGTACCGTCTCGGCAGCCATCATCCTTTATGAATCCATTCTCGACGGCAAGATGCCACAGCCGCTGAGCGTGGAAAAAGTGAGTGAGGATCTCTACGACATTTATGTCTTTCCGCAGGAGCGGAAAGACAAGTTGATGTACGCGGATCAGAAGAGTCGCATTCGTGTGAAAGGCGCACCGAAACAAATCAATCCGATGGAAAAGCCCGCGGGTATTATTGCCGTGCTGGGTGCCGGTAACTACAGCTCAGCGCTCGAGGTGTTGAAAGCGATCTTCTTCGAGAACTGTGCGGTCGTACACAAACCGCATCACCTGAACGAAGAAACCGACAGGATTTGGGCAAAGATCATGCAGCCGCTGATTGAGCGGCGCGTTCTGAGCTTCTGCGATACCGATCGGGGACATGATCTGACAGTAGACCCCCGCCTCTCCAGGATCTACTTTACTGGTGGAACCGCGACGGCCGAGGCTATCATGTCAGCGACAGAGACGCCGCTGATCTCCGAATGCGGCGGTAATAACCCATGCATCATCGTGCCGGGCGACCGGCCATGGACAAAGAAGGAAATTGAGCACCAGGCAGTGCAGATAGCCACCATGGCAAAGTTCAATGGTGGCGCGAACTGCGGTCGTCCCCAAACTCTGGTGACAAGCAAGCACTGGCCGCAGCGCAAGGAATTCCTCGACGCGCTGCGGGTCGCTATCTCGGAGACTACTCCGGCCATGGGTATGTACTACCCCGGCGCCGACAAGGTCGTGGATGGTTTTCGACAGGCCTATCCCGATGCGGAAGTACTGAGCCCCGAGGGCGGCAAGTATCCGCATTCCGATGTCATATTACTCACAGACGTCGAGCCCGGTGGCTACGCCACTTCACATGAAGCGTTCAGCCTGGTGCTCGCTGAAGTGCCGCTTGACCTGCCAGCCAATGCCGCGCACTTCCTCCCCGGCGCCGTCAAGTTCGCCAACACCCAGCTCCTGGGCACGCTCGCCAGTGCGATACTTATCGATGAGGACACCAGAAAGGCCCATCAGAAATTACTCGAGCAAGCGGTGTCTGACCTGGAATATGGTGCGGTCGCCATCAACAGCATGCCGTCCTTCATTTTTCTCAACCCCTATCTTACCTGGGGTGGAAATGAGGCAGGCAAGACGTTCGTTTCTGGTCGCGGCAACTTTGGCAACCTACTCAATTACGAGAACGTTGAGAAATCGATCATGGAGGCAAAGTTTATGTCACCAGGGCACATGCTGTACACCAACAAGCGAGCATTCGACAATATGGCTGGAAACATGGCGAATTTCGCAGTCGAGCCTACCTGGATGAACCTGACCTGTCTGATGGGGGACGCCATCCGCGATAGCTTCCGTAAAAAAGATTTCTGAGTCAGTAGAACGTATCGGCCTGAAAGGCCTTATCCATTGCCCCTTACTCGACTATCTTCTAGCGAGTCTGCTTCGTAGCCTGAGCAGTGAATGTGACCTTGAGGACATGCATAGGGTGAGCTCCACAACAATAAATCGGAACTCATCGCGGCTTTCCACAATAAATCGTGGTGCTCGAACGGCTTGTACGCCAGTTCGAGCGCTATCAGGCCAGAGCCGGTCGTGGCATTCTGCACCTGAAAGTGAGTCTAGCAACGATAGACTTGACGACACCTTCACTATTGTGAATTTAATTACACCATAGTAAATTAATGGGATTATTTTTGTAGGTAATTACCCAAAAACATGTCCATTTTAAGGAAAAAAAGATGATAAAAATCAGAATGTCACGACCTTCTGAAGCGGAAGACATCATCCAAATTTGGAAAAGTTCTGTCGATGCTACGCATGATTTTCTGTCAGCACACGACCGGCAAGAGATCGAAAAAGAGGTGGTCGGCTTTTTTTCGGAAACTCCTGTATGGGTAGCGACAAATGATGAAGACCAGCCACTCGGATTTATGTTCTTACATGATGGTCACCTGGAGGCCCTGTTCGTAGATGCTGCTGCTCGCGGGCTTGGCGTCGGAAAACAGTTGATATCCCATGCCCTTGCTCTTCATCCTGATTTAAGCGTCGACGTCAATGAACAAAACCAACAGGCTGTCGGGTTTTATCACCATATGGGCTTTCAGGTTTCAGGACGCTCCGGGCAGGATAGTCAGGGAAGACCTTATCCCCTGCTGCACCTGCGTAAAGGGAATGGCGTCTAACCGTTTAGCAGGGGAAATATCATCTGTTTTTTTGGCTAAACGCAACGATGTATGTACAGTTCTGTTCGCTATCCGGGTTAGTCATTTGGCACTCGCCTGCAAAGGTAAGAGCAAGACAATCACCCGCTTGCAAATGATGAGTCTGATGATTGATCCTAAAATCAAGGTTGCCGCTCAGCATCCAAAGTGTTTGCCCACAAAGATGCTCAATAGCGGAAGCGGGGATCGTCAGTTGACCCATTGCAGGGATTTCAACTTTTATCAGTTCCGGGCTGGCGCCCGCCGGGGACAATGTCCAACGAATAATGCCTGATTGTTCATCTGTCCAATGCTGCTGCTGGTGAGCGAAACGAACCAGCGAATTCTGATGTTGCTCAAGCTCGGCGAAAAGTTTTGATAGCGTAATATTCATGGCGTTGGCTAAACGACTAAGGATAGTCGCGCTGGGACTTGACACGCCTCGTTCAATCTTACTAATCATCGCCTGGCTCACGCCTGAGCGTTGAGCAAGTTCCGTTACCGTCCAGTTACGAGCTTTCCTGTGCTTTAGTAATAACTGTGCAATGTCGCTATCTACTATCTGATTTTTCGCTGTTTTATCCATTTCACCCTCACTTTCGCCAGCCTGATTATGCCATTACCTAAATTAGGCTGGAATCATTGATTGGGTCAGTGTGAAAAAGTCAGGTTTCAATGGATGGACAATTATCTTTAGCACCCACGTCATCAGAAGAGCATGAGTTTGCGATGCCCGCATCCGGCACAACGCGGGTAAGTTAATCCGAGTTCTTCGTTTCATAGCAACGTCCCCCCTTGATTAAGGATAGCGTTGCATCGACCCGTTGAACTCACAGCGAGGAGTGAACATTGTGCTTAAATAATGATGACTCTGGCAGGATGGGTTTTCAATGCCTGGAAGGTAGCCACTAATTCAGGTGACGTAAATGTGTAGCAATCCCCCACTTTAGGCCAATACATTTTCCATTAATCAGGTCGATAACAGAATAACTTGCATTGGGATGAGCATAGCGAGGGAAACTATCGACAGTCCCTTCTTTAAGAATTGCCAGAGTGCCCTGACTGACATGCCCGTGAGACACAATACATATTGTTTGTTGATGTGATGAGGTATCTTCCAGGTTTTGTAAAAAACGCATAACTCGCTGAGAAGCATGCGCCAGTGACTCCCCCCCTGGTGGACAATACTCTGCATCAAGCCTGAATAATGCATTTGCATAGTTTGGATGTTTTTGTCTGAGTAGTTCTAACGGCATACCTTCAAACTGACCAAAGGCCTGCTCTTTAAGGGCCGGTTCAGCCGTCAGTGAACAATGAAAGTGTTCAGCCAGGCTTTGCCCCATTTGCCAGGCACGCCCAAGCGGAGAAGCGTAAACACGCTCTATTTGATACTCACTTGCACTAAACGCTGCTAGTAGGACGGATGTTTCACGCAAACCCCGACAGGTCAAGGAGCTATCGCTGTGCCCCTGAATAATTCCTTCCCAATTCCACTCTGTTTCTGCGTGTCGAACAAGTATCAATTTCATCGTTAGCTGGCCATGCTCGTTGTTGATCAAAATGTCCCAACTGCGCGATGTCAAACACACACCGTTGAAGCAGCGGAAGGCTTTCCTGTTGTGGAAATAATGAACAAGTGTAGCTTATTGCCGTTATGCAGCGGCTCTGGGTGTGGGGCGCTGAATTTTATCCGTAGTTAACTTCCGCTTTTGGCACGGAGCGGACGTGTTAACGAAGCTGAAGGTCCGCTGGGAGCGCTTAGCGGACATGCCATCAGCTTATCAGCCACCTTTACGAGCATTCCATTCATCACGTGTGATTTCCCATAGCTCGGAATCCAGCAGACCGCTGACATATGCTTTCTTTTCAGTCCTAATGAGCCGCATGCCACTGCTTTGTGAGATACGTTTGGAGCGGTTATTGAGAGCCGCTTTCGGCGCACGCAATATAGTCTTATTTAAGGAATTGAACCAATAATCTGTAGCTGCGTTACAGGCCTCACGCATAAAACCTTTGCCCTGATGCTCCGGTGCTAACCAAAATCCTCGGTTGTTATCCTCAACATCATAAAGACAGATTAAACCTACCATGTTGTCAGGTGTTTCACGATGCCTAATAGTCCAGATCCAAGCGATTCCATTTGCTATATCAGGCAAGGCAACGTTATTGACATAATTCTCGGCGCCATTATCCGGATAGGGCCACGGTACTGATGAGACCATGTACCGAACAATCTCCCAGCGAGGATAAAGTATCTGAATTTGTGAGGCATCTTCTGAGGATAATGGTTTTAACAGTAAGCGTTCTGTATAGAGTATAGGTATTGGCATCAGCACTTTTCCTTCCTGAACTTAGTGTCTATTACTGTTTAAGCCATTAAATAGCTATCTCAATGTATCTTGATGTACAGAAAATATCCATACAATAGGAGGCGCGGTTAACAAGCAGTCAGGGGCAGTTTTTGGCACTGCGCGGATGAACCAACTGAGTTTAAGCTCCAGTCTGAGCGAAGAGCAAACCACACTATCTGAGGTAACGTATTACTGTTAATGGTGAACCCATTAACGCTAATACTATTATTACTTTTTTTCATCAACGGTTAGGCAGATGCATTAATGGTTAAGCTTAAGGAAATAGAAATGAAATATCCAGGCGCAGGGGCCTGGCAAATGGGAGACAGTCCAGAACTGGCAAGCGAGCTTGCTAACCTTATTAAAAAAGGAATCAAAACGGCCTCTTGTGGATCTTTTGCCTCTTACCAACAGGAAGAATCTGCTCCGAGGATTGGCAGCTATAACATAATTCTTGATGGACAGAATGTCCCGGTATGCGTGATCCGGCTGGTTTCGCTACAATTGGTGCGTTTTTGCGATATTAATGAGGAGTTCGCTCGCAAAGAGGGTGAAGGCGATTTAAGTCTTGAATACTGGAAGAAAGAGCATCAGCGATTTTTCATCCGTGAAGGTCATTTTTCTGAGGATATGGAGTTGATCGCAGAAGAATTCGAAGTGGTAGAGGTGCTGTAATCGGAGATAAAATTGCTGATGTTTATCTATCACCCTTTTCATAAACGTCCGCTCCTGGCACGAAGCGGTCAGCATGCAGGATCACCAGAACTGTCATGACAAAAGAAGATGTTGTCCTCTAACGAATGCAGGATTTATTCTCTGCCTTTCTTATTCGAAGTAATATAACGTGTGGTTTGATTGACATTACTGGAGGTATAACATGTTGGTTTATAATGTCTTTGGTCGATACCTTGGCATTCTGCGTAAGAATGAGTGCTGGTTGGTTTTTCGAGTAGATCTGACAGAAAGAAAGTATTCCCGTATCTATGACGTTGTTATTCCAGATGATCTGGCAGAAGATGAAATTGCAGGCTGGTTAGATGATATTTTCCATGAAGCTGCAACCGAACGTCATCCAGATGTTAAACGCATCGAATAATTAATTGATCAAATTATCAATATCCGCTTCTGGCGCGACGCGGACTGCCTGAATAGCCGTACGATCTCTATGAATGAAAGGTGGAGTTTAGCTTCTCGGGCCTGTTTATACACAATCGGGCTGGCTGTATTGTAACGTCCGAAAAATCTGGTAAAACATTGCTACACAAAATTCTTTACTATCAAGATTCGTGAAGGCCGTATTGAACCGGCCTTATGTGATTTTCAGACTGAATTACTGACCCGAGAGAATCGAAGCCGGAACAAGCGGCACGGAGCTCAACTTATTAACGAACCTTCAGGTTGAGAATGGAGGTTATGGGTGCTTGCCCTCTTCCAGCAGGCCATTTACCAGCAGGGTGAAAACCTGAATCGCTTTTGGTAAAGCATGCTGCGGATCTTCACTGGCAGCCACCCACTGAGCGGCATTCAGTGCAGCTCCATTTAGCAGCCAGGCGGTAGCATCCACATCTACCGGCTTGATTAAGCCGCGTTCAATCAGATCTGAAATGCTCTCTCGGGTGGCGTCAAGGCAGTTGTTCTGACTCGGCCATTTCGTAGGATCGCCAAGAAAAGCCGGGCCATCAAGCAGAACGATACGCCGGACTTCTTCATCCAGAGCCATTCTGATATAGGCTATCCCTTCAGCCAGAAGCTTTTGCTGGTCATCCCTGAACTGTGTCGCTGCACTCTTGGCACTTTGTGCCATTTCTGAGTCAATCTGGGCAACCACAGCGGCAAGCAACCCTTTTTTGTCCCCAAAATTATGGTACAGAGCCCCACGCGTCAGGCCAACGCTGGCAGTCAAATCATCCATTGATGCTGCTGCAAACCCTTTTTCGGCAAAGGCTTTTCGTGCGGCTGTAATCAACTTCGTGCGGGTTTCTTCCATCGTTTCGGCGCGGCGTTTGGCAGCCATGCGGACTCCTTGCAATATACGCAGCGTATGAAATTTGACATACGCCGCGTATGTGTGGTTAAGTTTACATACACTGCGTATATTAATTGATTTATTTATGTCACGCACGGCTTCACACATCCGAAAAAAGGATACGTTATGAACCAACCGAAACCTGTTTTCCCGGCGAATCGCCACGCTCTCTATGAGAAGCATGGTTATTCTGCTGCGATCCGCTCTGGTGATTTACTGTTTGTATCCGGTCAGGTGGGTAGCCGGGAAGATGGTAGTCCTGAGCCCGACTTTGCAACGCAGGTAGAACGTGCCTTTGAAAACCTCAAGGCCACTCTTACCGCCGCAGGATGTTCGTTTGAAGATCTTATCGATGTGACAACCTTTCATACCGATCCGGAGAGTCAGTTTTCAACCATTATGCAGGTGAAACAAACCGTTTTTCCGAAGCCGCCATATCCCAACTGGACAGCCGTGGGGGTTAACTGGCTGGCGGGATTTGATTTTGAGATAAAGGTTATCGCCCGGATTCCGGAACATCAGCTTTAAAAACTTCACACACAGATATCAGGAGGCCTGATATCTGTGTGTAAATCTGTTTTTGACACAAAAGTGGCTCGATAAAACCTAGGTTAAAAAGTTAAATTATTCGCCTGTATCAAGGTTAAACTGTAAAGGGTAGTCCATACAAGCCGGCTCCTTCACCTGACTGTTTCCGATACCATGTTGCCTGTGTGCCATCCTCTCCATTACCTGATATTGCTGATGCCTGGCCGCCGTTGCACATGCGTGGTTAGGAAGAATCCGTATCCATTTTAATTCAACACACTTTTGAGAGCTTGTTAAATACCTCAGGGCATGAAGCGGGCATTTTAACATTTAAAATTCTCTTACCTTACGTTACCTAAACCCCGATCGCTCTCCACACCTTGAAGCATTAGCGTCGCTTCTTCGACACGAATAAAGCGCCCGTCATCATCTGTTTCAGCGAACATATAAACTTCCATATCCACCTCTTCACCATTATGCTTGGTACACAAAACGCGATGCCTGGTGGCATAGAGATTCCCGTCACGAAGCTCATCGCAAACTTCTATTTTGCCGGATGCGATGATTTCCCGGAGTTTACGTGCATGCTGAGCAAAGCCATCCAAACCTTCCCACTCGTTATTAGTACGCTGGCGGTAAACGGGACTGAAATGACGATTGAGTATCAGGTCCAGTGGCACCTCCTGTTGATTGAGAATTTCATCCAGCACGGTAGTAATAGTCATTATTTTCATGGGTGATCCTCTGTGAAAGTGATGAATACTTTACAATCGACTGAATGGCTTAAGTACGGTATAAAAGACATAAAATACCGTAAACAAGTCAAAATGAATGATCCATTAATTACATTCGAGCCGGCCTTCGCTTCAGAGGGGCAAACTTTAGTCGTCGCGGTACGCGAGTCTGATGTAATACGGGAAACGCCAAATCACCATCACAGCTGTGGACAGCTACTCGGTTCGAGGCATGGGCTACTTACGGTCGATGCCGGAAATTGTCGCTGGGTGGTACCGGCGACACATGCCGTCTGGATACCTCCGGATGTTCCGCACGGCCTGCGCTCGCATGGCCCGTATTCAGGATGGAGTGTTTATGTATCTGCCCAAGCCTGTAGCGGACTACCTGATAAGCCTTGTGTTCTCTCAATAACAAATCTGCTGCGTGAAGCGATAACGCGAGCGGCCTCATGGAAAGATGTAAACCTTAACGCGTCCCAAAAACGTTTAGCTGGTGTCATCCTTGATGAAATTGGCTCTCTTCCTGAGGTCAACCTGGGGCTTTCAATGCCCCAGGATATCCGACTACTCAGAATTGCGCAGACACTGTCAGATAACCCGGACGACGACCGCAGGCTCGAGGAATGGGCAGTCTGGGCCGGAATGTCATCACGTACGCTTACACGGCGATTCCGTGCAGAAACCGGTTTTAGTTTTAATGAATGGCGACAGCGCATTCGGTTACTCAGGTCTCTTGAACTTCTGGCTGCGGGTAAGCCAGTGACGGCAATTGCTCTGGACCTTGGATATGATAACGTGAGTGCCTTCATTGCCCTGTTCCGACGGATATTCGGCACCACCCCGGGACGTTTTAAAATTTAAACCTCTAACTCTGCAGCCCCACACTAGATATTTAAACATGGCAGTGACATTGCAAAATCACAGCGACAGAGAATCAGGAATATTTCTGGCTCTTCTCAAAGAGTGGCAATCAGTACTGACGATACATATTCCACAGTGTCTGCATGCAGCAGGCTCTTTTTGAGAGTGAAGCTCAGGGTTTACTGCAGAATAGATAAAGTACAGTGTAAAACCCAGGCTGGCGACAGCACCGAGACGGCACATATAAAACGGAATCGCCCTATCCCTCGGCCAGCCAAACTCCGTGCCCGACTTTGTTATAGCGGACCTGTACTCAAGATGGTTCAGGATGAAATCTGAGCATGACTGCCACGATTACGTCAGTGAGTAGACTGCTTTGTCCTGCTTTTTTATGGCCTGCCAGTACGTCAGCGTAGTGTTCTTAACGTAACATCACACCTCTGTTCCACCTGGCCAATTCAGTCAACGACTACGAGGTGGCAAATAATGTTGACCGCCTGTGAGGCCGCTGCGATACATCTCCCTTGTATGCATTGACAAAAGCACATACTTGTTATATTTGCATTATTTATCATAGGTTAAATTTGAGGATTGTTCGTGATGTGATGCTCCATACATAAGCCCATAACATTATTTTTAACTGCCTACCCGAAAGGATGTATTGCCTGGCTGAAAGCTAGCACGCATCAGGTAAGCAAAGACTTGTTTAGCTTATACGGACATCAAGAATGATTCGAGCACTCATGAATGCCCTGGCAGGAAAGCCATGGCTGATGTTACTTGGTATATCTTTCATTATTTCCTCTGTCGGGAATGGCATTACCTATATTGTTGTTTTTAGCGAACTGATTCGGCTCGCTGCCCCGACAACCTCCCTTGCTTTAGCGTATGTGCTTTCAACTGTTCCTGGCTTAATCGGAAGTAAGGTTGGAGAGTATTATTGCCGTACTGGCAACCCTTTCTCCATTCTTGTCGTGGGCGAATTTTTAGGCATGGCAGGCTTGAGCGCCCCTTTTATGGCTGTGTTAAACGGCTCAATTCCTCTTTTTCTTATCGCACAAACCGTGTCAGCCTTCATCATCGGCATGACGTTCCCTGCTATGAGTAAGATATTTAAAACCGGGTTAAGTGAAAAGGAATTACCCGTTGCGACCACACTGGAAACCATTATCTTTGCATGTAATGTTATTTTTGGTGTTGGACTGGGTTTGTTACTATTGGGGCATGTTACCGTAATACACCTGCTGATCATTGACCTAGCCAGCTACGCCCTGTCAGTCATCATGCTATTGAGCGCTAAAGGCAAGTTCAGGAATATTTTCCATTATATAGAACAAAAAGATGCAGTTATAAGATGGAAAGAAATCAGTAACACTCAGAAACGAGGTATCCTGCTATTACCCCTATTGGCATTCGCAGGAGCCCCGGCGATGGCGTTACTGCCAGGGCTGGTTCCAACGAATCTTACCGGTCATGAAGCTCAAGCAACAGCTTTGGCTCTTCTTTTCTCTCGTAGTTTAGGGCAACTCATCGGCCCGTTACTGCTTAATCCTGAGCGTTTTGAGAAAAATAGTAATAATAATAGCCTGCTATTGGGATGTCTGTTTATTTTTGTGGCATGCTATGGTCTGATCCCTTTTTCAACCTCATCTTACCTGGCATTGGCACTGGTCTTTATTGCACATATTTTTTCAAATGTTGTTTTCTCGCTCGCGGTATATTCAGTATTGAAAAAATTTGATGAAAATCATGTGGCTGCTGCTATGGCTAAGAGCTACCGATGGCAGATGATGATCACTGCAATAGTCTCTATAGGTGCCGGGTATAGTTCGGATTACCTTGGGGTAATATACGCGCTTTATGCCTTCAGTGGCTCAGGCTTTTTGCTAATTGTAATCTTCTCATTTGTCGAAAAATATTTTTCTCCAAAGACACGGTCAAACAACCTCGAGCTGGAATAGTAGAAAGGCTACACAGCCTGAGGGCTGTGTAGCCTTATAAATTAAAATAATTCAATCGCCTGAATCCCCTGATTCACGCTTTCGTCTCCGGAATATCGCCTCGCAAGATAATGAAGACATCCTATTGCACGAAAGCGTGCAGGAGCATGGGGACCGCTGGTTAACAACTTACGCATGATATTTTCAGAGGCATATTCACGCCAGAGCATTAACAGACTGGTCTGGAAAGCTTCACGTAATTCACTAGTTTCTTCCTGAGACAGCCTCTGAAGCGTTTTCCAGGCAATATCGCAACCAGATAAATCAGCCAAGCATTCTCCCTTGGTCAGAAGCCCATTAATGTAGTTTCCGGGAAGGACTTCTATATTGCTGTAAAAATCAGCGATTACATTTGCTTTTTGAATAAAATTAGCTTCATCCTGTTGTGTCCATAGCATGTTTAAATTTCCATTTTCGTCAAAATAGCAACCTTCATCGTCGAGAGCATGACTTATTTCATGGGCAATAATAATTCCGATAGAGCCATAGTTATATCTGATCCCGAGGTTGCTCATAAGCAATGGTGACTGTAAGACAGCAGAGGGGAGTATGATTTCATTTTTACGTCTGTTGTAGCAAGCATTAACTTCATATCCGTACATGTCACAGAGGTGAGGGTTAAAAGGTCCATTCAGGCAATCACTTTAATGCCTGAACTTTTCCTCTTTTATTGCTAGTACTGTTTCTAGCGGGGTCGAAAATGAATGGTTACGCAGGCAAGGACGAAGCCCGACAGCAAATTAATGGTTACATATTGAACTACTACAACAGCGTCAGACCTCACCATTATGTTGCTTTTTCAAAAACAGCCCAGTATCCATAACCTAAAGCTTGCCAGTGACCTATGTAACGTAACAAGCGGGCCCATACTGCTTCTGCCGTGGGAACTTCTCCGCCATTTATCTTAACCATTTCTGGATCAGCCCAGCATGCCTGAAGAGCGGAAAAATCCTCTAACGTGAAATGTTTTAGAATTAAGCGCTCAGTCTCTAGCTGAGGTGCCTGCTGAAAAATCATTATATCCCCTTGAATAGTCAGGTTACATAGTCTGGTTTATTAGAATAAATTGCAGCCAGCCTATAGCATTAACATAAAATCAACAATGTCTTCTTCCCACAATAAATCATTTGTACGCATCACTAACGGCAATCGGTCAATATAAATGATGCTCCAGAACTAAACTGTCCGCTCCTGGTACAAAGCGAACCAACCAACTGAATTTAAAATCCTGTCTGAGCGAGAAGCGGACACAGGATTTACCGGTTCTGTATAACCTAACGGATAGATTTTGATACTATGCCGGACCCGCTAAACAACATGCGGATACCCAGGCCAATCATGACAACACCTGTAAATCGTTCCTGCCATTTGATAACGCCTGGGTGTTTACCTAGCCAGTTACCAAATGTGCCTGATGCCATCGCGACTGACCCCAGAGACACGATTCCTGCCAGCTTTTGGATACTGCCAAGGACAAGCAATTGCAGCCAAACTGGACCCGCTGCGGGATCAACAAATTGAGGAAGAAAAGCAAACATGAACAGCAGGGATTTTGGGTTAGTCAGGCTGTTCAGAGCGCCTTCCTTAACGGCATTCCAGTCAGAAATTTTTGCCGTTTTTCGCAGCCGCGTATCAGTACCTGAAGTCGCAATCATTTTTATGCCCAGCCACATCAGATAAGCCGCACCGATCCACCGTAACAGATCCAGCGCAACCGGCCAGGCATGAACAACGGTTACCAGCCCGAGGACAAGAAAAGAAACTTGCACAAAACCTGCTACAAATACATTGCCCAGGACCGTAAGCAGCGCAATACGTCTTCCCTGACCGACACCTCTGGCGATAGTCAGCATCATGTCTGGCCCAGGAGAAATCTCCAGCAGCGTCAGCGCGAGAAGGAAAGTTATAAACGTTTCGATGGAAGGCATCGTGATTGAGTCCAGAAAAATATTTCCGCTACGTTACCTCAGTCCGATTCATGCCGAAAGCGGAATATATTGCAGCGTCCGCCTTTGGCACTACACAGACATTTCATCTCTCAGTGATGCGGCAGCATTTTGTCCTTTTGAGCAAATTACGCCCCACTACCGACCCGAAGGCCGGTAGCTGTTGATACAACCTATTACCACGCGTTATTTCAGGTTGTTGCGGAAAAAGTCCGTTAGCTTGTCGAAGGGGATCACATCCGTGCGGTCATACAGATCGACGTGCCCTGCCCCCGGAACGACATACAGCTCTTTAGGTTGACCGGCGCGCTTAAAAGCGTCCTCGCTGAACTCTTTTGAATGGGCCTGGTCACCGGTAATAAAGAGCATCGGACGCGGCGAAATGGTTTCAATATCATTGAACGGGTAGAAGTTCATAAACTTACCGATACTACTCAGCATCGGTTTTGTCGTCAGTTCCTCTTTCTCGCCCTGCGGGGTATAACCGCCGCGTTCGGTGCGATAGAAATCAAAGAACTCGCGCTGAATTTCCGGCGTGGAAGCGTCCAGCTTATTCACAGTGCCCGGAATATAAGTTTTCTCTCCTCCTTTGAATTCGGCAAACCGCTGCTCAATGGCCGACTGGATAAAGGCCTTACGCTGTTCCAGCGTCTGGGAGTGGTTTAGGCCGTTACGAAATGCGGCGCCCATGTCATACATGCTGACGGTGGCGATAGCTTTCATACGCGGGTCAATTTTCGCGGCGCTGATGACAAAACTTCCGCTGCCGCAGATGCCCAGCACGCCGATATTATCTGGATCAATAAACGATTGTGTACTGAGGTAATCCACCGCCGCGCTGAAATCATCCGCGTAGATTTCCGGTGAAATCAGGTGCCCCGGCTTGCCTTCGCTTTCTCCCCAGAACGAGAGATCGATCGCCAGCGTAACAAACCCCTGCTCTGCCAGCCTCTGCGCATACAGGTTTGCGCTTTGTTCCTTGACCGCGCCCATTGGATGACCAACGACGATCGCCGGGTTTTTGGCGTTCTGATTTAACGTTTTCGGCATAAACAGATTGCCGACCACGTTCATTTGATATTGATTTTTAAAAGTGACTTTCTGCTGCGTCACTTTTTCGCTTTTATAAAAGTTATCAGCGCCTCTGGACATATCCGCAGCCGAGGCGGCAAATGCGCTGATGAACATTCCCAGGGCTAACGCAAATTTATTCATGATAGTTTCCTTGTCAGGACGAGTGTGATGAAAGACCATCGGCAGACGCGTCTGCACGTGAGGTCAGGAAAAGCAGTACGGTTGCGATAATCAACATCGCGGCGCTGGCCAGGAAGGTGCTCTTGTAGCCATGATGGTCGAACAGCACGCCCCCCACGGTGGATCCCAGCGCAATGGACAACTGCACCATCGCCACCATCAGCCCGCCGCCCGCTTCGGCATTCTGCGGGAACGTGCGTGGAACCCATGCCCACCATCCCACGGGCGCGGCAGTTGAAATAAACCCCCACAGCCCGAGCAAGGCCGTCACGATGGCCGCCTGGCTGCCAAACGCGATCAGGGCCAGCGCGACGGTCGCCATCAGCACAGGAATGGCCATTAGCGTCGGGTAGAATCCGCGCTTCAATACCCGGCCAATCAGCGTGGTGCCGATGAAACCCGCGCTCCCGATGACCAGCAGGATGAGAGTCACCGCTGAGGCGTCCACCTTCGTGACCGTCTCAAGGAAAGGCCGGATATAGGTAAAGAGCGTGAACTGCCCCATAAAGAAGATCCCCACACCGAGCATGCCCAGCATGACCACCCGACGGCGTAACAGTGCAAAGACGTTGCCGGCCCCCGCTGGCTGGCGGGTAACCTGCATGGAAGGCAGGCTGAGCAGTTGCCAGATAAACGCGACGATGGCGACGGGTAACAGGCAGAAAAAGGCTCCCCGCCAGCCGATGACGGAACCCAGCCAGCTGCCCAGAGGCGCGGCCACAACGGTTGCCAGCGCATTGCCGCTGTTAAAAATGGCCAGGGCCAGCGGAACACGGTGCACCGGCACCAGACGCATCGCTGTCGCCGCCGACATCGACCAGAACCCGCCGACCACGATGCCAATCAGGGCCCGGCCGGTCATATAGGTCAGGTAATTAGGTGCCATCGCAATGACGCCCCCCGAAAGTGCCATGATGCACGTCAGGCCAAGCAGCAGGTTTTTCCGGTTAAGCGTGCCTGCCAGTCGGGAAATAAACAGGCTAGTCACCACCGCAAACGCGCCGGAAATAGCGATCCCCTGCCCGGCCATGCCTTCGGTGACGTTTAGGGACTGCGCCATCGATGTCAGGAGGCTGACCGGCATAAACTCGGAGGCGATCAGGGCGAAGACGCACAGCGTCATAGCAAACACGCCGCCCCAGTGCGCCTGTTGTTTTTCACTTGCTCCGTTCTGGTTTTTGGTTTCAGTTTTCTGATTACGCATTTAGCCTTTCTTTTCCGTTGATAATGGAATGCCCTTCCCCTTCTGAAACGGCGACGTGGGGGATAAGCGCGTGAGTTAAAGAGAACGATGGATATGGAAGGCGCGACGGCTCAATCCGCAGCCCTGAGCCCGGCAGAGAGGAGCATCAGCAGGGACGTCTTACGGTGAGCATTTTCCATCTCGTTTAGCGTTGACTTTTTCATCGCATTATTGTTACCAATAGGCAGCGGTGAAACTAGCTAATGAATGCTTAATAGCTTTATAAGTAAAATTTATAAATAGCCCGGGAACCAATATGGCAAGACGCAACCTCAACGATTTACTCTCTTTCGTCACCGTGGCGCGGGAAGGCAGCTTCACGCGTGCCGCCGCGCAGCTTGGCGTGACCCAGCCTGCGCTGAGCCAGGCGATTTCCGGGCTGGAAGAGCGAATGCAAATCCGCCTACTGACGCGGACCACCCGCAGTGTGTCCCCGACGGCGGCCGGGGAACGCCTGTTGCAATCGGTGGGCCATCGTATTGATGAGATAGAGGCTGAGCTGGACATGCTGACTGAACTGCGGGACAAGCCTGCAGGAATCGTCCGCATCACCTGCGGGCCGAACGTGCTGAAAACGACTCTGCTGCCCAAGCTGGCGCCGCTGCTCCGCGAATATCCGGATATTCATATTGAGTTTGATGCTAATCACGGATTCCGGGATATCGTGGCGGATCGGTTTGATGCGGGCGTGCGGCTTGGCGATACGATTGATAAAGATATGATAGCGATGCCAATCGGCCCGAAACTGCGCATGGCAGCAGCCGCCTCGCCAGATTATTTCGCACGATACCCGGTGCCGAAAACGCCTCATGATCTGACGCAGCATCAGTGTATTAATATGCGCATGGTCCGCTCCGGCGGGATTTATGTCTGGGAATTCGATCACGAGGGAGGAGAGTTGAAGGTCCGGGTTAATGGACAGTTGACGTTTAACACGTCGGATCATGTTGTCGACGCCGCCCTGGCAGGGTTAGGCATCGCCTTTTTACCTGAAGAGGAATTCGGCTCACACATCAGAGAAGGTCGTCTCGTACGCGTGCTTGAGTCCTGGTGTCATCCTTTTCCGGGCTACTATCTTTATTATCCCAGCCGCAAACAGCCTTCCCCAGCCTTCTCACTCGTTGTTGATGCGCTGCGCATGAACGGGAAACTTTAGGTTTAAGATTTTTTCGCTGTATCAGAATGGACTTATCAAATGACCAGAACAGAGAGGCTTCTCGAGTTACTACAGATATTAAGAGCGCAAAGATATCCCATCACGGCATCCACGCTCTCAGAAAGATTAGGGATAAGCGTACGTTCACTTTATAGAGATATAAAAACGCTGCAGCATCAAGGGGTGCGCATTGAAGGTGGGGCCGGAATGGGTTATATCGTTAAGTCTGACTTTCATTTGCCACCCTTAAATTTTTCGCATGAAGAAATCAATGCTATTACCCTTGGGCTAAATTGGGTATCTCATAACACAGATGATGATTTCAAAAACACAGCAAGGAATGCGCTTGCTAAAATACACGCCGTCATCCCCGACGAATTAAAAAGCCTTATCGAAAGCCAATCTTATTTAATCGGCCCTTCAGAAAGTAATGAGGTCTTTTTCAAAGACATTCGCGATGCTATTAAAAAGCAAAAGAGAGTCCAAATAAAATATTGTGACAAGAAAGGCACTGACTCTTCTCGTGTTATATGGCCCATCGGATTGGCATATATGCAGTCATGTTGGCTTTTGGTCGCATGGTGTGAGATGAGAAATGATTTTCGTCATTTTAGAACTGACAAAATTGCAGAGATGGCACAACTGGACTCTATATACAGGGAAAGCCGGATGGCTTTATTGAAAAAATGGAGAATAAAAGAAGGGATCGCCGAGGAGAAAGAGTACTGACAAAAACTGTCACAGCTATTTTGTATACTCCCCCAGATGCAAGACTCAATTCTACGTCATAGGGGGAAGGATGAATTTCCAGAATAAAGTTGCTGTCATCACAGGAAGCACGACAGGGATAGGTGAGGCAGTCGCAGAGCAATTACACCAACATGGTGCTAAGGTCGTTATTGTCTCCCGCTCGCCAGAGCAGGCCATCAAAAAAGCGAAACAATTATCTTCACAGGGGCAACAGGCGCTGGGGATCGGATGCGATGTGTCGCAACCTGAACAAGTACAGAAAATGATTGCTGAAGTGATCAAACATTTCGGCAGACTTGATTATGCTGTAAATAATGCGGGCATAACAGGTGAGCATGGTAAAAATATAACAGAACAGACGGTTGAAAACTGGGACAAAGTTATTGCCACTTCATTGAGCGGCGTTTTTTACTGCCTAAAATACGAAATACCTGCAATGATGAAGTTTGGCGGCTCTATCGTTAATTTATCTGCAGTCAATGGTCTGGTTGGTATTCCAGGATTAGCGCCCTACACCGTGGCTAAACACGGTATCATCGGTTTGACCCAAACCGCAGCATTAGAGTTTGCAACGCAAGGCATTCGAATCAATGCCGTCGCTCCGGGCTATGTCCAAACGCCACGAATGAGTGAATTTCCTGACAATATCGTACGTAGTTTCGCCAATAGCCACCCTATGAAGAGGATGGCAAAAATGCGGGAAATAGCAGACTTCATACTGTTTTTGCTGTCAGAAAATGCGGCGTTCTGTACCGGCGGCGTTTATCCCATCGATGGGGGTTATTTAGCTGAGTGAACTATTCCTGAGTCCTTTTAAACTGCAAAAATTGCCTCAACCAGTGCCTTACGCGGCGTCTCACCGCTTCGCCGGACTCAATCAGGGTTAAACCGGGAGACTAACCCCGCCGCCTCCCCCGGCTTAATGATTCATCGCCACTCTTGCGTAATATTTCGCACTCCCTATAATAAAGTGATTACTTTTTTAAAAGGTGTTACCAATGGCCCGTCCCCGTAGTGAAGAAAAACAGCAGGCATTGCTACGTGCCGCCACCGAAATTTTTGCCGAGCAAGGGTTAGCAGCATCCACCGTAACGATCGCCAGAAAAGCTTCCGTTTCAGAGGGTACCCTGTTTCACTATTTTGAAAATAAAGACGCGCTGATAGGCGCGGTAGGTGACTATCTCCTTGATGAAATGGAGAATATGCTGGCTCGAAGTTTAGCGTCAGCTTCGCCGGAGACAAATAAGATTCAGATCGGCTGGAACGCTTATATTGATTGGGCACTGGAGAACCCGGAAGCCTACGCCACCAGCAACAAGTTAATGGTCTCCGGAAAGCTATCTGAGCAACAGATGGAAAGAAGTATGAGAATCGGGGAATTTACTATGCCTCAACTCGCATCGATAGAGGGGTTAGATGCCACGCAATCATCTGAGTTTCACGGAATGATTTCCACGGTCATGGCCAATGGTGTGATCGACCTGGCCGCGCAAAAACCTTACCTTACAGAGGCCTATAAGCGCGCAGGCTATGAGGCCATGCTCCGGGCTATCGAACTTGATGGCAGTGTATAACTGCCTTTTTTTCTCCTTTTAAATGAGTGCGTACTCACGCTATTAAATATATACATGCCAGGATTAACAATCATGATGCAAATGCCTCCCCCTTTCTCCCGGTCGCGGATTTTACCCGCACTCATGCTGATTCCCATGTTGATGGTGTTAACTGCATGCGATGGGTCCGCGGAGACAACTTCTCAGACGACAACTAAATCGGTCCTGACCGTAACCGTTGTGACACCCGAGAGACGCTCAGTGCCTCTCTCCATAGCCGCAAGTGGTGCCATTGCTGCATGGCAGGAAGCCATCATCAGCCCTGAAGCAAATGGCTTACGCGTGGAAAAATTACTGGCTGAAGAGGGTGATGTTGTTCGTAAAGGACAACCACTGGCGGAGTTTTCTCATGATACCGTTATGAATAATTATCTGCTGGCTATTGCGGAGCGCAACGAAGCTAATGCCCTCGCGCAGAATGCGCAGGCAGATGCTCTACGCGCTCGAAAATTACGAGGCACAGGTACGCTCAGTGAGCAGGATATCCATAAATTATTGACTCAGGAGTTGGCGACAAAAGCGCGCCTGGAGTCGGCAAAGGCACGGGTGGACGCGCAAAAAATATATCTCGACCAGACCGTGCTTAGGGCGCCTGATGACGGTGTGATTTCCAGCCGCCTGGCAAGCATCGGTTCCGTCCCGGGCCAAAATACAGAGATGTTCCGACTTATTCGACAGGGCCGATTTGAATGGCGAGCTGAATTATCTGCAGAACAGCTAGAAAAAGTCTTCCCGGGTCAGAAAGCGCAAATAACCTCCCCCGGCGGACATACATGGAACGGAGTGGTACGCCTGGCCTCCACCACTATCGATGCCTCTTCACGACGGGGAATCGCCTACGTGGATATTCTCTCTCATGAAATCAAAGACTCCAAATCCGTTCGGCCAGGTTCGTGGGTCAACGGCGAAATCGTTTTGGGTGACCACCAGCGTTGGACCGTACCGCAATCAGCCATCATTGCACGCGATGGGTACCATCAGGTATTCATTGTGAATGACAATCTGCAGGTAAAAGCGCTAAAGGTCAGCGTTGGTCGCGTACTGGACGATCGGCAAGAAATTGATTCTGGCCTAAATGGTACGGAACAAATAGTCGCGAGCGGAGGCGTATTTTTACATAGTGGCGATACCGTGCAAGTAGATGACGGTGTAACGTCTCCTGGCAGGGTCGAAGAGATTCAGGAGGCGAACCCGTGAATATTTCCACATGGTCCATTCGCAACCCTATACCTCCTATCCTGCTCTTTCTGGTCCTGAGTGTTGCGGGTTTTTATTCCTTCCGGATGATGAAGATTCAAAGCTTCCCTGATATGGACGTCCCCACCGTTACGGTCTCTGCCGCACTTCCCGGAGCCGCTCCGCCACAGCTTGAATCAGAGGTGGCGCGCAAACTGGAGGATGCTATCTCTTCGGTGCAGGGCCTGAAAGATATGCGTACCACCATCCAGGATGGTCTGGTCAATATGTCTGTTGAATTCCGGCGGGGAAAACCGGTCCAGGAAGCGGTGGATGATGTGCGCTCGGCCGTTCAGGGCATACGTACAGATTTACCGGCAGATCTTCGGGATCCGGTCGTCCGTAAGCTCAATATTACGGGAAAACCGATTCTGGCATTTACCGTCAGCTCCAGCAAGATGGATGAAAGCGAACTCTCCTGGTTTGTTGACAATACCCTTTCCCGGCGTCTTCAGGGCTTGTCGGGCGTGGGGACGGTTACCCGTGTTGGTGGCGTCGATCGTGAGATACAGATTGAGCTGGATCCGGTCAAATTGGAGGCCGCAGGTATCACAGCAGCGGAGGTTTCACGCCAGTTACGTGATGTTCAAATGGAGGCGACTGGCGGTAATGCCGAGTTTGGACATGGAAAGCAACCGCTTCGTTTTTTTGCCCGCGTCAAAAACATTAATGACTTATCAGCACTTGAACTACCGCTGCCCGGCGGGAAGCACTTTCGCCTGGACAATGTCGCCACAATCAAAGACACGATTGCAGAACGCCGCGCGCTGGCTTCGCTTGATGGTCAGAAGGTGGTTGGATTCGAAGTCACACGCGCTAAAGGCGCCGGTGAAGTAGAGGTCGGAGACAACATAGCCCAGGCATTAAGACAGATAAAAGCAGAATGGCCTGATCTGCAAATTACCCAGGTCTATGATTTTGTCCAGCCGGTTCAGGAAGAGTTTGATGCATCCATGCATATGATCTACGAGGGCGCCATACTGGCGATCCTTGTTGTATTCCTGTTTCTGCGTGACATTCGGGCGACCTTAATTTCGGCAGCCGCCCTGCCGCTGTCAATTTTACCCGCCTTTATCGGTATGGACGCGATGGGCTTCTCTCTGTCCATCGTAACTTTGCTGGCCCTGTCACTGGTAATAGGCCTTTTAGTTGATGATGCGATTGTAGAAGTTGAGAACATCGAAAGACACATTGGTATGGGTAAGCCCCCCTACCAAGCAGCAATTGATGCCGCCTCTGAAATTGGACTTGCCGTTGTTGCAACAACCTTTGCGCTGATCGCGGTCTTTCTGCCAACGGCTTTTATGCCCGGCGTTGCCGGAAAGTTCTTTCAGCAATTTGGCTGGACAGCTGCGCTGGCCGTTTTTGCCTCTCTGATAGTGGCTCGCTTGCTAACCCCGATGATGGCGGCGTATCTGATGAAGCCGCACGTGCGCCCGCAGCGGGATCCATTCTGGATGGCGGCATATCTGCATGCTTGTCACTGGACATTACGACATCGCTGGCTCACTTTGTCGCTGGCGGGAGGATTTTTTATTGGCTCATTGATGCTTATCCCTTTACTTCCTAAAGGGTTCTTCCCCGCTGACGATAATTCGCAAACCCAGGTGACGCTGGAGCTGCCTCCCGGCGCCACAATAGATCAAACACAAGCCCTGGCGGAACAGGCCAGGCATCGTCTGGGAAATCTCCGTCATATTCGTCATATCTATACAACCATTGGTGGAGGCGCGACGGGAAGCGATATCATGGCGGCCGACGGCAATAGTGATGTAAGGATGGCAACGCTTACGCTATTGCTGGATCCTCGTAAAGAACGACCAGAGAAACACATTATTGAGAACGACATTCGTGCCGCAATGGCCACATTGCCAGGGACACGTAGCAAGGTTGGTTTTGGTGCTTCTGGTGAAAAGTATCAGTTGGTGCTGGTTGGAGATGATCAACAACTGCTCTCTAAAACAGCAGAAGCGGTATTACGCGATTTGCGTCAAATTCCCGGCCTGGGAAACATCACTTCCAGCGCGGGGCTTACCCGTAATGAAATTATCCTGCGGCCCAATTTCTCCAGGGCAGCAGAGCTTGGCGTGTCAGGAGCAGCGATTGCCGATACGCTGCGTATAGCGACGGTTGGCGACTACGACCAATTTTTGTCTAAATTCAATGTTGAGCAACGCCAGATCCCCATTGTCGTCAAGTTATCAAAGGCGCTGCGTGAACATCCACAACAGCTCGAGAAGCTATTGGTCCCAGGAACCAAGGGGCCCGTGATGCTCGATCAAGTTGTCACGCTGGAACAGGGTAGCGGGCCTGCACAGATTAATCGCATCAATCGGGCACGCAGCATCTCGCTGGATGTAGAGCTTTCAGGTATGGAACTGGGAAAACTGACCGCAATGGTATCGACGCTCCCCTCTATCCAGAATTTACCGCCAGGCATACATCAACTCACTCAGGGTGATGAAGACATGATGAATGAACTTTTTGCTGGCTTCGCGACCGCCATGGTTGCCGGGATTCTGGCCATATATGTCGTACTGGTTCTCCTGTTTAAAGACTTCTTCCAGCCCATCACCATTCTGGTAGCGCTCCCGTTATCCTTGGGAGGGGCGTTTGTTGGACTGCTACTTGCAGGCCAGGCGTTTTCGATGTCCTCGCTGATTGGTTTGATCATGCTAATGGGGATCGCCACTAAGAACTCGATCCTGTTGGTTGATTATGCGATTGAATCACGTCGCGGACACGTTAGCCCGGATGGAGCCACAATCGTCAGACCTTTCAGCAGAACTGAGGCAGTGCTTGACGCCTGTCATAAACGCTCGCGCCCGGTCATCATGACAACGCTGGCAATGGGCGCAGGTATGCTTCCGGTTGCCATGGGCTTTGGCAGTGCGGATCCCAGTTTCCGCAGTCCAATGGCGGTAGCGGTTATTGGAGGGTTAATCACCTCCACCGTGTTGAGCCTATTGGTTATTCCTGTGGTCTATACCCTGATTGATGATCTTGAGAAAGGAATACGTAAGTTACCTGCGCTGGTGCGTGAGAGTAAATTGAGTTTCAGGAAGAAAGCAGGTTTTACCATGCTAGGACTGGTGCTGGTGTACTGGTTAGCTTTTCCGTTTATTCCTTTACTCAATATTCCCAATAAAATTGTTGTCGTTTCGATCGTCGCTGTAGTTGGTGAAATCCTGTTTATATTCGCCGTTACGCTTCTCGGTAAAGAATATTGGAATAAGATTAAGGCATGGCTGCGAAAGCGATTATTCAATCGAGGGAATTAATTTATCTTAAAAACCTTGGTTAGCCTTGCATCAGAATTAACTACTTATATCAATAATCATGGGGGGTAGCGATGACCTGCCCCCGCAATGATCAAATAAGGCATAGCCATTCGCCTTAACCTTTGTGAGAAAAATGGTCTCAGTGTGGTGTTTATGAATATGTTAGAGAAAATTGAAAATCCCGTTCCTTATCAGACGATAAAAGACATTGTCACCTGGATTGAAGAGGATCTTACCCGCGCCATGCCTGTCATAAAAATTTCAGAGAAATCAGGCTATTCTCCATGGTATCTACAGCGCCTCTTTAAAAAAGTGACTGGATATACACTTGTAGGTTATATTCGGGCCAGGAGAATGACCGTTGCTGCAGAATTACTCAGAAGCAGTACATTATCTATTTCCGAGATTTATCTACATGTCGGCTTTGACGATCATTCGTCTTTTTGCCGTAATTTTATGAGACATTTTGGTGTTACCCCCTCAACTTGCAGATCAAAACCTGAGAAAATATCGTCTAAAGTTATAATTCCTCCTGACCTCTAAGATAGATGACTGTTTATCCCGACTGCTTCGTAACCCAATTAATATATTCCCAAATAAAAAGACAACGGTTGCTTCGAAATATCTACACCTTATATAGGTTCATTTCATAAGGCTTTAACGTCGGCTATGTCGAGGTGTGAACCTCATACAGTTCGACGTTAACCCTGGGGAACCGCTCATTCCCGTTCTTCTATCCAGCTCACAAGCTCCGCAAACTGAGCTTCTGAAAATACCGCGATGCCATGCTCACTGAGCAGTGACGCCGCCACTCCCATACCCGATTTACGCTGATTACTGAAAGAACCATTATAGATAAACTGACTGCCGCACGTAGGACTACCATCAGTTAACAATGCGGCGGTACAACCTGCTTCTTGTGCTGCTCGCAGAGCCAGCCAGGCTCCCAGTTGATAATGCGGCGTAACATCCCTTCCCGTATTTTCAATTATTCTGGCTTGTCCACTCATTACGTCTCTCCCATCAGCCGACACGATCTCGGCAGGTGGTCGCGGAACAGGTAGCCCGGCAGCCAGCTCAGGACAGTGGATTACCAGGCGCTGCTCCCGTTGCCAGCGAGCAAGTTGATGGGTCATCTGCGCTTTCTCTTTTCCGTTATAACGGACTTTAAGGCCCATCAGGCAGGCACTGACCAATATTTTATTTATCATTTCTTTGTTGGCCCCCGGAGACCGTTCACCCGCGCTTTCCGCGGCACACGAAAACTTAGCCCTGCCCGGCAGGCAGCAGTGATTCCACCAGCGCCGTCCACAGCGCCACGCCCGGCGCCAGTAGATCGTCGTTAAAATCGTAGCTGGCATTGTGTAGCGGCCTGGAGGGCGTCTCGCCGTCTGTGCCTATCCAGAAATAGGCGCCGGGACACACTTCCAGCATGCAGGCAAAATCCTCCGACGCCATGGAAGGATTGATCTGCCAGTGCACCGCGGCTTCGCCGAGCTCGGCCTGCGCCACCTCGCGCACCTTCAGCGCCTGTTGCGCATCATTTTTGGTCACCGGATAGCCCGGATACCACGAAATCTGACCGTCAACGTCGGAAACCTGCGGCTGCGTATGCACGTACTGCTCAATCAGGTTTTTTACCCGCTCGCGCACCGTATTGCTCAGGCAGCGAAAAGTCCCGCGCAGCACCACGCGGTCCGGCAGCACGTTGATCGCCTCACCGCCGTTTATCTGGGTAATGCTGACCACTGCGGAATCCTGCGGCGACAGGCGGCGCGACGGAATCGTCTGCAGCGCCATAATCAGCTGGGCGGCGGCGACGATAGGGTCGGCGCCGCTCTCCGGCATCGCCGCATGGCAGCTTTTACCGGTGAGCGTTATCTCGAAGGCATCAAGCGAGGCCATCATTGCCCCGGGATTCACCGCCACATGCCCCAGCGGCAAGCCTGGCCAGTTGTGCAACGCGTAAATGGCGTCCATCGGGAAGCGCTCGAACAACCCCTCTTCCACCATTTTGCGCGCGCCGCCGAGGTTCTCCTCCGCGGGCTGAAAGACAAAATGCACGGTGCCGCCAAAGTTGCGGGTCTGGGCAAGGTGCGCGGCGGCAGCCAACAGCATGGCGGTGTGGCCGTCATGACCGCAGGCATGCATCACGCCAGCACGACGCGAACGATATTCCACCGTCCCCTGTTCAGCGATCGGTAGCGCATCCATATCGGCGCGCAGGCCAATCACCGGCCCCGGGCCGTTCTCAAGCGTCGCGACGACCCCGGTACCTGCCAGCCCGACATGTACCTGCAGGCCGAACGAAGCCAGTAGCCCGGCAACCCGACGCGAGGTCTCCTGCTCCTGGTACCCGAGCTCCGGATGAGCATGAAAATCGCGACGCCAGCCGATAGCTTCGGCAATCAGTGAAGACGATACCGCCATGTCCTGTTCCTTCCATTACTGAATGAGTGGTCCCCGTCCTGCTGCTTCCAGGCGGCACCCTTCGTTATATCCTTTCGCCCCCGCGGCTGACAACTTCAGCGATGATGATTTTTGTCTATTCACCAGCGGATCGTTTTATCGATATCAAAAATAGTAGCTATTCCAGCGGTGACTTCCGTCAGCTGATTAATTATCATGCAGACTGGTCGGCGTCTTGCCGGATTATCCACCTGCAACCTTCCGTTATCGGGAATACAATGTTTAACCCAGACCAGAATCGCCTGGCCCCCACGCTGGCGATGATCATGGCCGCTTCACTTGTGGGATTTATCACCGGCTATACGGTGCCATTAATCAGCCTTGAGCTGGCGCAGCAGCAAGTTGCTCCGCTTTATGTCGGCCTGCTGGCCGCGCTGCCGCCCGCTGGAATGATGCTCTCTTCTTTTCTTTCTCCCGCGCTGTGCCGTCGTTTTGAAATGGGCGCGTTGCTCAGCGTTAGCCTGATCCTGCTGGCGTTGGCGACCATCGCCTCCTGCATGACCACCGACATGACGCTGTTGCTGGTGCCGCGTCTGCTGACCGGACTCGCCTCCGGCGTCATTATCGTATTGGGGGAAAGCTGGATAACCGGCGGCGCGGCGGGCAGTAATCGCGCTACTCTCACCGGCATCTATGCCTCGGCCTTTACCGGCTGCCAGCTCGCCGGCCCGCTGCTTATCTCCGTCGGCCCCGCCTGGCAACACGCGGCGCTGATGGCCATTGTCGCCATTACCGCCGTTTGCCTGCTAATGCTGCGTCATCTGCCGCGCGGCAGTCGCGAAAGCCTTGCCGAGCGCGCCAGCTGGCGCAGCCTGGGGGCGTTTCTACCGGTGCTGGCCTCTGGGGTATTCTGCTTTGCCTTCTTCGACGCCAGTATTCTCGCGCTACTGCCGCTGTACGGCATCGATAAAGGTTTAAATGAAACGATGGCGGTACTGCTGGTCACCGTCGTCCTCACCGGCGACGCTATGTTCCAGGCGCCGCTGGGCTGGGTTGCCGACCGCTTCGGCATCCGTCGCGTGCATCTTATCTGCGCGGTTGTCTTTAGTCTGTCGCTACTGGCGCTGCCGTTTATGCTCGCCTCGCGCGTACAGCTGATGGCTATCTGCCTGCTACTCGGTGCCGCGGCGGGCGCGCTTTACACCCTGTCGCTGGTGCGGGCGGGGAAAACCTTTAGCGGGCAAAAGCTCATCATGATTAACGCCCTGTTTGGCTTTTTCTGGTCCGCCGGTAGCGTGGCCGGGCCGATTGTCAGCGGCATGCTGATCGGCGTCTCCGGCTATGACGGCTTGATCATCACCCTGTTCGCCAGCGGCGTGCTGTTCCTGCTAATCCAGTGCCTTAGCAAGAATGAAAAAACGCTGCTCGCCAATGAGCAGGAAGAAGACATGGAAGAGGCTACCGAGACCGCGCAATAGCGGAGGTTGTTGATAACGGGCAGGCGGGGATCCACCTGCCCGTTTTGCTTATGGCTACAGCACCTTACTGAGGAAGGCGGCGGTGCGCGGATTGGTCGGCGCGCTAAAGATCTGCGCCGGTTTACCCTCTTCCTGAATCACCCCCTGATCGATGAAAATCACCCGGTCGGCCACTTCGCGGGCAAAGCCCATTTCGTGGGTCACGATCACCATCGTCATCCCTTCGCTGGCGAGATTTTTCATCACTTCCAGCACATCCCCTACCAGTTCCGGATCCAGCGCTGACGTGGGCTCATCAAACAGCATGATCGATGGCTTCATTGCCAGCGCACGGGCAATCGCTACCCGCTGCTGCTGACCGCCGGAGAGGCTGGAAGGCCAGGCATCGCGCTTATCGCTGAGTCCCACCTTCGCCAACAAACCTTCCGCCAGGTCGACCGCCTGTTGGCGCGGCATGTTGTGCAAATTCATCGGCGCCATCAGCAGGTTTTCCAGCACCGTCATATGCGGGAACAGGTTAAAGCGCTGGAACACCATGCCAACGCTTTCACGCATCTTGTTGAGGTCGGTCGTCCGGTCATGGGCGGCAAAGCCGTTGACCACCACTTCGCCTTCGCTCACGGTTTCCAGCGCATTCATACAGCGCAAAAAGGTGCTTTTGCCGGAGCCGGAGGGCCCGATAATGCACACCACTTCCTGCGGTTTAATATCGCAACTGATGCCGCGCAGCACGTGGCTATCGCCAAAGCGCTTATGTAAATTATTAATGTGAATCACTTTTGCCAAACCTCTTTTCCAGACGGTTAACCAGCTGCGCCAGCAGGAAGGTAATGACCCAATAAACCAGCGAGATCGTCAGGTAGGGCTCCCAGTAGGTGGCGTACGCTCCGGAGACGGTTCGCGCCGCGTAGGCCAGATCGGCAAGCCCGATCGCCGAGGCCAGCGATGAGTCTTTAACAATAGCGATAGCGTTGTTGCCAAGCGGCGGCAGAATGCGGCGAAATGCCTGCGGCAGGATCACTTTACGCATGGTTTTCCACCACGGCATACCCAGCGCGCGCGAAGCTTCCATCTGCCCTTTATCGATAGACTGGATCCCGGCGCGGAAAATCTCCGACACGTAGGCCCCGGCATTAAGGGTAATCGCCACGATACAGGAGAGGAACGCGCCGTAGTTAGAACGCAGTTCGCGGGCGAAATCGGCGCTCATTATCCCGCTGGTGACCAGCAGGCCGTCGCGCGGGTTAATAAACAGCGGCACCAGCGCAAAGTGGACCACCATAATCTGCACAAACAGCGGCGTACCGCGGAAGGCGCTGACGTAGAAGCGCACCGGAAACTGCACCAGATAACGCAGAATATATTTCCATGGCCCGTGCTCGGCCTTCGCCATCCGCCCCAGTCCAAGCATTAACCCCCACAACGTCCCGAGGATCACGCAGATAATGGTACATTTAATCGTCATCAAGGCGCCGTCCATAAACAGCGGGCCATATTCCTCGATGATCTCCCAACGGAATCCCGTCATAGTCCTTCCCTAAAAAATACGGCCATCGCCTGAGCGACAGCCGCGGTCACTGAAAATTGGTGTTATTGCGCAGGCAGCGTCGGCACGTTGTCATCGAACCAGGTTTTATAGATTTTGGCGTAGGTGCCGTCGGCAACGATTTTCTGCAAACCGGCGTTGATTTTGCCCAGCAGTTCACTGTTACCTTTAGCGACGGCGATGCCGAAATACTGGCGCTCAAATTTAGCGTCAGGCACCAGCTTGAACTGCTTTTCCGGATGCTGCTTGATGTAGTATTTAACCACCCCGACGTCGCCTACCGCAGCGCTGACGCCGTCTTCAAACAGCTCCTGCAGCATGAGTGGCGTATTGTCGAAGCGCTTAATGGAGGTGCTGTTTTTACCCAGTTCCTGCGAAACCACAATATCGCCAGTGCTGGAGTTCACCACGCCGACTTTTTCGTTTTTCAACGCCGCCAGCGAGTTCACTTTTGAACCTTCCGGCACCACAATCGACTGCTCGGCCGGGAAGTACGGCGCGGAGAAATCCACCATCTGTTTGCGTTTATCGGTGATAGTAATACCCGAGATGATAATGTCGCGATCGCCGGTGCCCAGGGTGGCGAAAATACCCTCCCAGGGGGTGTTGACCAGTTTGACGTCAAAACCTTCGGCCCTGGCGATCGCTTTAATGATATCGATATCAAAGCCTTCCAGCTGCTTTTGGCTATTTTCGAATTCAAAGGGACGGTAGGTGCCGCCAGAACCGACGGTATAGGTTTCCGCAGCCGCCTGTCCGGCTGCCGCCAGCGCGGCCATCATGAAACACGCTTTGAGCAAATTCTTGACCATGAGATGTCCTTTTTATGCATTTATTTTGCATAAAAATACACACACTTAGCATAGCATGCAACCGGAAAGCATCGGGATAGCGAATTATCTTTTGTTCAACCGCGTTGACCACCTGATTTGCCTATGGCTCGATGCAATTCATTGATTCGCTTCATTGATTTGACCGTCTTTTGCGGCGTAGTCGAGGCAACGGACAGCACGATCATCTCAAGGCAAATCAGCACCGTACCGTGCAGCGGCACTCGCCCGTTATCGCCGCCGCGCGGAACATCAATCACCACCTGTGCCAGTTGACTGAAGCGCGAATCCAGCGCCTGGGTGAGTAATATCGTCGGGATCCCCAGCCGCTGCGCCTCGCGCAACGTGGTCATGCCCTCCCGGTGCGGTGATTTTTGCCCCATCATAATCAGCACGTCGCCGCGCTGCAGGCTAATCAACTGCTCAGCAAGACTGAAGCCGGTACGGTTGAGGGTACAGGCAGGTAAGCCAATACGATTAAACAGACGCGCGGTGTACTCGGCGAGGATCCCCGACGCCCCGATGCCAAATATCGCCACCTGACGCGCATCCCCCAGCAGCGCCACCGCCTGGGCTACCGCCGCGCGATTGTCCGCACGCGATAGCACCTCACAGGCGCGTTGATGCCCATCGAGCACAAAATCGATGCTGGAATTGACATCACAGGAGAGTGCCCCCACCGTCGAGCGCATCTTTTCCGACGAGGTCGCAGACGGCCCGAACCAGCGCGCCATGGTCTCTTTTAATTCGCGTAGCCCGGCAAAACCCAATGCCTGAATTGCCCTCACCACGGTGGCATCGGAGGTGTGAGTAGCGGTGGCGATCTCCATCGCCGTGCGTTCCAGTACCACCTCGCGATTATCATTAATGTAGTTTGCCACTTCGCGTAAACGGGGCGAAAGTTGATGCGCGCGGGCGCGAAAACGCTCGCCAAACAGATCGACTCTCCCCTTCTCTTTTTTCACTCCCGCTTTCATTTCGCCCCCGTCGGAATCGGCCGCCCGGCGATGTGCGACCGCACCTGAGCAACCATCAGCGTCAATGCGGCATACGAATTAGAAATAACCTCTTCGCGCGGCAACAAAATATAGCGGCCGGTGCGGCAGGCGCGCATAAAGTCACACCAGCCGGGCATTACCGCCTCCATGGCCTTTAGCTCATCCTGCGGCTTACCGCCGGTGTCCGAACGCCAGGTCGCGAAGACAAAATCGGCATCCAGTTCCGGTAGCTGCTCGGCGCTGACGTCGATCCGCTGGCCATCGGGGATCTTGTCGATCAACGGCGGGAAGCGGAACCCGGCGTCACGCAGAACTCGCCCCAGCGCGTGATAGGAGTAGTGTACCGTCACCTTGCCGTTATTCGCCTGTATCACCGAAACGCGGTACTGCTGCGGGTCGACCGTGGCCTTTAGCTGTTTAATTTGTTCCTGATAACGACGTTCAAGCACCGCCAGCCGCGCCTGGCTGCCGGTGAGCTGCGCCAGTTTGCGGTAAATCCGCGGCGCGCTGCCCTGCAGGTGATCGATACTGACCGTCGGCGCGATTTTCGCCAGTTGCTCCACCGAGACATGGCGGCTCGGCTCGGTAATAATCAGATCCGGCTTCGCCGCAGCCACGGCTTCAAGGTCAATATCGGCGGTGCCAATAAAGCGAATCTCGCTATTGTCGAAATCGACGCCGGTCAACTGGGCGCTGGAACGCAGGTAGTGGCTGCCGTCAGGGCGCGTGCGGCCATGGCTGGCCACCGGCGGTACCCCAAGCTCAATTAGCGGGATGGTAATATCGAGATCGTGCATCGAAACGATACGCTGCGGATGCAGCGGTACGCTCACCGTACGACCTAAATCGTCGGTGAAGGTTTGCGAATCGGCAGCCGCGGCAGCGCCCGCGCACAGCACCAGCAGAGAAACGAACCAACGCATAACAATCCTTTTTGATTTACAGGGCGTCACGGCGACGCCAAAGCAGAGCAATAAAAAATGGGCACCCCACCAGAGCAATAACAATCCCCGCCGGGATCTGCAGCGGCGCAAACGCCAGCCGCCCCAGCGTATCGGTTGCCAGCACCAGCAACGCGCCAATCAGCGCGCTGCCGCAGAGTAGCGCCACCTGACCGCCGCGCAGGACGAAACGCGCCATATGCGGCGCCATCAGGCCGACAAAACCCAGACTGCCAACGCAGGAAACGCTGGCAGAGGTCAGCAGCACGGGGGCGAAGAAACGCAGTAGCGTGAGCTGCGGCAAACGCACGCCAAGACCGATGGCGGTACTGTCACCCAGCAGCGCCACATCCGCCGCGCGGGCGGTGCAGAACAGAATCAATGCGCCAGGCAGCGCCCAGCAAAACGCCACCGCCAGCAGCGGCCAGGTCGCCGCGTGCAGGCTACCGGAGAGCCAGATCATCGCCGTCTGTACATCGCGTACGTCGGCGGTGGTCATAAAAATGCCAACCGCCGCCGCCAGCGTCCATGACACACCGATGCCAATCAGAATAAAGCGCGGACGTGAACAATCGCGCGCCAGCGCCAGCACCAACAGCGCCACCAGCACGCCGCCGAGCATTCCCGCCAGCGGCCGCCACGCCAGCCCTACGGCCGGGAAGAACAAAATTAGCGCCAGTACCACAATGCAGGCTCCCTCTTTGACGCCAATAAGGCCGGGGTCCGCCAGGCCGTTACGGGTAATGCTCTGCATCGCCGCCCCCGCCAGGCCAAGCATGGCGCCGCACAGCAGCGCCATCAAAATTCGCGGCAGGCGAATGTCAAACAGGATAAA
The DNA here is from genome assembly GCF_040062085.1 of Klebsiella sp. JN_Kp122. NCBI lineage: Bacteria > Pseudomonadati > Pseudomonadota > Gammaproteobacteria > Enterobacterales > Enterobacteriaceae > Klebsiella > Klebsiella sp. JN_Kp122. The sequence continues at coordinate 78,921 of NZ_JBEAHW010000045.1, forward strand.
GCGTTGCTGCTCGCCAATCTGCTCCGGCGCCAGCAGCGCACGCGCCCATGTCGAAGACGGCAGCGGGAAGCTGCCGCGGCTGAGGCTGTAGAGCCCCAGCGTCAGCAAAATGAACAGGATGAAGGCGGCAATTTTTAATGCCGCCGGACGTAACAATAGGCGGGTTGAACCCATCGCCAGAGGCCGAAATCCGGCGCGATGAACGGCGCGTTTCATTTAAAAAACCTCGCGGCAATAAAGATAAACAGCGGCGCGCCCACCAGCGCGGTCATCGCGCCGGTCGCCAGTTCCTGCGGGGCGACGATCGTACGGGCAGCGATATCCGCCAGCACCAGCACCAGCGCCCCTACCGGCGCCGCCAGCGGTAACGCCAGACGAATATCTTGCGTTATCAGACGGCGCACCACGTGTGGCACCACCAGCCCGACGAACCCTATTGGTCCGGCGACCGCCACCGCCGCGCCGCACAGCAACGCAATAGCGGCCAGCCCCAGCAGCCGGGTCTGCACCAGATTCACCCCCAACCCCAGCGCCACTTTATCGCCCAGCGCCAGCACGTTCAGACGTGGCGCGAGAAGCAGCGCCAGTCCCATGCCAGAAAGCGCCGGCACCAGCGCCGCCTGTAGAGTAGCCCAGTTCAACCCGGCCAGATCGCCGGCAAGCCAGGTGCGCATCGCCAGCAGCGTTTGTTCGTCAAGAATTAATATCGCCGCCGTCACCGCCGAGGCAAACGCCGAGATCGCCACGCCGCATAGCGTAATGCGCAGCGGCGTCGCCCCGCCGCGCCCGGCAGAGGCCAGCGCCATTACCCCGCCGAACAGTAGCGCCGCGCCACAGGCGGCGGTTAGCGGGCGAGCTGCCGGAAAATCGCCGACAGAGAGGCCCAGCGCCGAGGTCGCGACCACCGCCAACGAGGCCCCGGCGTTGAGCCCAAGGATATGCGGCTCGCCAAGCGGGTTGCGGATCACCGTCTGCAGCAGCACCCCGGCAACGCCAAGCGCCGCGCCGGTCAACAGCGCCGCTGCCAGCCGAACCAGACGTAAATCAACAATAATACGGTGATCGAAGTTCCGCGGGTCGTACTCGATCAGCGCCTGCAGGACCGTCTGCGGCGCGATCCAGCGGGCGCCTAAACCAAGATGAATCAGCGAACCGGCGATTAGCATCAGGGTTAATAGCAGCATGGCCAACCGCGGACGAGTACGACGCCGCGTGGCGTACAGCACGGCGGCGCTCATCGGGCAACGGCCTGGGGTGCGCGAAACGGCATAAAGAAAGGTTTGCCGGTTTGCGGATTGATTGACATCTGCACATCAACATCAAAGACGTTTTTAATCAGTTCGGGGCTGCAGATTTCCTGTTCTGAAATGGTCCCGGCTATCCGCCCCTTTTTGAGAAATACCAGCAGGTCGGCATAGTTCACCGCAAAGTTCAGGTCGTGAAGCACCGTCACTACCGTGCGGCCATGTTCGCGGGTCAGGCTTTGCAGCAGTTCAAGAATTTCGACCTGATAGCGCAGGTCGAGCCAGGTAGTCGGCTCATCCAGTAATATGGTTTTCGTCTGCTGGGCCAGCGCCATCGCTATCCAGCAGCGCTGACGCTGGCCGCCGGAAAGGCTATCGACCGCCAGATGGGCGAATTCGGCGGTGCCGGTTAATAGCAGCGCCTCTTCCACCGCCTGTTCATCGGCTGCAGACCACTGGCGCATCAGCCCCTGCCACGGGTAGCGCCCGCGCGATACCAGTTCGAACACCGTGAGCCCTTCCGGCGTCAGCGGCGATTGCGGCAGGATCCCCAGCTGGCGGGAAACCGTTTTGGTCGGCATGTCGTGGATGGCCTTTCCGTCCAGACGCACGCAGCCGCCGAGCGGTTTTAGCATCCGGGCGATGGTCGATAACAGCGTTGATTTGCCTGAGCCGTTAGCCCCGGCAAGCACCGTCATTTTACCGCTGGGGATCGTCAGGTTAATGTCATCGACGATAAGCGTCTGGCCATATCCGGCCGACAGGGATTCCAGGACGATCCCCTTTTCTGCAGGGTTTACCCGCTGTGGCATAACTCGCTCCTGCGCCGCAGCGTTCCGGCATCAGCCCTCGACGTTCTGCAGTCAAATCAAAATAAATCTCATTCTCTTTTGATCATGAAGGGGATGAATGTAGTAGTCAATACTGTGCTTCATGTTGCTTCCTTCACGTTGACCATCTCGTGAAGAGACAAAATGAATTTTATGAATAGTGTTTATAATCAATAAAATAATAGCATCTTACCGCCTACTACAGGCTGCGAAATCGCGCTTTTCTTCTGCGATGATTTTTTATCTTACATAACATTTACTACTACATTTCTTCGTGTTTGAATGATTCTCAATTACATATCTGAAGGCGCGTTCAGACGCTTAACAGATAGGTTTTATTTTCAGGGCAATGATTTTATTGGCTTTATCTGACCGCAAAGGCAGATTCGTTCACGAGAAACAGATAATGACTCAACCCCATGTCGCCTGCAGGACATTGCAAGGGCGCGCGCTTTTTTCGCTTCTTTTTTTAGCCTCACCGGGATTAATGGCCGCAGAAAATAACGCGGCAAAGAATACAAAGGATGTTGAGGACACTATTACCGTGGTGGCTGACGGCCGCCAGCAGAACGCCACCAGCGGTTATCAGCCGCTGAGTTCGTCCACGGCGACATTGACCTCAATGCCGCTGCTGGATATTCCGCAGGTGGTGAATACCGTCAGCGACCGGGTGCTGGAAGATCAGCACGCTACCTCGCTGGATGAAGCATTGTATAACGTCGCCAACGTAGTGCAGACCAATACCCTCGGCGGTACCCAGGATGCCTTTACCCGCCGCGGCTTCGGCGCCAATCGCGACGGTTCTATCATGACCAACGGCCTGCGTACCGTTTTGCCGCGCAGCTTTAACGCCGCTACCGAGCGGGTTGAAGTCCTGAAGGGCCCGGCCTCGACGCTGTACGGTATTCTCGACCCCGGCGGGCTGATTAACGTTGTCACCAAACGCCCCGAGCGCCAGTTCTCTGGTTCGGTTTCCGCCACCTCCAGCAGTTTTGGCGGCGGCACGGGTAGCTTCGACGTGACCGGACCGATAGAAGGAACTCGTCTGGCCTATCGACTGATCGGCGAATATCAAAATGAAGATTACTGGCGTAATTTCGGCAAGAACAAAAGCAGCTTTATCGCCCCTTCCCTGAGCTGGTTTGGCGATAGCGCGACCATTACCGCTTCGTATTCACATCGCGATTACAGCGCCCCTTTTGACCGCGGCACCATTTTCGACCTCGATACCGGCCACGCGGTCAACGTCGATCGTAAAACCCGTTTCGATGAAGCCTTTAATATCACCGATGGTTATTCCGATATTGCCCAACTGAATGCCGAGTACCGTCTTAACAGCGCCTGGACCGCGCGCTTTGATTACAGTTACAGTCAGGATCACTACAACGATAACCAGGCCAGGGTAATGGCCTATGATTCTGCGACCGGCAACCTGACTCGCCGGGTCGACGGCACGCACGGCTCGACGCAAAAGATGCATTCCACCCGCGCCGATCTACAAGGCAATGTGGTCATCGGCGGCTTTTATAATGAACTGCTGACCGGCGTCGCCTATGAGAATTACGATCTGCTGCGTACCGATATGCTGCGTTGTAAGAACGTGAAAGGCTTTAATATTTATCATCCGGTTTACGGCACTCTTGATACCTGTAATACCGTTTCCACTGCCGATAGCGATCAGCGCATCAAGCAGGAGAGCTATGCGACCTATCTCCAGGACGCCCTGTATCTGACCGACAACTGGATTGCCGTGGCCGGCGTACGCTACCAGTATTACACCCAGTACGCCGGTAAAGGCCGTCCGTTTAACGTCAATACCGATAGCCGCGATGAGAAATGGACGCCGAAGGCTGGGCTGGTTTACAAGGTAACGCCAAACGTGTCGCTGTTTGCTAACGTCGCCCAGTCGTTTATGCCGCAGTCGTCGATTGCCAGCTATATCGGCGAACTGCCGCCGGAAGAGTCCACCTCTTACGAAGTCGGCGCAAAATTCGACCTTTTAGAGGGTATTACCGCCAATATCGCGTTATTTGATATTCATAAACGTAACGTGCTGTATACCGAAAGTATTGGCGACGAGACGGTGGCGAAGACCGCGGGTAAGGTTCGCTCGCGCGGTGTGGAGGTGGATCTGGCGGGCTCGCTCACCGATAACCTCAGCGTCATCGCCAGCTACGGCTATACCGATGCCAAAGTGCTGGAAGATCCCGATTATGCCGGTAAACCGCTACCGAACGTGCCAAAACATACCGGTTCGCTGTTCCTGACCTATGACATTCATAACGTCTATAACAGCAACACCCTGACCGTTGGCGGCGGCGGCCACGCGGTCAGCAAACGTTCCGGCACCAACGGCGCGGATTATTATCTGCAGGGCTATGCGGTGGCCGACATCTTCGCGGCCTATAAAATGAAGCTGCAGTATCCGGTAACGCTACAGATGAATGTGAAGAACCTGTTCGATAAGACCTATTACACCTCGTCAATCGGCACCAATAATCTCGGCAACCAGATTGGCGACCCGCGTGAAGTGCAGTTTACGGTGAAAATGGATTTTTAAACCTTCCCCTGCCCCGGATAGTGGCGCGCTGCGCCTTATCCGGGCTACTTCTCCCCAACCCCTGCTGCGGGGAAATACCGGATAACGCATTTGGCTTACCAATCCTCTTCCTGGCCGAGGATACGCAAAATATCCTGCCGATGCTGCAATAGCAGCGGATTGTCGCGATGGCGGGGAAACGCCAGAGGAAGCGTAAATTCAGCGATAATGCGCCCCGGCCGCGGCGACATCACCAGTACTCTCTCGCAAAGCAGCAACGCTTCTTCAATATCGTGAGTGACCAGCAGGCTGGTATAACCCTGCTGCTGCCACAGCGCAATCAGCTCGCGCTGCATGCTGATGCGAGTGAGCGAATCCAGCTTACCCAGCGGCTCATCAAGCAGCAGTAAACGCGGTTCATTCAGCAACGCGCGCGCCAGTGCCGCACGCTGCGCCATCCCGCCGGAAAGCTGCCGCGGCCACGCCTCGCTAAACGCCTGCAGCCCGATGCGCGAAATCAGCGCGTCGGCCTTCGGCTCCAGCCCCTTTTTCCCCTGCGCCTGCGGCCCCAGCAGCACGTTCTGCCGCACCGTCAGCCACGGATAAAGCGTCGGGTCCTGGAAAACCAGGATCCGTTCCGGCCCCGGCCCGTCCATCGCCGCATCATCAATCTCAATATGCCCGCTTTGCTGTGGCTCCAGCCCCGCCAGCAGGCGCAGCAGCGTCGATTTACCGCATCCTGAGGGGCCAAGCAGGGCGACACTTTCTCCTGGGCGCAGCTGCAGGCTGATATTTTCCAGCACCGGCACCGTCTGTTTGCCCAACGTAAAAGCATGATGAAGATGACGTACCGCCACCGCAGCGCCGGTCGAAATTGTCTGGGCACTTACCATTGCATCCCTCCGCGCTGCCAGCTCAGCAGCCGATCGCGAATCATAAATAGCCCGCTAATCAGGCCGGAACATAACAACGCCATTACAAATAGCGCCGCGTACATATTCGGATAGGCCGCCCATCCCTGCGCCCATTGCAGATAAAAACCGATCCCGGATTTGACGCCGACCATTTCGGCGACAATCAGCACCGAAAACGACGCGCCAAGCCCCATAAATAAGCCGACAAACACGTTCGGCAGCGCGGCGGGGATCGCCACGCGCAGGATCAGAAATCGCTGGCTGGCTCCCAGCGTTCGCGCCACGTCATACCACGCTTTATCGATACCGATGACCCCGGACCAGGTCAATACCGTGACCGGGAACCAGGTGCTGAGCGCAATCAAAAACACGCTGGCGCCGAAGCTGGAAGGAAAGATAAACAGGCACAGCGGCAGCAGCGCGGTGGAAGGCACCGGCCCCAGCAGGCGTAAAATTGGATGCACCCAATAGCCAATACGCTGAGACCAGCCAATCGCCAGCCCGCTGATAAACCCGCAACTGGTGCCAAGCAGCACTCCGAGCCCGAGCAGCCCCAGCGAATGCAGCAGGCTATCAAGCAGCCGCGGCCAGTCATCGTGCAGCACTTCAATCAGCGCCTGCGGCGGAGCGAAAAACGGCACCGGCAAAAACGCCGTCTTGGCCGTCAGCCCTTCCCATATCGCGAAGAGCACCGGCAGTAGCGCCAGCCATTTTCCGGCACGCTGCAAACGCGCGCCCCGCTGGCGCCAGTAACGGTAACTCAGCGTCAGTAACAGCAGTCCGCCGCCGAGAGTGAACTGCGCCAGCGCCCACTCCTCGCTAAACGGCCAGCGCCGACCGGCATCGGGCCAGGCCTGCGTGAACAGGCCGCCCAGCAGCCATAGCGCGGCGGCAAGCCCGCCCTCCGTCCAGATCAGAGCGCCGAACCCCGGTCGGGCGAGCGCGCGGTCAGGAGAAAACGTTGACATAAATACTCTCCGCAAACTGATGAGGATCGGTTCCCGGTTTGATGACCTGAACCCGCTGCAGATCCACGGCATACTGCGTCAGCTCTTTAACAAAAGCCTCGCCCACCGCATGATGACCGTGCCCCTGGCCGTGAAGAATGCCGCTAACCTCCGCTTCGTTAGTATTTAGCGCATGGGTGAGAAAAGATTGCGCCACGCTTTCCGGATGCGCGGCGGCATAGCTGTGGGCTTCCAGAATCGCCTGGGTAAGCGCGGCCGCCGCCGGTTTATGATCGCGCGCAAGGGCACCGCTGACGCCCAGCACGCAGCAGCTGAGATTGGCATAATCGCCGGTCATATTGCTGGCGATTAGCTGATATTTCCCGGTTTCCAGCAGACGATAGCTAAAGGGCTCGCTGCCGCTAATGGCGGCGATTTCGCGCTTATCCAACGCCACGCTGAGCAGGTCTGCCGGATAGACTTTCCACTGCACATCGCTTATCGGGTCGATGCCGTGGCGTTTCAGCAAGATGGCGAAGAAGTTTTTATCCGGCCCGGCCATATCGGTAACGCCAATGGTTTGCCCTTTCAGACTCTCCAGCGCGCCAAAAGGCGAGTTTTTGGCCGTCAGCAGATTCAGGCAACCGCCGTGCGTTCCGGCGGTAAGTTTGACGTCAAAGCCCTGCTCCAGCGCCTTCAGCCAGCGTAGCGCCATGCCTACCCCGGCGTCGGCCTTGCCGGTGGCAATCGCTTCCAGCAGGACATCCGTCGAGTTACCAAAGTTAACAAACTCAACGTCGAGGTTATATTTACTAAAAATCTTCTGCTGCTCAGCGACGGCGACCGGCGCCAGGCACACTGCGCTTTTGTTAATCGCCAACTTGATTTTATAAGGCTGCGCCAGACGCAGCGCCGGATGTTCATCGCCGCTCGCCATCTCCGCCATATCGTGAGCCCATAGCGGCACATACGCCCCGGCCAGCGCCAGGCCACCGGTAAACTGTAAGAAACGACGACGGGTAAAACGTGTGGTCATCATGGCGCCGCCTCCGCATGAACCGGCGTGACCGGCACGTTAAAGCCGTGATCAAATGTCGGCGTTACATCGAGCTTTGCGCGAATGAGGCCGTTGGCAAGATAAAAGTCCGCCGTCGACTGCTGCTGGGCGACCGTCGGCGCGTCCAGCCGCTGCCACTGCGACTGGCGGTTGGCAAACTGCGCGCGGGCGATATCCGCCGGGAAACGAATGATCTCCCCCAACGTTTTGCCATAGCTATCGAGATTGGCGTAAGCCCAACGCTCGGCGCCGGCCAGTCGGGTAAGATAATCCTGAAGCGCCGCGCGCTTTTGCGGATCCTTCAGCGCATTATCGGTGGCGGCCAGAAAGGTATTACCCGGCAGCAGCCCTTTGCCGCTCACCAGAATCTGCCCTTCAGCGGTTTTCACCAGTTGCGTGGTATAGGGCTCCCAGGTCGCCCAGGCATCTACCGAACCGTTAAGCAGCGCGACTTTTGCATCCACCGGGCCAAGGAATACCCACTGTACTTCCTTCGGCGAAACACCCGCCTGCTCCAGCGCTTTCAGCGCCACAAAATGGCCAATCGATCCTTTCCCGGTGGCAATGCGTTTACCTTTTAAATCCGCAGCGCTTTTTAAAGCGCTGCCGGGAGGTACCAATACAGCGGTCCCCGCCGGGTTGCTCTTATCGACGGCAATCGCTTTTACCGGCGCGCCGTTCGCCAGCGCGAACAACAGCGGCGCATCGCCGATAATCCCCACGTCAACCGCGCCAGCGTTGAGCGCTTCAGCCAGCGGCGCGGCGGCAGGAAACTCGGCCCATTTAATATCGTAAGCGAGGTTTTGCAAGGCGTTAGCGGCCTCCAGTTGTGACCGCATGCCGCCTTTTTGATCGGCAATTCTAAGTGTGATTCTTTCCTGAGCTGCAACATAGCTGCTCAGCGTCAATAGCATTAGCGCCCCGGCTATGCGGGTAAAATGGGGTATGCGCATCTGAATTATCCTTGTTGTTGAAAAGCGTGTTTACCCGCCGCCTGCCACGCGCTGTCGTTCTGCGGCGTATGTACCCGCCCGCACAGGACGTTGCGATAGTGACGTTCCAGAGGATGTTGCCGGCTTAAACCATGATTTCCGGTGAGTTCAAGCGCCAGGTTGACCGTCTGAATGGCGTTGTCGGTGACAGTGACTTTCGCCAGATTGGCCTCAATAACGGAAAAGCCGAGCTTCGCGGCATTCTCCAGCAGCGCGCGGTTAACCAGCAGCAGCCCTTCGATCTGCCCCACTTTTTCCTGTACCCGCGGCAGGCTGGAAAGCGCTTGCCCAAGATTGCCGGGGACCCGCGCGCCGAGCCACACGACAAGCCAGTCGCGCGCCGCACGGGCCACGCTATCGTAAATCGCCGCCAGTAGCGCCGTATGACGGTTGGCAAACAGACGAAATTGTTCGGCGTCCGGCGCGGGCGGCTCGTCGGTGGGCCAAACGTCTACCGCGTGCCCGGCGGACACCTGCACGTTTTTCAGCACCACCTGGTGACTGCCGGTGGCCCGCATGCCGAGGTGATCCCAGCTTTTCACTACGCTGATGCCCTCGCTGTCGGCAGGAACCAGCCAGCTACCGACCAGCGGCGGGTTGTCGTCACTGCGCGCCCACAGCGCCAGCCAGCTCAATCCTTCGATACCGGTGGTATAAATTTTGTGGCCGTTAATCAGCCAGCCCCGACTGTTACGGCTGGCTATCGTTTGCGGCAGGCCGCCGCGCGCCGGAGAGCCCTGATCCGGTTCGACGCGCAGGCTATTGATCAACCCGCCGTTTGTGAGCGCATCATCAAATACGCGCTGGCGTAGCGGCTCTGCCCAGTGCGTATTTTCCGCCAGCCGCAGATGATGCAGATACTGCATGCAGACAATCAGCGCGGTTGCCGGTTCGCCCCAGGCGATGGCGGCGATAGCCTGTTGCAGCTCGGCTAAACTGGCACCAGGTCCGCCGTACTGCTGCGGTACGGCAAGGCTTAAAAATCCGCGTCGGCGCAGAACGTCAATATTGCGATGGGGAAAATCGCCGCTGGCATCAAGGCTGGCCGCCTCTTCCGCCATCAGTTGGCGGATCTCGGCAAGCTGCCGTGGCCAATCTGCGATTGGGCGATGACTCACGATGCACGCTCCGCCGCGGCGCGCAGCGCGGCTTTTTCGCGGGTAATCGGCAGCAGCGCTTTGCCATACTCCTGCGCATCGTTCAGCGGATCGAATCCGCGGATCAGGAAGTTACGCACGCCGAGGTCGTAGTAGTCGAGCAGCGCATCGGCAACCTGCTCCGGCGTACCGACCAGCGCGGTGGAGTTGTGGCCGCCGCCCACCAGCTGCGCGATGCCGGTCCACAGGCGTTTATCCACCACCTTGCCCTGCGCCGCCGTAGCCCGCAGACGCTGCGCGCCAACGCTATCGGGCTTGGCTTTAAAGCCCCCGTCGTTCTGCGCCGCCCGCTCGGTGGCGACATGCAGAATATGCTCGGCCTTCTCCCAGGCTTCCGCTTCGCTATCGGCGATAATCGGCCGGAACGACACGCTGAAACCGATCTCGCGCTGATGTTTTGCCGCTTCGGCCCGTACCCGCTGGATAGTTTCCGCAGTCTGCGCCAGCGACTCCCCCCATAGCGCGAAGACGTTAGCGTGTTTACCGGCAACCGTAATTGCCGCTTCCGACGAACCGCCGAAATAGAGGGGAATATGCGGTTTCTGCAGCGGGCGAATCGCTGACCAGGCCTGTTGCGCCTGATAAAAATCATTGTCGATGTCCACCGGCTGTTCGGCGGTCCAGACTTTGCGGATGGTATCGAGGAAGGCGTCGGTGCGCGCATAGCGCTGGTCGTGGTCGAGATAATCGCCGTCACGGCGCTGCTCGGCATCATTGCCGCCGCTGATGATATGTACCGCCAGCCGGCCGCCAAGCAGATGTTCAAGAGTGGCGAATTTACGCGCGGCGAGAGTTGGCGAGACAAAACCGGGGCGGTGCGCCAGCAGGAAAGCTATCTTTTGCGTCGACAACCCTGCCAGCGCGGTCACCAAAAAGCCGTCGGGTTGATCGGACCAATGCCCCACCAGCAGACGGTCAAACCCCGCGGCTTCATGTGTTTGCGCGAAGCGCACAATATAATCACGGTCAAAAATCGGCCCTACCGGGGCGATGGTTTCTGACGACAGGCGGTGGCCGATCATGCCTAGAAACTGAATGCTCATACAGAACTCCTGGTAGCAAGGTAATGAATGGGCCGCGGCGGCGGCGCGTTTTCATTACCCTATACACAGGCACTTAATGAGCGAAATGCATTTTTATCATAACTTAATATGCAGAATAAGCATTTAAAAATTTATAGATATCTTTCAGTCAGATGCGTTAAGTTGCTGCACAATTTTTCCGGCAAAAAAAGTCAGCGGCTGGCTCAGATTAGCCAGATTCTGCGCGTTTACCAGCCACAGATGCACTTGCGGCTGAAAATCCGCGAGCGCAAGCGTGGCCACTTCATCGCGCCACGGGCTGGCGGCCAGCGCGGCGCGAGGCACCAGTCCAAGCCCCAGTCCCTGCGCCACCAGGCTGATTTGCAGCTGGGCGCCGGCGGTCTCGACGTTCAGCGCAAGCCGCAGCCCCTGCGATTGCAGTTCGCGGATTAGCCCGGCCCGCAGGCCGCAGCCGTCGGGATTCAGTACCCAGCCTCGCTGCGCACAGTCGCGCAGCGCCCCGGCGTGCAGTCGCCAGCTTTTCGCCGCGATGACCACGATATCCAGCGGACACAGCAGCCTTCCGCTGTAGCCGTCAGCAAAGCGCTGCTGTTGTGGTCCCATCGCCAACACGCCATCCAGTTCGACGCTCTCCAGCCTTTTTTGCAGCAGCCCGCTCCAGCCGCAGGTCACCTGCGGTTCCAGGGCCGGAAACTGCTGGCGTAGCGCGCTCAGCGCCGGCTGGAGGGCGATTTCCGCCACGCTCTGCGGCACGCCGAGTCGCAGAACGCCCTGCGGTTCCGCCTCCGGGTCAAGCAGACCGTACAGCTTTTTGGTTTCCCGCTTAATGCTCAGGCACTGCTCATACACCCGATGCCCGGCGGCGGTGAGCGTCAGGGGCCGGGTCTGGCGCTCCAGCAGCGTCACATTGAGGGTTTGCTCCAGACGCTGAAGCCGACGGGTAATGGCCGATTGGGTAATGCCGAGATATTCCGCAGCCTGGTTAAGAGAGGAAAACTGCACGGTAGCCAGCAGGGCATCAATGTCATCGATACGCATACAATCCTTAATGTGATTTTTGCATATTAACATATGCGGAAATTGCATTTTAATTATATTAACGCCTTTGCTAGCGTAATGACCAGTCCCGACAACAGGAAACCACCATGACTGCACCGCGAGTGGAAAAATTACGCCAGTTTATTCAAGACCTTGATGCTCTGCATCGCCAGTTTACCGATGAGGCCACCCTGCTCGACGCCGTCGCCGTGCGCCTGGCTGCGCTGGTGCAAAAAGACGACTGGTTGCCGGAAGAGTACACCCTGCCGCATCCCCACCATTATCAGCAATATTTGCTGCATGCCGATTCCGGCCAACGTTTTTCGATTGTCAGCTTCGTCTGGGGGCCGGGGCAATCGACGCCGATCCACGACCATCGGGTCTGGGGAGCCATCGGTATGTTGCGCGGCGCGGAGGAGAACCAGCGCTACCGACTCGACGAACGCGGTTTACCGATCGCCAATGGTCCTGCTGAACGGCTTTCTCCCGGCAAGGTAGAAAAAGTCTCTTCCCGCGATGGCGATATTCATCGGGTGAGTAACGCGCTCGCTGACCACGTCTCAATCAGTATTCACGTCTACGGCGCTAACATCGGCAGCGTCCGGCGTGCTGTTTATACCGCGGATGGGATCGCCAAACCTTTCGTCTCCGGTTACTCCAACCGTCACTTGCCCAATATCTGGGATCTCTCAAAGGATAATGAATATGCCTGACTACAATTATCGCCAGCCAGCCGAGGTACGCCAGGCGCTAATCGATGGCGCAGAAGTGGCGCTCATCGATGTTCGCGAAGAGGCCGTATTTGCCACTAACCATCCGCTGTTTGCCGCTAATTTGCCGCTCAGCAAGCTGGAGCTTGAGATTTTTCGCCGCGTGCCGCGCCTGACGACGCCGATTACCCTCTATGATAACGGCGAAGGTCTCGCGGAGCAGGCCCTTGAACGGCTGCAACGCTGGGGCTATCAGGATGTCGCGCTACTGGCAGGCGGACTGACGGGCTGGCAGCGCAGTGGCGGCGAGCTCTTTCAGGACGTTAACTCACCGAGCAAAGCGTTCGGCGAGCTGGTAGAGAGCGAGCGCCAGACGCCCTCGTTGAGCGCCGAGGAAGTGAAGGCGCTGATCGAGGGTCCACAGCCGGTCGTGGTGGTCGATGCGCGTCGTTTTGATGAATATCAAACGATGAATATTCCCGGCAGCATCAGCGTGCCCGGCGGGGAGCTGGCGTTACGCATCGAAGGCCTGCTGCCATCGCAGCAAACGCCGGTTATCGTTAATTGCGCCGGCCGTACCCGCAGCATTATCGGCAGCCAATCGCTACGTAATGCCGGTTTAGCCAATCCGGTTTACGCGCTGCGCAACGGCACCATCGGCTGGACCTTAGCCGGACTGGAGCTCGAGCACGGCCAGCAGCGGCGCTACGACGCCGATTTCCGCGCCTCAGCGCAACGCGTGGCTGCAGTGACGCAGTTGGCCGAGCGCGCTGGCGTGGCCTTCATTGATGCCCCGACTTTAGCCCGCTGGCAACAGCAGCCGAGCCGCACCACCTATCTGTTTGATGTTCGCAGCCCCGAGGAGTATGCCGCAGGCCATCTGCCGCACAGCGTGAATGCGCCCGGCGGCCAGCTGGTGCAGGAAACCGATCATTATGCCAGCGTACGCGGAGCACGGATTGTGCTGGTCTCCGATGATGAGATACGCGCGCCGATAGCAGCGTCCTGGTTAGCGCAGATGGGCTGGGAAGTGGCGGTTTTACGCGATGTCCGCGTGGAGCAATTGAGCGAACGCGGCGTTCCGCCCGCCAGCGTACCGCCGGCGCCGCAGGCTGAGGAGATAACCCCAGCGCAGTTAGCGGAACAATTGCGTGAACCCGGCACCGTGGTACTGGATTTCACCACCAGCGCTAACTATGTCGCACGGCATATCCCCGGCGCCTGGTGGCTGGCGCGTTCACAGCTGCGTCAGGCGCTTGAGCTCATCCCTCCCGCAAAACGTTACGTTGTCACCTGCGGCAGCAGCCTGCTGGCCCGCTATGCCGTGCCTGAAGTCGCGGCATTGACCGGTAAGCCGGTACAACTATTAAGCGGCGGGACGCTGGCGTGGATTGATGCCGGGCTGGCGTTGGAACAGGGCGAGACGCATCTGGCAACGCCGCGCGGCGATCGCTATCGACGGCCTTATGAAGGAACCGATAACTCCGCTGAGGCAATGCAGGCTTATCTCGACTGGGAGTATGGCCTGGTGGAACAGTTAGCGCGCGACGGTACCCACGGCTTTAAAGTGTTGTAAGTCACAAACCCGGTGGCGACACGGCCACCGGGAATAGCTTACCTTTATTGGAAATTAAATTTCCGGGGTGGTTTTAAAGCCAACCAGCATCAGGATCGGCTGCTTCTGCGCCGCTGCGGCGTCAAACTGATAGTGGTTGCCCTGACGGTCGCCGCCGATGTACCAGGAGATCTCGGTTTTCCCTTCCGCCAGCGCCTTACGCACTGCTTTATCGATATCCACCATCCGATACTCACGAGATGAATTGAGATACAGTTGAGCATCAGAGTTGTAGCTGCAGGCCGGCCGATGCTTCCAGGTCACGCTCGCCGCGCTCCAGTCATTACTGGCCGGGTAGAAGAAGATCTGGTCCGCGCCGTTAGTTTCCACTTTGCCGCCGTACAGACGCAGGCGATATTTAAACAGCGACGCATCCTGATCTTTCGGCAGCGCCGGGATTTTAAACTTCACCAGGGTCAGGGTTTCCGGGTTGCTGGTACGGCCGCCGTTCTTCCAGTTATCGGAAATCTGCAGCGCTTCAGGCGCCCCGAAGTTAACATTCGGCTGCGCGCTCTCGACCACCGCGTTTTCTTCCGCCAGCGAGAAGCTATAAGGCACGTTGGTCCCGCAATCCATGCCTTCATTCATACAGTGTTCGGTCATGAAGTGCGCGCCCTCGACCGTCCAGCCGTTCATGAAATCAGCATGGGCGGTATAGATACTGCCCCACTTCTCTTCACGTTTATCGCCCTTCATAACCGGGTCCATCGACAACTCAATTTTTGCCGTGTCCAGTGATTTAATCTGCGGCAGCACGTAGGCGATATTCATATTAACCGTCGGGATTTTTACCGGATAGTCGGCCGGGCAGGCGCCGTTGACATCATAGGCGGCGTTGCTGTGACCGTGGCTCGGCTTCAGGTTGACGCCATCCCAGCAGTTGGGGAACTGAATACCGATATTAAACTGCACCGCGTCGCCCGCTTTACGTAGGCCGCAAACCTCACCTGCCTTGTTGCTATAGCCTTTACCGTTGGCGCACAGGAAGGTTATCCGTGAGCTCGGCGCGGAGCCGTGGTGGTCGCCAGCCAGCAGCTCTAACCCCGACGGGAAAGGATGCAGCGGATACTGTTCGACTTTGGTCGCCTGGTAATAGGTTTTCTGATAAGCCGGAGTGACAATTTGTCCATCCGGCAACTTCATTGACGGCGCCCAATAGGCGGAACTATCGGCCTTGTTATCACAGGTGGTTTCCGGCTGCGCGCGCAGGGTTTGATAAGTTGAGACCGCGTCGGTGTGGGTATTGCCGAAGAAATCATGCCACATCGCCTGGTTTGGCATACCGAACATCATAATCGCGTCGTCGCCAAGAGTGTGGCTGTAACCGCATACCGCCTGGGCTTGCGGTCCTGCATGGGCGGAAAAAGCGCTGGCGGCCAGCAGCGGGGTCAGGGCCAGTACAACTGAGTTAGCTTTCATTTTACGATCCTCCTTGTTTGAAGGACCGTAGAGATAGCAAGCGTGCGCCAATGTTACACATCAGCAAACATCATTTTATCTCATTCGCGCATAATCCATGAATACTGGAAGGTTTTCGCCGCCGGAAAATGGGTGCGCCGACGGTACGAGCCGAGCGCCTGCGGCGTGCAGTAGGTACAGCTTCCCAGCCATTCGGTATTTTCCGCCGCCACCCCGGCCTGTTGCAGCACCCGCTGCGCCAGCGCGCGGAGATCGAACCACAGATTATCGTTCCCGGTCGCCTGCGCTTGCCCGGTTTCTGGCGGGGCGAGGCGCTGATGAAACAGCTCGTCATTGTACCGTTTTGCCAGCTTGCCCGCCGGCATGGTCAACAGCAACTGATAAAACTCGGCCGAAACCTCATAGCAGCAGGCGTGAATATGCGGCCCGCAGACCACCACAACGTCTTCTATTGCCACATGATGCTGGCGAAATAGCGCCAGGCTGTTTTCGATAATGCCGCTGGCCGCTCCTCGCCAGCCGGCATGCACGCTGCAAACATAGCGCCCATCCCGCGAGGCCATTAACAGCGGTAAACAGTCGGCGGTGACGACGCCGACCTTTTGCCCACGCAGAGCCGTAAATACAGCATCGGCATGCGGCCGCTCTGCCTGCGGCCCCTGATAATGATGAACAACATTGCCGTGCACCAGCTTAACCGGCGCCATTTCGCTGTACGGAAAAGCGGCGGTTTCGTGCACATCGAGAAAAGCGTAACGAATACCGGGGATATCACTTAATAAGCGGGATGGATAAGACATAACGGCGCATGAATGGATTGGTGGTGGATTTACCGTAGGTCAAAGCCGCTCGATACGCAAGATGTGGATGCTTTGTTCCCGGTATCGCTATATAATTTAATATATATCGCTTATTCTTATCCAACCGGGTTAATCCATGTCACCACACCGTTTACTTTTGGCGCTAACGTTGTTCAGCGCCAGCCTGTTCACCAGCCAGGCCTTTGCCGACCGCACCGTCACCGACCAACTGGGCCGCCAGGTTACGCTGCCGGACCACATCACCCGCGCGGTCGTCCTGCAGCACCAGACGCTAAATCTCCTGGTCCAGTTGAATGCCGGCGACGATATCGTCGGCGTGTTAAGCAGCTGGAAAAAACAGCTCGGGCCGCAGTTTGTCCGCTTTATGCCCGCTATTGAAAATCTGCCGACGCCGGGCGATTTAACTCAGGTCAATATCGAAAGCCTGCTGGCGCTGCATCCGCAGGTGGTGTTCGTCGCCAATTACGCGCCGCAGGCGATGATCCAGCAGATCCAAAACGCCGGGGTTCCGGTCGTTGCGATATCCCTGCGTCAGGACGCGGCGGGCGAGAAAAACAAAATGAACCCGACAATGGCCAATGAAGAGCAGGCCTATAACGACGGGCTTAAACAGGGGATCCGCCTGATTGGCGAAGTCGTCGAACGCCAAAACCAGGCCGAAGCGCTGATTGATTACACCTTTGCGGCGCGAGCAGAAGCTAACGCTCCGGTCGCCGGTATCCCTGACAGCCAGCGGGTGCGCGTGTACATGGCCAATCCAGATCTCAACACTTACGGCTCCGGCAAATATACCGGTCTGATGATGAAGCATGCCGGGGCGCTGAACGTTGCGGCCGCGACGGTTAAGGGTGCCCGTCAGGTCTCGCTGGAACAGGTTCTGCAGTGGAACCCTGAGGTGATCTTCGTCCAGGACCGCTATCCGCAGGTGGTCAAACAGATTGAAAACGACCCGCAATGGCAAGCGATAGACGCGGTGAAAAACCACCGGGTATGGCTGATGCCGGAATACGCCAAGGCCTGGGGCTACCCAATGCCGGAAGCGCTGGCGATAGGCGAACTGTGGATGGCAAAAAAGCTCTATCCTTCCCGCTACCGGAACGTCGATGTCGATGCGAAAGCGCAGGATTACTATCAACGCTTCTACCGCGTGAAATGGACGCCGAATGCGCAGTAACCTTCACTGGGCCCTGCTGCACGGCGGACTGGCGGCGGCGACGTTGTTTATCGCTATCGTTTCGCTATGCCTGGGGCAGTACCACCTCAGCCTGAATGAGGTCTTTCATGAGCTTACGCATGGCGCGCCCGATAGCGGCATCGCCGGGCAGATAGTCTGGTCAGTCAGGCTTCCCAGGGTAGTGATGGCGCTGCTGGCCGGCGGCTCGCTGGGGCTATGCGGCGCGACTTTACAAGGCGTATTCCACAACCCGCTGGTCGACCCGCATATCATCGGCGTGACCTCCGGCTCCGCCTTCGGCGGCACGCTGGCGATCCTGCTGGGTTTTGACATCATATCGATGATGGGGTGTACCTTCTTCTTCGGCCTCGCCGCGCTGGTGTTGGTTTATCTGATTGCCAGGCTGCAAGGGCGTGAAAACACGCTAGCGCTGATCCTTTCCGGCATTATTCTCAGCGGTTTCTTTGCCGCGCTGGTCAGCCTGATGCAGTACCTTGCCGACACGGAAGAAACCCTGCCGAATATCGTTTTCTGGCTGCTCGGCAGCTTTGCCACCGCTAACTGGCATAAAGTGCTGTCCATGGCGCTGCCGGTCGCCGTCGCCGCCGTTATCCTGCTTAAGCTGCGCTGGCGTATCAACCTGCTGGCGCTGGATGATAAAGATGCGCGCGGTCTTGGCGTTTCGGTGACCACATTGCGCCGCGGAGTGTTGGTTTGCTGCGCGGTGCTGGTCGCCGCCCAGGTCGCGGTCAGCGGCAGCATCGCCTGGGTTGGGCTGGTGATTCCGCACCTGGCGCGCCTGCTGGTTGGCGCCGATCACCGCCGACTGCTGCCAACGGCATTCTGGCTCGGCGGCGCGTTTATGGTGGTGGTGGACGACCTGGCGCGCACCTTAACCCAGGCGGAGATTCCGATTGGCATTATTACCGCCCTGCTCGGCGCGCCGCTGTTTACCCTTTTACTCATTCGGTCCCAACGCCGCGGAGTGGCCCAATGAACATTTCATTATCACTGGACGCCCTGCGCTATGGCCATCGTCAGCCGCTCTTCTCCCCACTATCAATGCAGTGCCGTCACGGGCAAATCTGGGCGATACTGGGCGCCAATGGTCGCGGCAAAAGCACGCTAATGGATACCCTGACCGGCGTTCTGCCGCCGCTCGGCGGAAAGTTTAGCGTAGAAGGCGGCATCGCCATCGTGCCGCAGTCGTTTCGTCCGGCATTCGGCTGGCAGGTACGCGATGTAGTACTGATGGGGCGCGCCCGCCACGTCGATCTGTTCGCGCAGCCGGGGCCGGAAGATGAACGGGAGGTTCAACAGGCGCTGGCGCAGTTGGGGATCGCCGCGCTGGCCAATCGGCTTTTTCGCGCCCTGTCCGGCGGACAGCAGCAGTTGGCGCTCATTGCCCGCGCGCTGGTCAGTGAGAGTCAGAATATCCTGTTAGACGAACCCTGCTCAGCGCTGGATCTGGCCAATCAACAGATTGTGTTACAGCTGATTAGCGACCTTGCTCATCGGCAGAAGCGCACCGTGATGTTCACCACCCATGATCCGACTCACGCCCTGCAGGTCGCCAGCCATACCCTGCTGCTGTTGCCCGGCGGCGAATGGCTGGCGGGAGAGTCGTTCGCGGTGCTCAGCGAGACAAACCTGCGGCGCGCCTACGGGCTACCGGTCCACAAAATCGATCATCCCGGTAGCGAGGTGCCGTTACTGGCGCCTCAGTTTACGATCCATCGTTAACGGCCAAAAAACCTGCCGCGCGCAGAAAATTCTGCCCTTCCTCAGCGGTAATAAAGCGCCGTAGCTGCCGCGCGGCGGCGCTCTCCTCAATTTCTGCCAGCTGATATTCGCAGCGAATATTCCACGGCTCGGGAATGAGTAACGTGCGAAACTGCGCGCTCTCCGTCATCTGAACCGCATAGTGGGCGTAGCCGATAAACAGATCGGCAAAGTCTTCGCCAATTAGCCATGCCCCTGCGGTAGCGCCCGACGGTACAGTGAGCGACGCCCGACCGCCGACCAGCTGCTGCGCCCGGGCCATCAACGTCCGTCCGAGGCCCGGATAGCTGGCCTCAAGACGGGCAAAAAGCTGCCAGGTGTAATCACCGGAAGGATCGCAGCCCGGTGTCGAGGTCGCCAGCCGCAGCCGAGAATCGTGCAGTAACGCCAGCCAGTCAGCGCGATCGGTATCAGGCGTGCGGCGCACGGTCAGCATCAGTCGGTTAGCGGCAAACGAACAGCATTTTATCGCAAGCCCGGCTTGCAGCAGCGCCTGAGGGTGTTCGGTATTCGCACAGGCGAACAGCGAGCAGCGTTCGCCGCCTTCAATGCGTTCGCGCAGCAGGCCGGCCGGGCCAAACTGCGCCTCGACCTGAATGCCGCTAAGCTGCTGAAATCGCGCCAGCAGCGGGAGGAAAGCGCTTTTCAGGCTTCCCGCCGCCAGCAGCGTCAATGAAGGGGTCATCACACGAATCGCTATAAAGATGAAAATATAGCGCCAGGATAACGCCATTTTTGTTGATTCAGTAGCGAATTTCCGCCCGTTCGCGCAGCTGTTCCGGCGTCGCCACCGGCAGCTGGAAGAACTCGAGATAGGCCGGAATCATTTCGAACAGCATATCGGTACCGCGCTGAATCGGACACCCCAGCGCCTGCGCCGCCCGCAGTAGCGGAGTATATTCAACGCTCATCACCACCTCGCCGACCCAGGTACGCGGCGACAGGCGCGAAACGTCCAGCGGTAGCGGATCATCCGCTTTCATGCCCAGCGGCGTGGCGTTGACCACCAGATCCTGCGCGGCGGGATCGCGCTGCATCAGAACGATCTCCAGACGCGGATAGTGCTGATGCAGCCGTTGCGCCAGCGCCTCGGCGGCGGATAAAGAGGTATCGAACAGCGTCAAGGTACTGACCCCTGCGGCCGCCAGCGATGCGGCAATCGCCGAGCCGACGCCGCCGCAGCCGAACACCTGCGCCCGCGCTCCTTGTGGTTGAAAGCCCTTGCGCTTAATCCCCAGCACAAAGCCTTCGCCATCGAACATATCGCCGCGCAGGCTGCCGTCGGCTTCGCGGCGGATGGCATTGCAGGCGCCGGCGATTGCCGCCGTCGGGCTCAGTTGGTCTACCAGCCCGCAGGTAGCCATTTTATGCGGCATGGTGACCAGCGCGCCGACGATGTTAGTCATGGAAAACAGCGCTGGCACCAGCGCCGCGTAATCCTCCGGCTTCACCCCCATCGGCACCACTTTGACGTCCGCCTCGCAATGGGCCAGCCATGGGTTATAAATCATCGGCGCTTTAAAACTGGCGGTCGGATAACCAAGATGCGCTATCAGCCGCGTATGACCACTAATGATCATGCCCTACTCCTGTTGTTACTGCGAAAGTTCGATGCGTTTGACATCGCCAAGGATAAACAGATAGGCCACTACGCCAAGCAGCGCCGCGCCGCCGATATAGACCAGCGCGTAGAAAAAACTACCGGAAGCGGCAACGATAAAACCGATAATCAGCGGCGTGAGGATCCCCGCCAGATTGGTGCAGAAATTAAAGATGCCGGCGGTTATCCCGCCCATCCCCTGCGGCGCGATATCGGAGATTAGCGTCCAGCCAAGGCCAACCATACCCTGACCGAAAAAGGCAAAAGACATCATCAGGATCACCGCCAGGTCGCTCGGCAGCCAGTTGGCGGAAATAATGCTGCTGGCCATCATCAGTCCGACGACGATAGGCAGCTTACGCGCCAGATTGGCCGAACCGGTGGCTTTCAACAGCTTGTCGGAGAGCCAGCCGCCAAACAGCACGCCACCCGCCGCGGCGAGAAACGGCAAGATGGCGAAGAAGCCTACTTTCAACCACGCCATGTGGCGCTCGGTCGCCAGGTACGTTGGAAACCAGGTCAGAAAGAAGACCAGCACGGTATTACCGGCGAATTGACCGACGCTGGCGCCAATCACCTGTCGTTTTGCCAACAGCTGGCGCACCAGCGGCCAGCTAAAAGCGTTTTGCTGCTGCTGCGCGCTAGCCAGTCCGCCGCCACGAAGAATATGTTCGCGTTCACTGTCGCTCAGGCGGCTGTCCTGATGGGGTTCGCGGTAGCAACGCCACCAGACCAGCGCGAACAGGATGCCAACAACCCCGACGCTGATAAACAGCGCGCGCCAGCCGAAGCTGCCCATAATCCAGAACAGCAGCGGCGAGAAACAGGCCAGCCCGAGATATTCACCGACGGTGTAGACCGCCGTGGCCTTCGCGCGCTCCTGCTGTGGAAACCAGGTACTCACTACCCTGCTGTTGACCGGAAAACAGGGCGCTTCACTGACGCCAAGCCCGAAGCGACACAGCAACAGCGTTTTCAAGCCAATCGCCATACCGTGAAATAAGGTGAACAGCGACCACAGCGCCAATGAGAGGAAATAGGTCACCTTATTGCCGAAACGATCGAGGAAAATACCGCCGGGGATTTGCGCCAGCGCGTAGGTCCAGGCAAAGGCCGAAAAGACAATTCCCATGATGGCGGCATCAATGCCGAGCTCGGCGGTCAGTTTCGGCGCGGCGATACCGAGCACCGTGCGGTCGAGATAGTTAATCATCGTGCCGACGGCCAGCAGCGCCAGGATCCCGATACGCCGCCGGGAGCGAGGCGCGGTGGTCGCGCTATCCGCCGCCGTCGCCTGGTTATGGCTATAAGAGTTCATAGTCGTTTCCTGTCTTGAGTACAGATGAATGTTGTTATTGTGTTTGCGATGTTGTGTGGTGAACCATTTGCTACGTTTAACTGTACTGCATCGCCGAAAGGCGGACGGCGGCATTTACCGCGCCGTACTGGGCGTAACCGTCGCGCCGTTCGGTCAATTCGAAGAAGAAACGCCCCGCCGCGAATGGACGGGTATAAAGGTGGAGGAATTCGCCGCCGCGGGTATCACGGTCGTAGAGAATTTGCAGGCGTTGCAGCGTCTCTACCTGCGACTCTCCACCGAAGCGCGCCAGCAGATCCTCATAGTAATTCGCCGGGATCGGTAGCGCGTTCAGCGCGGCCTGCGGCAGATTTTCGAGCGTTGCGGGTAAATCGCGGCAGGCAAAAGCGGCGTGCTGTAGCCCGGCGCCCTGATAACAGGCGACCGAACGCGCTATCTGCGTGGCTCGACTTTGCGAAATATTCAGCGCCAGACGGATATTGCCCTGCGGGCTATGAACCGCCAGGCTGCGCACCAGGCCGTATGGGTCGGGCAACGTCTGTTCGTGTTCGAGACTGAAGCCGAAAACCGTACGGAAAAAGATAATCCAGTTGTCGCGGCTATCGGCCTCCATGCCTAACGCCAGATGGTCAATACCGCAGTAGTCGTCGCGCGGCGCGTCTGCCTGCAAATGAAAATCGCGGGCGTAGATGTCGTCACCGGTTTCAACCAGGTAGATCAGGCTGCCATCCGGGGCGCAAACCGCCGGGATCGAACTCTCATTAGGACCGGCATCCCCCTGCCAGGTGGCATAACCGTAGGCGCGGGCGCGCTCCACAACCGGTGCGCTGTGGCTCACCCGCAGCGCCATTGCGCACAACGAGATGCCGTGACGCTGATGAAAATGGTCGGCCCAGCTGTGCGGCTGCGCGTTAACAATCACCCGCGCCTCGCCATTACGCCAGAGCGCAACCTGCTTGGAACGATGCTTGCCCTGAAGCTTAAAGCCCAACTGCGTCAGGCGCTGGCCAAGCGCGACAGACTCCGCCGGACTGGCGGCGAACTCAATAAACTCCAGACCGTCATAGTGCGGTAGCGCAGGTGGCGAAAATAACGCCGCGTCGCTATCCGCAAGCTGCCGACGGGTCTGCTCTTCGAGCCACAGCAACGAACGATAGCCATCTTTCGCCGTGGCACCCGTGGGCGAGGCGCGAAAGCCGTCATTGAAAATCTCCAGCGACCAGGGTCCGCGATAGCCGCAGCGGGTCAGTTCACAGGCGAAATCCACCAGCGGCAGTTGTCCCTGGCCAGGGAAGCAGCGGAAATGACGGCTCCATTCGAGGACATCCATCTTCATCAACGGCGCGTCGGCCAGCTGCAGGAAGGTGATTTTCTCAACCGGCACCTCGGCAAGGCCTTGTAGATCATCACCGAGCGACAGAATATGGAAACTATCAAGAACGATGCCCATCGCCGGGCTGTTAACCCGCTGCACCCGTTCCCATGCCTGACGCCAGCGGTTAACGTGAGTACCCCACGCCAGCGCTTCGTAGCCAATGACAACCCCCTCCTGCTCGGCGAGATCGGCCAGCGCGCGCAGGTCGGCGACCTGCAGTTCGATATCGGCCGAACAGTCCGGCTGGACGTTGCTACAGAGCAGCATGGTGTCGCAACCCAGTTCATGCATCAGGGCGAATTTCCGCTTCGCCCGCTGCAGGTTAGCGGCAAACTGCGCGCGGCTGGCGCCCTCGAAATCGCGAAAGGGTTGAAAAAGGGTGATTTTTAGCCCTAATTCAGCGGCAAGGTTGCGAATATCGCGCGGCGTGCCCGTATAATAGAGCAGATCGTTTTCAAAGATTTCAACGCCCTGATAACCGGCCGCGGCGATAGCGTGCAGCTTTTCGGGTAAAGTTCCGGATATCGAGACGGTAGCGATGGAACGCAACATAAGAGTCCTCGGGTCATCATTCGACATGAGCACTGACTATGTATCATTTGGTTCACAGGCGCCAGATTTGGTTGCTAAATTGTGATCATTATGTGTATTTTTTGTCTCCATAGAAAAAGGAGTCGTTATGTCCCTCGTTGCTCATGATGAAGCACAATCCCTGAAAGAGCGCATCTTTGCCGCCGCCATCACCGTGTTTGCCGAATATGGCCTCCCCGGCGCGCGTATGGAGCAGATCGCCATCGAGGCGCAAACCACCAAGCGCATGGTGGTCTACTACTTCAAGAGCAAAGAGCAGCTGTACCAGGCGGTACTGCAACATGTGTATGCGCGGATCCGTGAAACGGAACAACAGCTGGGGCTGGAGCACCTGCCGCCGGTCGAGGCGCTGGTGCAATTGGTGAAATGGAGCGTGCGCTATCACGCCACTCACGCCGACTACATGCGAGTTATCTGTATGGAAAACATGCAGCGCGGCAAGTGGTTGAAGGGTTCCGGGGAGCTGAAACCGCTGAACCGTACCGCGCTGTCGATTATCGAAGATATTCTGCAACGCGGCCAGCAACAGGGGATTTTCCAGGCCGGTCTGCAGGCGCGCGACGTGCATCGGCTGATCAGTAGTTTTAGCTTCTATCAGGTATCGAATTTTTATACTTTTAGCAGCCTGTATCTCGACGATCCGCTGCCTGAAATCGACGACGAAGCAATGGTTTCACACCACTGCGAGATTGCGGTAAAAGCGGTGATTCGGTTCGTTATCTCTTAAGCATTACTTATGTCGGGGCGCGGGGTTTAGTGCCCCGACAACGCGTGAATCACCCTTTCCATCGCCTCGCGGGTGAGCGCTGAACGTTCAATTTTGCTATTTGCCAGCGCGGTGCGTACGACACCGGCAATAACAATATGTTTCGGCTCCTGACCAAGATCGCGCATTTCCAATACCACCTTACCCACTACGCGGCACATTTCCTGATAGAGTTCGTCGTCTTTCGCTTTATTTCCCATTATTAAGACTCGTAAATTATCATTATCAATCAATTCATTATTGATACGATTTTATAATAAAGCAAACTGCGCTATTTTTTTTCACTCAATGAAGCGTTTTACTGCCTTTAATAGGTTTGTAAATGTGATAAAACACCGTTTAATCTGATCCGCTGCGGCAAAAGTCTGTTGCAGCTTCGCGAGCGAATCGTGTGAATTTTGTTACATTAATCACACTAAAAATGAAACGCCGTTTTTATTTTCCTTTTTCGTTTCGGCAGCGTATAATGCGCCTCGATTCTTTCTTGAATGGTTTCAGCGCATTGGACTGCACAAAAAAACGTACAAAACATTGCCACTTTTCATGGGCTGAACCGCCAGCACACATTCTTCTGCACGCTCTTTTGTTGTCACCTATCCTTAGAGCGTGGCATTGCAACTTTCGTAACACAGGTTTGACTCCGCGGCAGTGCGCCCCCGGAGCGAGATTTCCATATCCTTCACAACTTAAAGACTAAGACTGTCATGAAAAAGACCAAAATTGTTTGCACCATCGGTCCGAAAACCGAATCCGAAGAGATGTTGACCAAAATGCTGGACGCGGGCATGAACGTCATGCGTCTGAACTTCTCTCACGGCGACTATGCGGAACACGGTCAGCGCATCCAGAACCTGCGCAATGTGATGAACAAAACCGGTAAGAAAGCCGCAATCCTGCTGGACACCAAAGGGCCGGAAATCCGCACCATCAAGCTGGAAGGCGGTAACGACGTCTCCCTGAAAGCGGGCCAGACCTTTACCTTTACCACTGACAAGTCCGTGGTCGGCAACAATGAAATCGTTGCGGTGACCTACGAAGGCTTCACCACCGACCTGAGCGTCGGCAACACCGTACTGGTCGACGATGGTCTGATCGGCATGGAAGTGACCGCGATCGAAGGTAACAAAGTTATCTGTAAAGTGCTGAACAACGGCGACCTCGGCGAGAACAAAGGCGTTAACCTGCCGGGCGTCTCTATCGCTCTGCCGGCGCTGGCTGAAAAAGACAAGCAGGACCTGATCTTCGGTTGTGAGCAAGGCGTTGATTTCGTAGCCGCTTCCTTTATCCGTAAGCGTTCTGACGTGGTTGAAATCCGCGAGCACCTGAAGGCGCACGGCGGCGAAAACATCCAGATCATCTCTAAAATCGAAAACCAGGAAGGCCTGAACAACTTCGACGAAATCCTCGAAGCATCCGACGGCATCATGGTTGCGCGCGGTGATATGGGCGTTGAAATCCCGGTTGAAGAAGTTATCTTCGCACAGAAGATGATCATCGAAAAATGTATCCGCGCGCGCAAAGTCGTTATCACCGCGACCCAGATGCTGGATTCCATGATCAAAAACCCGCGTCCGACCCGCGCTGAAGCAGGCGACGTCGCTAACGCCATCCTCGACGGCACCGACGCCGTAATGCTGTCCGGCGAATCCGCGAAAGGTAAATACCCGCTGGAAGCCGTTACCATTATGGCGACCATCTGCGAGCGTACCGACCGCGTGATGACCAGCCGTCTGGATTACAACAACGACAACCGTAAACTGCGTATTACCGAAGCGGTTTGCCGCGGCGCTGTTGAAACCGCTGAAAAACTGGAAGCGCCGCTGATTGTCGTCGCTACCCAGGGCGGTAAATCCGCGCGCGCCGTGCGTAAATACTTCCCGGACGCCACTATCCTGGCGCTGACCACCAACGAAACTACCGCTCGTCAGTTAGTCCTGAGCAAAGGCGTAGTACCGCAGCTGGTGAAAGAGATCGCCTCTACTGATGATTTCTACCACCTGGGTAAAGAGCTGGCGCTGCAGAGCGGCCTGGCGCGTAAAGGGGACGTGGTTGTGATGGTTTCCGGCGCGCTGGTTCCAAGCGGCACCACTAACACCGCCTCCGTGCACGTGCTGTAATAATTTACAGGTTATTTTATCTTTTTTTAAAGCGCTCCAGTCGGGGCGCTTTTTTTTATTCATTCACTAGCTGTTCTTAATAAAAATGCAAATCGGATTTTACTATTTAATAAGAGATTATCTAAGATGAATCCGATGGAAGCCTTCTGTTTTCACAGCGCTTTTTAAACTAGATCTACGAATTCGATGCTTCTTTGAGCGAACGATCAAAAATAAGTGCATTCGGGTAAAAAAAATATTCTCATCCCAAAAAAGTTTGTGTAATACTTGTAACGCTACATGGAGATTAACTCAATCTAGAGGGTATTAATAATGAATCGTACTAAACTGGTACTGGGCGCGGTAATCCTGGGTTCTACTCTGCTGGCTGGTTGCTCCAGCAATGCTAAAATCGATCAGCTGTCTTCTGACGTTCAGACTCTGAACGCTAAAGTTGACCAGCTGAGCAACGACGTGAACGCAATGCGTTCTGACGTTCAGGCTGCTAAAGACGACGCAGCTCGCGCTAACCAGCGTCTGGACAACCAGGCTCACTCTTACCGTAAGTAAGAGTTCTGGTAATAAAAATGGCGCACATTGTGCGCCATTTTTTTTGCCTGTTGTTTTACCCTACTGCGTCAGTTTAGTGTCATTCTGCTGGCTGTTCTGTGCCGACAGCTCGGTCGTCGCGCTGCCCGCCCCTTCAGAAACCACCACCGGATAGCCCGCTCTTCGCGACAGCGCTTTTTTCAGTTGCAGGTCATCCACCGCTTTATCGTCAGAAAAGGCGTGAAACGCGGCAGGAAGCGTGTAAGAGATTGTCCGGGTATTTTCCCCTTCAGTTTGCGAAAGCGGCCTGTGGACCTCTACATAGCGTTTACCATCGGGTTCTACCGCGAACTTCACCGGCTGATTGATAATCCGTACCGGCGTGCCGGCGCGCACCTGGCTGAACAGCGCCTTGATGTCGTCAGCGTTCATTCGCATACAGCCGGAACTCACCCGTAGCCCGACGCTATCAGGCGCATTAGTGCCGTGGATCAGATACTCGCCGTTACCGTAGGCCAGTCGCAGCGCGTAGCGGCCTAATGGGTTATTGGGCCCGGCGGGGATCACCGGCGGCAGCTTAATGCCCTTCTCCAGCGAGCGCGCGCGAATACCGGCAGTCGGCGTCCAGGTCGGGTTAGGGATTTTCTGCCCGACGCGGGTGGTCATCTCCGGCGTTTCCAGCCCCAACTGGCCAATGCCGAGCGGATAAACCTGCACCTGATTTTGCCCCGGCGGGAAATAGTACAGCCGCAGCTCGGCCAGGTTGACGACAATGCCTTCACGCGGGACATCCGGCAGCAGCATCTGCGATGGGATTAAGACCCGTGTGCCCGGCTTCGGCTGCACCGGCGCAATCGTATCGTTGGCTTCAAGAATCAGCATCGCCGCCGTGTCGAAATGGCGGGCGATAGCCTGCAGGTTGCGATCCCCTTCCTGTACCGTCCAGTATTGGTTTTGGCCAATCAAACGGCTGTTGGCCGGGGGAAGCGGATAATCGACAGCCCAGGCGCCGTGCTGCGCGCTCAGAGCTGCGAGAAGGGTCATTGCGATGAGAGACGCGCGTTTCATACTGAGATTCCTTCTTTCGCTGATAAAACGCCAGGATCTGCGCGGCGACGAAAGCGTTCGCCTTCGTCGCACGTAACAGAATGAAATCTACCTGTTTATTCTAGCTAAGATTTGCGGCTTTCGCGCGAATTGCGCGGATCATCGCTTCAAGGCCCTGCGAGCGGGAGGGGGTAAGATGTTGGGTCAACGCCATTTTTTCAAACCACGGGCGTACATCGAATTCGCTAATATCCTGCGCGGTCATGCGGTCATAAAGGATGAATACTACCGAAATCAGCCCTTTGACGATGGCCGCATCGCTATCGCCGCGTAGGGTAATCACG
The DNA here is from genome assembly GCF_040062085.1 of Klebsiella sp. JN_Kp122. Taxonomy (NCBI): domain Bacteria; kingdom Pseudomonadati; phylum Pseudomonadota; class Gammaproteobacteria; order Enterobacterales; family Enterobacteriaceae; genus Klebsiella; species Klebsiella sp. JN_Kp122. The sequence goes on from NZ_JBEAHW010000045.1 coordinate 107,889, forward strand.
CCGGATGGCTCCTGCTCCATCACGATCCACACCTGGCTTTGGCAGCCCTGAATAATATTCTGCGCGATGTGTTCTTCCGCGCTGAGCGGCGCCAGGCGTTGGCCGAGTTCAATGATGTAGAGATACTTCTCTTCCCAGTTAGCGCAGCGAGAAAAGTTGCGCAGCAATTTGTCTTTGTCTGGTAATGCCGCCATAGTCGCGTCCTTTAACCCAGTAATTTGTGGATCCGCTGCAGCCCGGCCACCAGCCGATCCACCTCTTCCATCGTATTGTACATCGCCAGCGACGCCCGGCACATCGCCGGAACCTGATAGAACGCCATCAGCGGCATCGCGCAATGGTGTCCGGTACGCACCGCAATACCGTAGTTATCGAGAAAACTGCCGACATCGTAGGCATGATGTTTCCCGAGGTTAAAAGCGATAACGCCCAAACGATGTTGCGGGCCGTAAAGCGTCAAATCCGGCACCTTTTTCAGCTCCTCGAGAGCATAGCGCATCAGCGTCTGCTCATATTCGCCGATCTGCTCAAGCCCAATCTCGCTGACGTAGTCCAACGCGGCGCCGAGGCCAATAATTCCACCGGTATTCGGCGTGCCGGCTTCAAAGCGCCACGGCGCTTTCGCCCAGGTGGTGCCATCCCTCAGGCTGACGGTGGCAATCATCGACCCGCCGCCTTCCCACGGCGGCATCTCCTGCAGCAACGCTTCTTTGGCGTACAGCACGCCGATCCCGGTCGGCCCGTACAGCTTATGCGCCGAGAAGACGTAAAAATCGCAATCCAGCGCCTGCACATCCACCGGGTGATGCATCACCGCCTGCGCGCCATCCACCAGCACCTTCGCGCCATGCTGATGCGCCAGCGGGATCAGCGCCGATAGCGGGTTTTCTGTCCCCAGTACGTTCGACACCTGGGTTATCGCCAGCAGCCGGGTGCGGTCGTCAAATAGACCGGGAATAACATCGAGTTGTAGGGTACCGTCCTGGTTGAGCGGGATCACTCTTAGCTCGGCGCCGACGCGGGCACAGAGCATCTGCCACGGCACGATATTGGCGTGGTGTTCCATTTCGCTGACGATAATATTATCGCCGGCCCCGACGTTAGCCCCGCCCCAGCTATTGGCTACCAGATTGATGCCTTCGGTGGTACCTCGTACGAACACCAGCTCTTCCGGCGAGCGGGCATTAAGAAAAGCGGCCGCCTGCTGGCGTACCTGCTCCATCCGCGCCGTCGCTTCGGCGCTCAGGGTATGGATACCACGATGGACGGCAGCGTAACCATGGCGATAAAACTCGGCTTCGGCGTTAATCACCGCTTCCGGTTTCTGCGCGCTGGCGGCGCTATCGAGATAAACCAATGGTTGGCCGTTAACCTCTCGGCTCAACACCGGGAAATCGGCGCGCAGGCGTTCTACTGAAAATGTCATGCATCCCCTCCCGGCAGGCGCTTGCCAATGCGCGCCAACACCTGTTGTTTCAGCGCGTCATCGCTAATGGCTTCAGTAAGTTCGGCGGCGAAGGCGTAAAGGATCATCTGCTGCGCCGCCTGTTGTTCGATGCCGCGCGAGCGCAGATAGAACAGCTGTTCGTCATCGATACGACCGACGGTGGCGCCGTGGCTGCATTTGACGTCGTCCGCGTAAATTTCCAGCTGCGGTTTGGTATCGACTTCCGCCAGCCTTCCCAACAACAGATTGTTATTGGTCATCTGACCATCGGTTTTCAGCGCGTGTTTCGCGACGTTAATCAGGCCATTAAATACCGCCCGCCCCTTATCGCTGACGATGGTTTTGTGTAGTTGACGGCTGTTGCAGTAGCCAACGCGGTGATCGAGCCAGGTACGGCTGTCGCAGACCTCGTTTTTCACCGGCATCGCCAGCGAGTTAATGCGCAGATTGCTGTTTTCACCGGCCAGACGGGTACTGGTATGGTGTCGTAACACCGCGCCGCCCAGCAGGAAGCTGCTGCTGAATGCCGAAGCATCGCGGCCAAGCAGCAGATCGTTATGGGCGAAGTGGTAGCTTTGCCCATTTTCAAACGCCAGCTTGATATGCTGCAGATGGGCGTTGTCGGCGACAGACATCGTCAGGCGTCCGCCGGTGAAATGCCGCTGCTCATCAAGGCTAATATAGTGTTCGATGATGGTCGCCTGCGCCCCGCTCTCCAGCGCCAGATGATGGCGATAGTGAGCGGTATTAAGCTCGTCGCCGGCCAGTCCACTGGTAATGTGCATCAGCAGCAGCGGTTTCTCCGGGCGCTGATTGCGCTTCACGTCGATGCGGGTTACCGTCTGCGCCAGACTTTCGGTGAGATGAAGAAACACTTCCGGCTGTACCGCATCCGGCAGATGCTGGCGCTGGTTATCAACGCTAACGTCAAAACCGCTAGCGGTGAGATCGTCGCTGAGCGCCGGGCTGAAGCGGCCATCAATAAACACCATCCGCCAGGCGTCGAGGTTGAGCGCCAGCGCGTCGCGCTGCGCCACGCTGAGTGTAGCCGGCGTCGCAACAAACGTGCCGCTTAGCAGCGCGTCCAGCGGTGTATATTTCCAGTTTTCATGTTTGCGCGTCGGCAACCCCAGGCGCAACAGCTGTTGCAAATGCTGATTGGCCTGCGGCGTGCGTTCTTCGCCCTGTGCTTCAAACAGATGATGCCACTGCTGCAGCGCGTTACTGCTGTTCGGTAAGCCAGCCATAGCCCTGCTCCTCCAGTTGTTTAACCAGAGTGAAATCGCCCGACTTGACGATTCGCCCCTGATACAGCACGTGGACATAATCCGGTTTGATGTAATCAAGGATACGCTGATAGTGGGTGACGATAATAAAGGCGCGTTTGCCGTCACGCAGTGAGTTAACCCCCTCCGAGACAATCTTCAGGGCATCAATATCCAGCCCGGAATCCGATTCATCGAGGATACACAGCTCGGGCTCAAGCACCGCCATTTGCAGAATATCGTTGCGTTTTTTCTCGCCGCCGGAGAAACCAACGTTCACCGAACGAGTTAGCAGATCTTCCGGCATCTTCAGCAGTTTGATCTTCTCTTCCATTAAATCCTGGAAATCGAAACGATCCAGCGCCTCCAGGCCGCGATAGGCGCGTACGGCGTTGAGCGCGGTTTGCAGGAAAAACTGATTACTGACGCCTGGAATTTCCACCGGATACTGAAAAGCCATAAAAATGCCCTCCCCGGCGCGATCCTCCGGGGCGAGTTCGAGCAGGTCTTTGCCCTTAAACTCGACGCTGCCGCCGGTGACTTCGTAATCCTCCCGTCCGGCGAGGGTAGCCGAGAGCGTACTTTTCCCTGAGCCGTTAGGGCCCATGATCGCGTGGACTTCGCCGGGGCGCACCTCAAGGTTCAGCCCGCGCAGGATCTCTTTGTCTTCTACGGCGACTTGCAAATCTTTAATACTTAACATCTTTTTTCCTTAATTATCAGCCGACGCTATGTTCAAGGCTAATAGCCAGCAATTTTTGCGCTTCGACGGCGAACTCCAGCGGCAATTCTGAGAACACGTCTTTACAGAATCCATTGACGATCATTGAGATCGCATCATCTTCGCTAATACCCCGCTGCAGGCAGTAAAACAGCTGGTCTTCACCAATCCGCGAGGTGGTGGCTTCGTGTTCCAGCTGGGCGCTGTTATTGCGGCATTCGACATACGGGAAGGTATGCGCCCCGCAGTCCGGGCCGATCAGCATCGAATCGCACTGGGTGAAGTTCCGGGCGTTCGTCGCGGTCGGCATAATTTTGACCAGTCCGCGATAGCTATTCTGGCTGTGTCCGGCGGAGATCCCTTTCGAGATGATGGTCGAACGGGTGTTCTTGCCGATATGGATCATTTTGGTCCCGGTATCCGCCTGCTGATGGCCGCTGGTCAACGCCACCGAGAAGAATTCGCCGATCGAGTTATCGCCGCGCAGAATGCAGCTCGGGTATTTCCATGTTATAGCCGAACCGGTTTCCGACTGGGTCCACGACATCTTGCTGTTTTCGCCTTCGCACAGCGCGCGCTTGGTGACGAAGTTAAGGATGCCGCCGGTATTGTTGTCGCCGGGGAACCAGTTCTGCACGGTGGAGTACTTCACTTCCGCATCTTTATGAATGATGACTTCAACCACCGCCGCATGCAGCTGATAGCTGTCGCGTACCGGCGCCGAGCAGCCTTCGATATAGCTCACGTAGCTACCCTCGTCGGCGACCAGAATCGTACGTTCAAACTGGCCGGTTTTCTCGGCGTTGATGCGGAAATAGGTCGACAGCTCCATCGGACAGCGCACACCTTTCGGCACGTAGATAAAGGTGCCATCGGAAGCGACCGCGGCGTTCAGCGCAGCGAAGAAGTTGTCGTTGCCCGGCACTACGGTACCGAGATACTTTTTCACCAGTTCCGGATGATCGTGAATCGCTTCGCCAAAGGAGCAGAAGATGATCCCCTGCTCCGCCAGCTTCTCGCGATAGGTGGTTGCCACCGATACCGAGTCGAAAATGGCGTCCACCGCGACTTCTTTGCCTTCGCGTACCGGTACCCCGAGCAGGTTAAAGGCTTCCTCGACTTCATTTGTCAGGAAGGTGTTTGCCCCGGTCTGTTGCACCGCGCCGGGCTCCGAGGCGCAGGTCTCGTCGCAGTTGCCGCAGGATGGCGCCGAGTAGTAGCTGTAATCCTGATAATTAAGCTTATCGTAATGCGCTTTCAGCCAGTGCGGCTCCTCCATCTCCTGCCAGGCCTTAAAGGCGTTGAGACGAAATTCGAGCATCCACTCCGGTTCATTACGACGAGCGGAAATCGCGCGTACCACCTCTTCATTAATGCCTTTGGCCAGCTCATCGGTTTGTAGCTGGGTAAAAAAGCCTTCTTTATAGTTGAGCGGGCCGCCGGTCCAGCTTTTGACATCGTCAGTTGCTTCAGTATTTCGAGACATAGTTACTCCGCCTGAACCCCGAAGCTTTCGCCGCAGCCGCATTCGTGCTGCGCTTTCGGGTTATGAAACTTGAATATTTCATTTAAGCCTTCGCGAACATAATCCAGTTCGGTACCGTCAATGAACGGCATCGCCTGCAGCGGCGCAAACAGCTTGGCACCGTCGCGTTCAAACAGCAGATCGTCGTCCGCCGGCTCGGCAATCATTTCCAGCACGTAGCCAAAACCGGCGCAGCCGCTGGTTTTAATCCCCAGGCGCAGTCCCTGTTTGTCCGGCTGTTTGTGCATCAGATCGCGAATATGGGCCGCCGCAGCGGGGGTCATCGTTAGCCCCTGCCAGTTGAAATCGTCAGGATTAAAGGTGTTTGTTTGTAGTTCCATCGCTCTACCTCATCGAGTGCCGCCATCGGGCCATACCCTCATGTTAGTGATAATGATTATCACTTCAACCCTGCCGGAGCAGGGGTATTCGGCCATTTCGCCCGTTTCTGCGCTTTTCTATAAGCATAGACCCTGGTGAAGGGGTTATCAGGAAGCAATTCTTATATTTAATAGATTGATAAATAATAAGTTATTGAGAATAAGAGCACAGGCGAAGCGGCAATGGAAAAGATGTATCGAAAATACCGATTTATGCGATAGAGACCGGAAATGGCACTTTTCGTCAGGGTTGGGGATATGAAGGGGGTTAATCTACCGCAGAAAATCACAGGATAAGCAGGTCGTTCATAAAGGAACTCTAATGACGAAGGTCACGAAATTTAGTTCGCTCGCGGTTTTGGCTGTCGTGTTGTGCGGGATATATAAAACCGCGTCGATTGCCATGGCGGCTAGCGCCGATTACTCGCGCGCGGACTGGCTCACCTTCTATCTGATTGCACCGAGCGAAGTTAAACATGCCCCCCTCATCAATGACAGCACGCCGATTCACTTCAGGGCTGCTGATGGCGCCTCCCCCCAGATAGACGAGATTGAATACGCCAGGGATACGGACGAAAACATCTTGTCTGAATACCTACGCGCTTTAGGTTATCGCCAGGAAAAAGATCCGGTATTCGGCACCCGCTGGTCTTTGCAAGGCACCGATAAAAGCGCCTATATTGCTGCGACTGAAAATTCAATCAGGCTGACGTTTACGGATTGAAATACCTGAGACAACGGATAGCAGCTGGCGTTGTCGAACTCCCATCTTACTTTCGCAAACAAGCAACATACTTTTCCCCGCTGCGACGGACGATCTCCCCGGCGTTATTCAGAATCTCCCGCCCCTCGAACGCGCCGTAGATTTGGCTGAATTTCACGCCAGCAAGGCGATGAATGATATCAGTAACCGTTGATGACGGCAGCGGTAGCATATTGGGATAGCTCCACATGAAAGAAACGGCGTTTGCTCCGGGCGCCACCTGGACAATATCGCCGGATAATAGCAGGCCGTCGCCCTGCGCCCAGTGCAGGACGCAGCCACCAGCAAAATGCCCCCCCAGGCGAATCAGACTGGCATCGGCCGTCAGTTGCAGGCTATCGCCCTCCCAAAAGGTAATCCACGGGCTGTCGCGCATGACCCACTGGCGGTCATCCCCGTGCAGATAGATTGGCGCCTTGAACTCCGCCGCCCAATCCTGCATACAACTGTAGTAATGCGGATGCGAGATAGCGATGGCTTTCAGCCCACCCAGCGCGGAAACCAGCGTTTTTGTCGCCTCATCGAGGTTGGCGATGCAGTCCCATAGAATATTGCCCTGCGGCGTACGCAGCAGAAATGCCCGCTGATTAATGGCAAAGCCAGGAATAGTGCGAATGCTAAAAAGCGCGCTGTTATGCTGTTGCCACTTATTGCTGTGCGATGCGGTGAGCTTATTTAATGCAATCCACTGCTGGCCGCCCACCGGAATAAATTGCCGCTCGTCTTCGCATATCGGGCAATGTTGCGGAGGGTTTTCGCTAAATTTATATGAGGTACCACAAGCTTTGCATAGCGTAATCGTCATCTCTTTCTCTCTATTCCAGCATCCGATAACAAGCATGGCACAGCTTATTTTAGCGGTGTGGCAGATTGTGCAGAGCGCAAAAACCTACCTGCTTTGGTAGCGTTCTGTGTTTTTTATCGTTTGTCATAACGGGCATAATCAACCGGCACCAGTAGATGAACGATCGCCGGGAAAAAGGATGCGCAAATTTACAGCACTAATATTAATGGGGTTACTTACCGGCTGCTCGGTTAACGCGCCGCAAAGCGCGCAATACAATGCCGAGTACTCCCAGCGCCAGGATATACGCACGCAGAACGTATATCGATTTAAGATCAAACCGCTGCAACCCAGCGGCGGAAAATATTGGGGTGCGGATAATTTAACGCAGGTTTTTTACGTCAGTGATAAAAATGCCGCAGCCATTGAATTACGTTTCAATTTCCCCACCGCCACGCTGCAGGCTTCATCGTTAGACGAGCAAGGGAAAGTAGTAAGTACTCAAACGTTCGCCTTGTTAGCCGAATCCGCGACGCCGCCATCGGGTTCGGACACGAAGTATTTATATCTGACGAAAAGTGGCGAGTTACTTAGCAAATGGAAAAACTGTACTCCGGATATGAGCGTGGGTTGTAGTTGGGGGGGACATCAAATATTTATCACCCACAGCGCCGATCTGGCAGTGCAGTATGCAACCGGTGGCGCGGGTTTAGCTTTTCTGCTGATTCCATTTTACAATTCCGAAGCCCGGCTACAGATTTTCGCCAAAGCGCCAATCGGCGCAGCTGGCGACGAATAGAACGATTCAATTTTGTGATGCGATCGGTTAATTCTTAAAAACAGGGTTGGTTTAGGCAGCGTTTACTCATGTACAATTCGCGTCGTTTGTAAATGTTTACCGATGCAAAGTCGGATTATGGTTTACGGGAGCGAGTGTCGTACAGGATGATTGATATCAGTATTATGTCGATGTGCATGGTAGTGCTGCTGGTGATGAGCGTGTTGCTGGAGTAACCCTCCCCCTACTGTTTTTGTCAGCTTATGTAACCCCGGGATTAAACATAAAATTACCTCGCTGCTTCTCCAGCCGGGAAGCAGTCAGGCTGCGCCTTACCATCCTGCAAAACGGAGTTTACGCCCTTTGTCAGGAGGCAGCCGAAAAAATTTGCCAAAATGGGTTCGCCCGCGGGTATCCAGCGGGCTTTTTTTTGTTTACGAGCGTCTGTCGCGGGCATAAAAAAACCGCCGTGGTGAACGGCGGTTTACTGTTTCAGAGTGAATATGCGCTCGGCGTATTAACTCTTCACTTTACGGTAGATAAACAGCACAACGATTGCGCCAATCACCGCCACAACAAAGCTGCCGAAGTTAAAACCGTCAACCTTGCCAAAGCCGAATAACGTACTGATCCAGCCACCGACTACCGCACCGATAATACCGAGGATCACGGTGACAATAAACCCACCGCCGTCTTTGCCCGGCATAATCCACTTAGCCAAAATACCAGCGATCAGACCAAAAATGATCCAGGAAATGATACCCATGGTTAACTCCATCCTCTTTGTTACCGTGAAAGTATTTCGTAATTAAAATAGTAGCATAATTACAACGAATGATTTAACAAATATATATTTATTAGATGATTGCTTGCCGTTTCGCTAGCCCTGGTCTACAGATTATTCAGTGCTCGTTAATAACGAAAGGGGTGAAGAATGGGGTATTACGTACTGAAAAAGTCTGATAAGAGCGTCCCACAGCCGTGGTATTTTCTGCTGAAGGCGGACAACCATGAGACCATCGCCACCAGTGAGATGTACTCATCGAAAGATGCGGCCAAAAAGGGCATCGCCTCGGTACAGAAAAACGGTGTCAGCGAGGTCATTAAGGACGAAACGCAATAAACAAGAAGGGGATGCAAGTGCATCCCCTTAAATTATTCTGCCGACCGCTACACCACGGCGGTGGTCAGTCGTGATGAGCAGCACAAACGCCCCTGCTCATCGGAGATATCGATTTGCCACACCTGATGGCGCGACCCCACATGTAGCGCGGTACAAACCCCACGCACCCGCCCGCTGCGTACCGAACGAATATGGTTGGCATTCACTTCCAGGCCGACCACTTTCTGTTCCCCTTCGGTACACAGATAGCCCGCGACCGAACCCAGCGTTTCAGCAAGAACCACCGATGCGCCGCCGTGGAGCAGGCCAAATGGCTGATGTGTGCGGTGATCCACCGGCATCGTCGCTTCAATGGCGTTATCGCTGATGGCCACAAAGTGAATATCCAGCAGGCCAACCATGTTCCCCTCGCCCATCGCGTTAAGCTGCGCTAGCGAAGCCTGACGTTTCCAAATCATCCGATAATCTCCAGCAGAGCCTGCAGCGGGTGACGCACTCCGCTGCCTTCGATACGCTTCACCTGACTGCGGCAGGAATAACCGGTAGCCAGACAGCGGCTGCGCGGTAAACGCGCCATCGCCTGCTGCCAGGAAAGCGCGTAAATCGCCAGCGAGTTGGCATGGTTTTTCACTTCATGACCATAGGTACCGGCCATACCGCAGCAACCCGTACTGATGTACTCCATTTTCGCCCCAAAACGGGCAAATATTTCCGCCCACTGTTTGGGCGCGGCCGGTAGCGCCGTCACTTCCGTACAGTGGCCAAACAGATACCAGGGTTCGCCGCTATTGTCCTGGCCGGCCGATGGCGCTATCGCCTGGGTCAGCCACTCATGCGCCAGCATCACGCGAAAATCGCCGCGTTTCTCGCCCAGCGTCTGGTTATATTCATCGCGATAGCAGAGCACCAGCGCGGGGTCGACGCCAACCATCGGTATATCCAGCCGCGCTACGCGGTTGAGAAAATCAGCGGTTTTCTGCGCGGTACGCGCAAAGCGCGTCAGGAACCCCTTGATATGCTGCGCTTTACCGTTCGGCGAGAACGGCAACAGCACCGGCTGATAGCCAATTTTTTCAATCAGGCGGACAAAGTCAGCCACCACCTGCGCTTCGTAATAGCTGGTAAACGGATCCTGTACCACCAGCACCTTCTTCGCACGCTGTTCGACGCTCATCGCCTCCAGATCCTCAAGCGTGGTATTGGCGGAACGATGGCCTGCCAGCTGCTGCTTGAGCGACGGCACGGAGAGCAACGGTAGATCGACCATACCGATATGTTTTTCCGACAGCTTGCGCATCCACGGCTGATTGATAAAGAAGTTGAATGTTTTTGGCGCCTGGGCCATCAGCGGCGCGTAGGACTCGACCGTCGCAACCAGATGGTCGCGTACCGGACGCAGGTAGCGGCTGTGATAAAGCTGCAGGAAGCGGGAACGGAATTCCGGCACGTCAATCTTAATCGGACACTGGGTTGAACAGGCCTTACAGGCCAGACAGCCGGACATGGCCTCTTTCACTTCATGTGAGAAATCATATTCGCCTTTACGCGCATGCCAGCTGTTGCGGGTACGCTCGATCAGGGCGCGCAGGCTTACACCTTTCTCCGGGAGTTCTTGCTCCAGTTTGTTCGGGTCTATCCCGCGGTCGGCCAGCAGGCGTAACCATTCGCGCACCAGCGTCGCGCGGCCTTTCGGCGAATGGATGCGCTGATTGCTGACCTTCATTGACGGACACATCGGGCTTTTTACATCGAAGTTAAAGCACAGACCGTTGCCGTTACACTCCATCGCGCCGCGCCAGGCGCTACGCACGGCGATGGGAATTTGGCGATCGTAGGTGCCGCGTTTCACCGCATCGACTTTCATCATCGGCGCGTCAACGCCTTCGGGCGGGCAAATTTTCCCCGGATTCAATCGGTTATCCGGATCAAAAGCGGCTTTCACTTTACGCAGTTCGCTATATAACTCCTCGCCAAAGAAGGCCGGACTGTACTCGGCGCGGAAACCTTTACCGTGTTCGCCCCACAGCAGACCGCCATATTTGGCCGTCAACGCCACCACCTCGTCGGAGATCTGCTTCATCAGCACCTCCTGCTGCGGATCGCACATGTCCAACGCCGGACGAACGTGCAGCACGCCGGCGTCGACGTGTCCAAACATGCCGTAGCTCAGACCATGTCCGTCGAGTAAAGCACGAAACTCGGTGATGTAATCCGCCAGATGCTCCGGTGGCACGCAGGTATCTTCTGCAAAAGGAATCGGTTTAGCGGCGCCTTTAGCATTGCCCAGTAGACCTACCGCCTTTTTACGCATGGCATAGATGCGCTCGACACCATCGAGTTCATGACAGACCTGCCAGCCAATCACCCCGGCGGCGCCCTGCGCCATCAGCTCATCAAGACGCTGACACAGGGTGGTTACCTGGCCATCTATTAATTCAGCATCATCACCGGCAAACTCAACGATATTGAGCCCCAGCATCTCTTTTTCCGGCACATCGGCGATCAGTTCGCTCACCGAGTGCCAGACGATATCTTCGCGCGCCAGATTAAGGACCTTCGAATCGACGGTCTCCACCGACAGCGCCTTTGCTTCAACCATGAAGGGGGCGTTACGCAGCGCCGAATCAAAAGAGTCATATTTGACGTTGACCAACCGGCGTACCTTCGGCAGACGCGTAATATCGAGCCGCGCTTCGGTAATAAATGCCAACGTGCCTTCGGAGCCGGTCAGAATGCGCGTCAGGTCGAACTCGCTCATCTCATCATTGAACACGTGACGCAAATCGTAGCCGGTCAGGAAGCGGTTCAGTTTTGGGAATTTATCGATGATCAGCTGACGCTGCGCTTTGCAGCGCTGATAGACGGTACGGTAGATGCGGCCAATCGCTGACTGCTCGCGCCCCAGCGTTTCCGCCAGCGCGGCGGGAATGGGTAAGGTATCAAGGATATCGCCACCCATGAGCACCGAGCGCACCCCAAGCACATGATCGGAGGTTTTACCGTAGACCAATGACCCCTGTCCGGAGGCATCGGTATTGATCATACCGCCGAGCGTCGCGCGGTTACTGGTCGACAGTTCAGGGGCAAAGAAATAGCCGTAGGGCTTAAGAAACTGGTTAAGCTGGTCTTTGATTACCCCGGCTTCGACCCGCACCCATCCCTCTTCGGGGTTGATTTCGATAATACGGTTCATATAGCGCGACATATCGACGATAATCCCCGCGTTCAGCGCTTGACCATTGGTGCCGGTACCACCGCCGCGTGGGGTAAAAATCAGCGATTTAAAGCGTGGCTCCGCCGCCAGTCGCGCCAGTAAAGCGACGTCTGCGGTGGAACGGGGAAACAGAATGGCGTCCGGCAACAGCTGATAGACGCTGTTATCGGTCGCCATGGTGAGCCGGTCGGCATAGCTGGTGGCGGTATCGCCGGTGAAACCTTGTTGCTCCAGTACTTGCAAAAAATTCAGCACCAGCTGAACGACGCCCGGCGCTTGAGAAATCTGTGGGATCATGACGCTTGACCCTGCCTGAATATGTTGTGTTTAGAAGATGTAATAATGTGCAAATTAAACGTTTGCGTGGCGCACTCAACTTTTTATCACATTTTTTTCATATCCGCCCACGAGATTTACGGGCAAAATCAGGCGCGCGAAATTATTGATATTATTATCTGTACATGGAATTACGCTGCGTCAGCATTGAGACGCGACTGGAAAGGTAAATTTTCTCTATGATTAACCAACATCAGCCCCGGGACATACCGCAAATTCTGCTGTCGGTGCTGTTTTTGTCCCTGATAATTATTTCCTGCCTGTGGGTTGTGCAACCATTTATTCTCTCTTTTGCCTGGGCCGGTACCGTGGTCATCGCCACCTGGCCGGTGCTGCTGCGTCTGCAAAAGCTGCTGTTTGGCAAGCGCTCGCTGGCGGTGCTGGTGATGACGCTGCTGCTGTTTTTGCTGTTCGTTATTCCTATCGCCTTATTGGTGAATAGCCTGGTCGATAATAGCGCCCCGCTGATCAAAATCGTCAGCACCGGCCAGGTAACGCTGCCGGATTTCGCCTGGCTGAACTCGATTCCGCTGATCGGCGATAAACTCTATTCCGCCTGGCATAGCCTGCTGGAGATGGGCGGCGCGGCGATTATGGCTAAGGTTCGCCCTTATATTGGCGCCACCACCACCTGGTTTGTCGGCCAGGCGGCGCACATTGGTAAACTTCTGGTTTACTGCGGACTGATGCTGTTGTTCAGCGCCCTGCTTTACTGGCGCGGCGAGCGCGTCGCCTATGGTTTCCGCTACTTCGCAACCCGTCTGGCCTCGAAGCGTGGCGATGCCGCGGTGGTCCTCGCCGGACAGGCGGTACGCGCCGTAGCGCTGGGCGTGGTTGTCACCGCGCTGGCGCAGGCGGTGCTCGGCGGTATCGGGCTGGCGATAAGCGGCGTGCCTTATGCCGCGCTGTTGACCGTGGTGATGATTTTCACCTGTCTGGTACAGCTGGGGCCGCTTATCGTGCTGGTCCCCTCAATTATCTGGCTATACTGGACCGGCGATACGACCTGGGGCACGGTGCTGCTGGTGTGGAGCTGCGTGGTGGGTACGATGGATAACGTGATTCGCCCGGTATTGATTCGCATGGGCGCCGACCTGCCGATGATTCTGATCCTCTCCGGCGTTATCGGCGGCCTGATCGCCTTCGGGATGATTGGCCTGTTTATCGGTCCGGTGCTGCTGGCCGTCTCCTGGCGTCTTTACGACGCCTGGGTGCAGGAAGTGCCGCCACCGCCGCTGGACCCGGATCTGGTTCTGGCGGAGCTCGCCGAGCTTAATGCCAGCCATAACAAAAGCGAAAAGTAACCGAAAGGCGGGGAAACCCGCCTTAAACTTAAGCTAAATTTATCAATCCCCCGCCACTTCCGGCATATTCATGTTCCAGCTCGATATTTACCTCTCATATTCTTCACACTGATTTAACTATTGAGAAGAATCCGATCGACGCCAACAGCCCTGATGCCTACTATTAGCCCACGGTTATAGATCAAGATATTGATTTATAAGCATGGAAATCCCCTGAGTGAAACAACGAATTGCTGTGTGTAGTCTTTGCCCATCTCCCACGATGGGCTTTTTTTTACGTCAAAACCAACCATCGCGAAACGTTGCTGAAGGCAAAAAAAATCCCCGGCATCTCTGCCAGGGATTGGGCTATCCGCGTTGAACTTATTTATTCAGTTCAGCCAGACCTAACCAGGTTTGCACCACGGTATCCGGGTTCAGGGACAGGCTATCGATCCCCTCTTCCATCAGCCAGGCGGCAAAGTCTTCGTGGTCGGACGGACCCTGGCCGCAGATGCCCACGTATTTGCCCTGTTTTTTCGCCGCGCGGATGGCCATCGACAGCAGCGCTTTCACCGCGTCGTTGCGTTCATCAAACAGCTCAGACACGACGCCGGAGTCGCGATCGAGGCCCAGCGCCAGCTGCGTCATGTCGTTCGAGCCAATCGAGAAGCCATCGAAGTACTCGAGGAACTGCTCCGCCAGCAGCGCGTTCGACGGGATTTCACACATCATGATGATCTTCAACCCGTTCTCGCCGCGCTTCAGTCCCTGACGTTCCAGCTCTTCGACCACTGCTTTCGCCTGCGCCACGGTACGTACGAATGGCACCATCACTTCCACGTTGGTCAGGCCCATGTCGTTACGCACGCGTTTCATGGCTTCACACTCCAGCGCGAAGCAATCGCGGAAGCTTTCTGAAACGTAGCGTCCGGCGCCGCGGAATCCGAGCATCGGGTTCTCTTCTTCCGGCTCGTAACGCTCGCCGCCCACCAGGTTGGCGTACTCGTTAGATTTGAAGTCGGACAAACGCACGATCACCCGTTTCGGGTAGAAGGCGGCGCCAAGGGTAGCGATCCCTTCGGTCAGGCGGCCAACGTAAAACTCTCTCGGTGAGTCGTAGCCTTTCATCAGCTCGCGGATTTCGTTCTGCAGGCCCGGCTCCTGGTCGTCAAACTCCAGCAGCGCGCGCGGGTGAACGCCAATCATGCGGTTGATGATGAATTCCAGACGCGCCAGGCCCACGCCTTCATTCGGCAGGCAGGCGAAGTCAAAGGCGCGATCCGGGTTGCCGACGTTCATCATCACTTTCAGCGGCAGATTCGGCATCTCGCCAACGCTTGAGCTCTTCACGCTGAAGTCCAGTAGCTCCGCGTAGACATAGCCGGTGTCGCCTTCAGCGCAGGAAACGGTGACGTTCTGGTTTTCCTGGATGCGATCGGTCGCATCGCCGCAGCCGACCACCGCCGGGATGCCCAGCTCACGGGCGATAATCGCCGCGTGGCAGGTACGCCCGCCGCGGTTGGTGACGATTGCCGAGGCTTTCTTCATGATCGGTTCCCAATCCGGGTCGGTCATGTCGGTGACCAGCACGTCGCCAGGCTCAATGCGGTTCATCTCACTGATATCGTGAATAACCTTGACCGGGCCGGCGCCGATACGGTGGCCGATAGCTCGACCTTCGGCAATGATCTGCCCCTGGGCATGCAGCGTATAACGCTCCATCACCTGACCGCGCGAACGAACCGTTTCCGGGCGCGCCTGGACGATAAACAGCTTACCGGTATGGCCATCTTTCGCCCACTCGATATCCATCGGGCGACCGTAGTGCTTCTCGATCTGCACCGCCTGCTTCGCCAGCTCTTCCACTTCCTCGTTGGTTAACGAGAAAACATCGCGCTGCGCCTGCGGCACATCTTCGATGCGCACCTGCTTGCCGTGTTCCTGAGTCGGCGCATAAACCATACGGATTTTTTTCGACCCCATGGTACGGCGCACGATAGCCGGACGATTAGCCGCCAGGGTCGGTTTATGGACGTAAAATTCGTCCGGGTTCACCGCGCCCTGCACCACCATCTCGCCTAGCCCCCACGCCGAGGTGATAAACACCACCTGGTCGAAACCGGACTCGGTATCGATGGAGAACATCACACCGGAGGAGGCCAGGTCGGAGCGCACCATCCTCTGCACCCCGGCGGATAGCGCCACGCCGCGGTGATCGTAACCCTGATGCACGCGATAGGAGATCGCGCGATCGTTAAACAGTGAAGCGAATACGTGCTTCACGGCAACGAGCACGGCGTCAAAGCCCTGCACGTTGAGGAATGTCTCTTGCTGACCGGCGAAGGAAGCATCCGGCATATCTTCCGCCGTCGCGGAAGAGCGCACGGCAAACGAGGCCTCGGCGTCATCGGCGGACAGCAGGTCATAAGCTTCGCGAATCGCGTTTTCCAGTTCGCTCTGGAAGGGGGTGTCGATGATCCACTGACGGATCTGCGCGCCCGCTTTCGCTAATGCGGAAACGTCGTCAATGTCGGTTTCATCCAGCAGTGCATAAATGCGCTGGTTAACACCGCTTTGGTCCAGGAACTGATCGAAAGCATCAGCGGTGGTGGCGAACCCGTTTGGTACGGAGACACCCATACCGGACAGGTTAGTAATCATTTCACCAAGGGAGGCATTTTTGCCCCCAACTCTGTCTACATCATTCATGCCGAGTTGGTTATACCAAAGCACCAGCGGTGACGAGCCATTGTTGGACATCGAGACAATCCTTTTGTGATTTAATACAAATTATAGAAAACACACGATCGACTACGGTATTCATCCTGACATATTTATGCCGCTGAAAAAAACGGTGAATCGTTCAAGCAAATTAATTTTCTGTTTTTCGGATTGTTTTCCAGAATTGTCTAACTCTATGATTAAAATGAAATCTATTGATATTTGATACAAATAATGGGCAAAATCAGAAACTGGACCTGCCATTTCATTAAAAACAAAAATAGCGTTTCATTTTTTTAAGTGAGACAAAGGTTAAAGCTCTGTGCTTAAATTTACTCTGCTTTTAGATAATTATACCGGATGGTCAAAATGGACAGTGCTGTAGATCGCCACGTATTTTATATTTCTGACGGTACCGCTATTACGGCGGAAGTTTTAGGCCATGCGGTAATGTCGCAATTCCCGGTGGCTATCAGTAGCGTAACCCTGCCGTTCGTCGAAAACGTCAGTCGCGCCCGGGCGGTTAAAGAGCAAATCGATGCCATTTTTCAACAAACCGGCATCCGGCCGCTGGTCTTCTATTCCATCGTTATCCCCGAAATTCGCGACATTATTTTGCAAAGCGAGGGGTTTTGTCAGGATATCGTGCAGGCGCTGGTAGCCCCGCTGCAACAAGAGTTACATCTGGATCCCACGCCGGTGGCTCACCGCACCCACGGCCTGAATCCCGGTAACCTGATTAAATACGATGCGCGTATCGCCGCCATCGATTACACGCTTGCCCACGATGATGGCATCTCGCTGCGCAATCTCGATCAGGCGCAGGTGATCCTGCTCGGCGTTTCGCGCTGCGGCAAAACGCCGACCAGCCTGTATCTGGCCATGCAATACGGTATTCGCGCCGCTAACTACCCTTTTATCGCCGACGATATGGATAATCTGGTTCTCCCGGCCTCGTTAAAGCCGCTGCAGCACAAGATGTTCGGCCTGACGATTAACCCGGAGCGACTGGCGGCAATCCGCGAAGAGCGCCGGGAAAATAGCCGCTACGCCTCGTTGCGCCAGTGCCGCATGGAAGTGACCGAAGTCGAAGCGTTGTACCGCAAAAATAAGATCCCCTGCCTCAACAGTACCAACTATTCGGTAGAGGAAATTGCCACCAAAATCATGGATATCATGGGGCTGAATCGCAGGATGTACTAATACACTAGTACATAATTGAAAATTTGTTTATGCTATCGCTCGTGGCCTATACAGGATCATGCCCTGCTCTTGCAATAAGCAGGGATTGGTTTATCGTGATGCGCATCACTTCCCGGCATTTTCGCCGCGGAAGAAACAGATTTTTGAGACCCCAATGAATAAAACAGACGAATTGCGTACCGCGCGCATTGAAAGCCTGGTAACGCCCGCGGAACTGGCGCAGCGCCATCCCGTGTCGGCCGAGGTTGCCGCCCACGTCTCCACCTCCCGTCGGCGGATTGAAAAAATCCTCAACGGCGAAGACCGCCGCCTGCTGGTAATTATCGGCCCCTGCTCCATTCACGACCCTGAAGCGGCGCTGGAATATGCGCGCCGCCTGCAGGGCATGCGCGAACGTTACCAGCCGCAGCTGGAAATTGTCATGCGCACCTATTTCGAAAAACCGCGCACTGTCGTGGGCTGGAAAGGTCTTATTTCCGACCCCGATCTCAACGGCAGCTACCGGGTCAATCACGGTATCGAACTGGCGCGTCGTCTGCTGCTGCAGATCAACGAGCTGGGTATCCCAACCGCCACCGAATTCCTGGATATGGTGACCGGGCAGTTTATCGCCGATCTGATTAGCTGGGGCGCCATCGGCGCGCGCACCACCGAAAGCCAAATCCACCGCGAGATGGCCTCGGCGCTCTCCTGCCCGGTTGGTTTTAAAAACGGAACCGACGGCAACACCCGTATCGCGGTCGACGCGATACGCGCCTCGCGCGCCAGCCATATGTTCCTGTCACCGGATAAACAGGGCCAGATGACCATCTACCAGACCAGCGGTAACCCGTACGGCCATATCATTATGCGCGGCGGTAAACGGCCAAATTATCATGCTGCGGATATCGCCGCCGCCGGCGAAGCGCTACGCGAATTCGATCTCCCTGAGCAACTGGTCGTCGACTTTAGCCACGGCAACTGTCAGAAGCAGCATCGCCGTCAACTGGAAGTGTGCGCCAATATCTGCCAGCAGATCCGCGAGGGCTCCACCGCCATTGCCGGGATCATGGCGGAGAGCTTCCTCGCCGAAGGGACGCAAAAAGTGATCCCCGGTCAGCCGCTGATCTGGGGCCAGTCGATTACCGACCCGTGCCTGAGCTGGGAAGATAGCGAAAAAATGCTCGCTGAACTGGCTGCAGCCACCGCTACACGGTTGTAATCCCTCCCCCCGCCGCGCTCGCGGCGGGATTTCACAGCTAGCCGTTCATCCTCTGCGCAATAACTACCTGAAATGGTAAGCAACAACAAAAAAGGCTTGCCGTGAAAATTAACATTACTGATAATGATTATCATTGTTGCTTTTATTTTTATTTTGGTGCTATGACGCGTATGGATAACACTGCCACAGCTGAGAAAACGAAAGACAATGCTCCCTATCCCCTTGCCAGCGATCGCCAAATCAGCAGCCGGACGCTGTTGGGTGCGGAAGGTCGCGTGGTGATCGAACATGACGGCCAGCGCTATCTGTTGCGCCAGACCCACGCCGGTAAGCTAATTTTGACCAAATAAAACCCCGCGCGATGGCGAGGCTTTACGGTTAGCTGGAGCAGCTCACTTCCAGATGTTTACCCCAGTCAGGCGGGCGGCTGGCATAATCATCTGTACGATCGGCAAACGGCTGCGCAAGGGCTTCATGCAGACGTTCCAACTCGCCCATGTCGCCATCTTCGGCTTTTTCTATCGCCCGCTGCGCCAGCCAGTTGCGTAGCACCACCGCCGGGTTGACGCCCTGCATCCGCAACTGGCGTTCGCTATCGTCGATCTGTTCATCGCGCAGCCGCGCCCGGTAGTCGGCAAACCAGCTATCAAACGCCGCGCGGTCGATAAATTCATCGCGCAGCGGCGATGCCGCGCTGTGCTGCTCGCTTTGGCTCAGCATCCGGAAGGTACGGGTGTAGTCACTCCCTTCACGCTCCATCAGGCTGAACAGTCCATCAAGCAGTGTGTTATCGCCGGTTTGCTGAGTATAGAAGCCGAGTTTGTCGCGCATGCGGCGGCCGTAGGCGGTCAATAAGGCATGCTGATAGTCATCCAGCGCCGCGTTCAGCGCGTCGGCGCTGATAAACGGCGAGAGCGACTGGGCCAGACGCTGCAGGTTCCACAACCCTACCGCCGGTTGGTTATCAAAGCTATAACGCCCCTGATAATCAGAGTGGTTGCAGATAAACCCGGGCTGGAAATCATCGAGGAAGCCATACGGACCATAATCCATGGTAAGGCCAAGAATCGACATATTGTCGGTATTCATCACCCCGTGGGCAAAGCCAACAGTCTGCCAGCTGGCGATCATTTCCGCGGTACGCGTGACAACGTCACGGAACCAAAGAATATACTTATCCGCCTCCTGCTGCAGCTGCGGCCAGTGGTGTTCAATCACATAATCTGCCAGCTGCTGCACTTTTTCCGCTTCGCGACGATAGTAAAAATGTTCGAAATGACCGAAGCGGACGTGGCTTTCGGCGATGCGCATCAGCATGGTGCCGCGTTCTTCGCGTTCGCGGTAAACCGGCGTGTCGCTGGTCACCATCGCCAGCGCGCGGGTGGTTGGGATCCCCAGCGCATGCATTGCTTCGCTGGCAAGGCTTTCGCGGATAGTCGAGCGCAGTACCGCCCGGCCATCGCCCATTCTCGAATAGGGCGTCAGACCGGCGCCTTTAAGATGCCAGTCAAAACGTTGACCATCCGGCAACTGCTGCTCGCCAAGCAAAATGCCGCGCCCGTCGCCAAGCTGACCGGCCCAGGCGCCAAATTGATGGCCGCTATAGACCTGCGCCAGCGGCGACATCCCTGGCAGCACCGCTTCGCCTCCCCAGACGCCCGCCCCATGTTGCGGATTAAATAACGTCTCCGGGACGCCCAGCGTTTGCGCCAGAGCGGTGTTGCGCCAGATGAGACGCGCGTTATCCAGCGGCGTGGGCGCCAGTGAAGTGTAAAAACCCGGCAGCCGATCGCGCCAGTGAGTAGTAAAAGACAGGGTCATGGTTCCTCCTGCCGCCAGTGTAGTGCCTTCAACAGGGGATTAACACGGGCGAACTGCAGGGTTATGGCAATTAAAAAAGGGAGCTCTCGCTCCCTTTTCTCGCCAGATGCGGGTTAAATGCGCCTCGCCTGCCAGAATTTCTTATTCCAGTAGACGTTGTCCAGCGACGAGCGGGTTACGCCCTGACTGGTGGAGGCGTGAATAAATTGATTGTCGGTATCATAGATACCGACGTGCAGGCCGCTTTCGCCGGAGCCGGTTTTGAAAAACACCAGGTCGCCGGGCAACAGATCGCTTTTATCAATACGGGTGCCGATTTCCGCCTGCTCGCGAGTTTCCCGCGGCAGCTGCATGGCGAATTTGTCACGGAACGTGCGTACCACAAAGCCCGAGCAGTCGACGCCGCGTGGCGTCATGCCGCCATAGCGGTACGGCGCGCCGCGCCAGTTGCGCAATTGCTCATTGAGATTGGCTACCACGGTAATGGAATCAGCCAGCCGTGGATTCGGCGGCGGCGCGCGGTGGCTGCTACAGCCTGCCAGCACCATCGCCGCAATAAGAATGAACCACACACGCATCTCAGACGATTCCTCTGTTCCCTGTCCTGTTATTGCAATAATTTAGCCTGTTTAGCGGCTTACAGGCAAGATCCTTACCCGCTACTGTGACGCCACGAGCATAAGATGACCCGCGACTTCCACCCGCTGGAAAGCGATATGATAAGCGGCGGTCAAATTCTCTTCACTTAACACCTCATACGTTTCCCCGCAGGCAATCATCTGCCCCTCACAAATGAGCCACGCCCTCTGCGCATGACGTAATGTATGGTTGAGATCGTGGCTGCTCATCACGATAGCGATCCCCAGCGCGCACAGCGACGCCAGCACGTTATCCAGCGCCGCCTGCTGCGCCACATCAAGGCTGTTCATTGGTTCATCCAATAACAACAGTTGCCCGGCTGGATTCGCGCGCCGGTGAATCTGCAGGATCACCGCCGCCAGACGCACCCGCTGCCACTCGCCGCCGGAGATCTGGTTGACCTGGCGCCCCAGCTTATCGCTTAAGCCCAGTTGCCCGGCAATCTCGTTGAGCAAATCCTGCGGGGCGCTATCCTGCATATGTAACGACAGATAGTGCCACACCGGCATCGCGAAGGGCGGGAGCTGCTGCTGGCTCAGATAGGCGCGATGGCGGGCAAGCTCCGCTGCGGGCCACTGAGCCAGCGCCCGCTGGTTAAGCGTAATCAAACCGGGACCGCTGGTCAGCCCGGCCATGCGCGCCAGCAGGGTACTTTTGCCGGCGCCATTCGGCCCCACCAGATGGACTATCTCTCCGGGCCGCACGTCAGCGGTAAACGGCGACAGCCGCCCCGCTTCCGCTACATCCTGTAGCTGCATCAAAAACGGCATTATTGCGCCAGCGCTCCTTTTACCGCAGCCAGCAGTTGCGGATCGTCCGGCGTCATATCCGGCGAGAAACGCTGAATGACCTGGCCATCGCGGCCAACGAGGAATTTTTCAAAGTTCCACAGGATGTCATCAACGTACAACGGCGCTCGGCCTTTACTGGCCATCCGCTCATAAAACCCGCTCCCTTCCGGCGCGACGGCCTTCGGGGCAGCGGCAATCAATTTTTGATACAGCGGCGCGCGATGTTCGCCGTTGACGTCAATTTTACTGAATAGCGGGAAGGTGACGCCGTAGGTCATGCTGCAGAACGTTTTAATCTCTTCTTCGCTGCCCGGCTCCTGGCCGAGAAACTGGTTACAAGGGAAGCCAAGGACGCTAAATCCCTGCGGGGCAAACTCTTCTTGCAGCGCTTCCAGTTGCTCATACTGCGGCGTGAGGCCGCATTTTGAGGCCACGTTGACGATCAGCAGCACCTTTCCGGCGTACGCTGCCAGGGTGGTTTTCTCGCCATCGATGGTCGTCACTTCGGTATTAAGAATGTCGTGTTGCATAGCCTTCCCTCAGTCAATAATGCAGGTTAAAGAGATCCCTATCTACTGTAGCGGATTCAACGCGCTTGATTCTACTTTGATTCGCGGGCAAATGTCGCTTGATGTGACAGCGCTGCGCTTGCCGACGGCAACATGAATTCCTCTCAATATCCGCAGCGGACAAATCAGTGTACAGTGTGAAAAGTATGTAATAGTGTTTCGTTACTTGTTAATTTAAGAGAGTTTTTAGAGATGAAGAAGTTGTTAAGCTCGGTGTTAATAGCCACATCGGTGGCGCTGTTATCCGCCTGCTCTCCGGACGATAACAATAAGGTTAAAGTCGCGATCAATACCGGCCCGGATGAAGCTATCTGGAAAGTCGTAGAGCAGGTAGCAAAAGATAAATATAACCTCGACGTTGAGGTTATCTCTTTCAATGATTACGTCCTGCCGAATGAAGCGTTAAATAATAAGGATGTCGACGCTAACGCTTTCCAGACGCTGCCCTATCTCGAAGCGCAGTCGAAAGAGCGCGGCTATAAATTCGCCATCGTCGGTAAAACATTCGTCTTCCCGATTGCCGCCTATTCGCGCAAAATCAAAAATATCAGTGAACTGCCTGACGGCGCGACCGTCTCTATCTCTAACGAAACCACCACGCTTGGTCGCAGCCTGCTGCTGTTACAGGCGCAAGGATTAATCAAGTTGAAAGACGGCGTAGGCTATCTGCCCACTACGCTGGATATCATTGATAACCCGAAACACCTGAAGATTGTTGAAGTCGATACTCCGCAGCTGACCCGTACGCTCGACGATCCGAACGTTACGCTTGCCATCATCAACACTAATTTCTCGGCGCAGGTCGGTTTATCCGCCGCCCGCGATGGCCTGTTTATGGAAGGCCCGGATTCACCTTATGTCAATGCGATTGTGGCGCGCGAAGATAATAAAGACAGCAAGAAAATTCAGGAGCTGAAAGAGGCCTTCCAGACCAGGGAAGTCGCCGATAAAGCGCAGGAAGTCTATAAAGGCGATGCCATCAAAGGCTGGTAAGCGTCCCCCGACGCCGTCCATGCTGACGGCGTCTCCCTACCCCCGTCGCCCTGAACGCAGCAGCAACCAGATGAACACCGGCGCCCCCAGCGTCGCCGTCACCACGCCGATCGGTAATTCCGCCGCCGATAACGCCAACCGGGCGATGATATCGGCGCCGAGCAGCGCGCTGGCGCCCGCTAACAGGCAGGCGGGAAGCAGCACCCGATGATCGCTCAGGCCGCACAGGCGCAAAATATGCGGGATCACCAGACCAATAAAGCCAATCGCCCCCGCCAGCGCCACGCTGACGCCGACCAGCCAGCCGGTGGCCACCACCAGTAATTTCCGCCATAGCCACAGCGGCAGGCCGAGCTGACGCGCCGAGACTTCGCCCAACGCCAATAAATTCAGCGGCTGCGACTGCCAGCATACCCACAGCAGAACCGGTAGCAGCGCCAGCATCAGCCACAGTTGCTGCCAGTCGACACCGCCAAAACCGCCCATCATCCAGTACATCAGCTGGCGCAGGTCAAAAGAGGTTGAGAAATAGACCGCCCAGGTCATCAACGCGCTACAAATAATACCGAGCGCGACGCCCGCCAGCAGCAGACGGCTGGTGGACAGGTGACGCCGGGCGAAACGGAGCAGAATAAAGGTAATCAGCAGCGCGCCGGCAATGGCGCACAGCCCCAGCGCCCACATGGGTAACACGCCGTGTCCTAACAGCACGGCGGCAATCAGCCCAACGCCCGCGCCGTTAGAGACGCCCAACAGTCCCGGTTCCGCCAGCGGGTTTTCAAACAGCGCCTGCATGATCGCGCCGGAAAGCGCCAGCGCCGCCCCCACTAACAGCACCGCCAGCGTGCGGGGCAGACGGATTTGCCAGATAAACAGCTCGCCTTTGGCGCTAAACCACTCCTGCGGCGGGATCCATTGGTCGCCGGCGCACAGGCTAATAGTCAATGTGACGAGCAGGATCAGCGTTAAGGCGGTTAGCCAACGACGGTTATGGCGCTGTTGAATATCGGCAAAGGTCTGCATAAGTCCCGGAGGCAAATGAGCGAGGTGATTGATTTTACGGTGACGATGGCGGGGAGAAAAGGAAAAACTCAGAGTCATCACCACGCTGGCGCCAGCGCTCCTCGTGACGCCAGCGTGGGAATGGAATTTACACCAATACCTGGAACAGTAACGCGAAGAGAATGATATTCGCCACCACAATCGCCCAGCCGTTATACAGCATGTATTTCAGGTGGGTAGACTGCGCCAGCCCCATTTGACCAAACATATCCGAAGAGGGGAATGGGCCAAACCAGTCGACCTGCGAAGAGGCCAGTAACACCGCGGTAGTCCCCTGCGGCGGCACGCCGGCGGCCATTAGCATCGGGCCGAAAATTTTGTGGGTGAAGGTCATCTGCGCCACCGCCGCCCCCGGTACGTGGCCAATAATATTGAAAGCGAAGATGCAAAAGCACAGCCAGGCAGGCGAAATACCTTCCAGCAGTGGCTGGGTATAGTCGAGCAGCCCCTGATAGGCATGAAGGCCATCCATCAGCTCCAGGATCGGGTTATACAGCCAGTAGAGGATAAACATCCACACCAGACGGCCACAACCGTGGTACAGCGCCTGCAGGATCTGCGTCGGACGCAGGCCGCCCACCAGCCCGGTAATCAAGGCCACCAGCAGCATCACGATAATCGCAAAGCTGAATCCGGCTTTGATCACCACGCCAATGACCGCCATCACGATAATCGTTGCCGCGAAGGCCAACGCGCTGAGCTTACGCCGACGCAGCTGCGCGGCGCTCAGTGCTTCTGTTGGCTTCTCCGTGAGATCGACTTCATAGCGCAGTTTTCCTTCGGTCATCTTCTGGATCCGCCCCGCCATCACCCAGCCGGCCAGCAACGTCACCGCACTCATCGGCAGCCCCACGTACAGCAGATAATCCGGATAGCTTAATCCGCCGAGGCTCAGGATAGTCACGGTGCTGGGGGTAAACGGCCCGGTAAACAATCCCACGGATCCGGCGGTCATCATCAGCGCGGCCACCGTCGGCGGAGTCAGGCGTACCGCTGCCGCCACCGGGATGATCACCGCGACAATAATCGCGTTACCACCAGCCATCGTCCCCAGCGAGCCGCAGATTAAAATCGAGGACACCACAATGCCAAACTTCACTCGGGTCTGGCTGGACAGGCCGATGCGGTGAACCACAAATTTCACTAACTCAACCGCGGCGCCGGTACGGGTGGCGACTTCGCCCACCCCGGCGCCGAGCATAATAATCAGCCCGACGGTGGCGATAAATGAACCGGTGGATTTCGCCAACATGGTGCCCATTTCCGGCAACCCGGTGGAGGTCATAATCATGGCGATAATAATTGAAGAAATCACCGCCAACACAATATCGACGCCGACTAGCGACAGCACCGCTAACGCCACTAATGGCGTAAAGCCCAACAGGCCGAGTTCATTACTCGGGCGGCCATGGCACCACCACGCGGTCAACACAAACAGCACCAATAACAGGCCAATAATAACGTTTTTTCTTGTGATATTTCGTCTGGCGAGCGTATTGCCAGCGAGCGTTGAGTCACTCATATAACTCCTTAAAGCCATTAGAACCGACCGCGATTGCAGGTTGGCGTATTCGGGCCTGCTCAGAAAATATCCCCCCTCGTTATCATTATTGGCTTCATGGCCTGAGGGTTTGTAGGGTACAAAGGGAATGGTTCTGAGAACGTAAAAGACCGCCTGAAGACGGTACCAGCAGCACAATATGTAACCGGAGCGCTGATTGGCGATTAAATTTATGTTAATTTAGTGTTAGTAGAAAATGACTTTTTATCGGCAAGCTATAACCCTGAGTTAACTGTTCATGAAACTGCGCCATCTGGAAATCTTCTACGCCGTGATGACTTGCGGCTCTCTTTCACGTGCGGCGGAATCGCTGAATATCTCCCAGCCGGCCGCCAGTAAAGCGTTAAAAAACGCCGAGCTTAAGCTCGGTTTTAAGCTGTTTCAGCGGGTACGGGGCAAGCTGCTGCCAAGTAGCGAAGCGCTCACACTTTTTGAAAAAGCGCAGAGCATTTATCAGGATCTCGATAACCTGCGCCTGCTGGCCGATAATCTGGCCCGCGACCCGCGCGCCAAGATCACCTTAGGCTGTTTACCAAGCCTTGGATTAAGCCTGGTGCCGGAGCTGGTGACCGATTTTTATCAACAAAACAGTAATCTGGTGATGACCTTAACCACCGAGCATACTGAGACGCTGGTCAAGAAATTGGATCTGCGCGAAATAGATTTAGCGCTGACGCTGCAGCCGGTCCAGCAGGGGGAGATCATCACCACCCTGATTGCCGAAGTGCCGCTGGTCTATATCGACCGCGACTACCGACAAGGCGCGGTGGACATCAAAGAGATCGATCAGCAGCGCTGGATCTCGCCGGGGCCGCATTCGCTCTCTGCCGCCATCGCCACCCGCCGTGATTTTTCCACTACCCGGCTTAATGTACAGACCTACTACATGGCCACCGAGTTCGTGAAGCGCGGTATCGGCTGCAGCATCACCGATATCTTCTCGGCGCGACATAATCTGTCGCCGGAGATGATTCACCCGATTACGCCGCCAATGAAAATCAACCTTTGCCTGCTGCGTCGCGCCGATGTTTCGCTCAGCCCAATCACACAGAAATTTGTCGATTTTCTGTGTAAACAGCTGCGTCAACAGCTCAAAGAAATTAACCTGCAGTTATACCCTGACCATAAAAAGTCAATTGCGCCGCTGGGGTAAATGCTTTGACATAACCGCAAGATATTTATCAGCGGTGGATATATCAGGTTATGAAAAAACGCATTGTGATTATCGGCGGCGGCGTGGTAGGGCTGGCCACCGCCTGGGTATTAATTAAGAGCGGACACCAGGTGCAGCTACTGGAGCGCAACGCCGAGCCGGGCAGCGCCACAAGTTTCGCCAACGGCGGGCAATTAAGCTACCGCTACGTGGCGCCGCTTCCCGACCGTGGCGTCCCCCTGCAGGGGATTAAATGGATGGGCAAAGCCGATTCGCCGCTGAATATGCGCCTGCAAATGTCTTTCCAGCAGTGGCGCTGGCTGTTGCAGTTCCTGCGCGCCTGCAATAGCCAAAGCAACAAAATTAACGGCGATCATATTTTACGCTTATCCCTGCTCAGCCGTCAGGTTATGCAGTCGTGGCTTGATGAAGATAATCTTGCTGATTTTCACTGGCGGCGTAGCGGTAAACTCATTATCCATCGCCGGGAGTACGACTTTCATAAAGCGGCGAAAGGGATTAATCCCCAGTATCAGCATGCCCTGAGCGCCGAAGCCTGCCTGCAGCTGGAACCGGCGCTGAAACACATCAGCCATTCGCTACAAGGCGGGATTTATTCACCGGGAGATGAAACGGCAGACTGCCATAAATTCTGTCTCGCCCTGCTCGACAAACTCAATGCCAGTAGCAACTTCAGCCTGCTCACCCACTGCGAGGTGCTGCGACTCAATAAGCGCGACGGGCGCATCAGTTCGCTTGAGACCAGCCGCGGTACAATAACCGGCGATGATTATGTCGTCGCCGCCGGCAACGGTAGCGGCCCACTGCTGGGTCATCTGGGCGTGCGCGTGCCGCTGTGCGCGCTGAAGGGATACAGCCTGACCCTTCCCTACCCTAAAGAGGCCGGAATCGCGCCGGATATCAGCGTGACCGACTACGGACACAAAATCGTTTACGCCCGCCTGGGCGATCGGTTACGCATCGCGGCGATGGTGGATATCGGCTACGACGGTGAAGAAATACGGGATAGCCGCGTTCAGGCGCTGAAAAATATCGTCGCGAACAGCTTCCCCGATCTGCAGGGGCTGGATGAGGCTGAAGCCTGGACCGGTATGCGCCCGTCGACGCCAGCGGGCCCACCGATGCTGGGGCGCGCCGGATACCAGAATCTGTGGATGAATCTCGGCCAGGGTAGCCTTGGTTTTACGCTCGCGGCCGGCAGCGCCGTGATACTGGGAGCACTCCTCGATGGCGAAGCGCCGGCAATTTCTTTAGATGGTCTGACATGGAAACAATCCGCATGACAATTATTCGTAATAATCCGCAACCCCGACTTACCGCCAGCGTCGAGTACGGCAACCTGGTGTTTCTCTCCGGCCAAACGCCGAAAAGCAGCGCTGATGATATTGCGCTGCAAACCCGCGAAGTACTGGAGAAGATCGACGCCCTGCTGGTCGCCGCCGGTAGCGACAAGCAGCACATCCTTTCCGCACAGATCTGGCTTAAAGATATCTCACGCGATTTTGCCGCGTTTAATGAGGTCTGGGTGGCGTGGATGCCGGAAGGCCATAGCCCGGCGCGGGCGGCCGTTCAGGCCGAGATGGCGCGGCCCGACATCCTGGTGGAAATCATGGTCACCGCCGTAAAAGCGTAAGATAAAACAGGTAAGAAAAAAGGCCGCATAGCGGCCTTTTTAATTAGTCAGTCCAGATTATTTCTCTCTGGGTGAAGCGTTTTCGACACGGCTTTTTAACTTCTGTCCGGGTCTGAAGGTCACCACACGCCGGGCTGTAATGGGAATATCTTCCCCCGTTTTCGGGTTACGTCCCGGGCGTTGGTTCTTATCACGCAAATCGAAGTTGCCAAACCCGGAGAGTTTTACCTGTTCTCCGTTTTCCAGAGCACGACGGATCTCTTCGAAAAACAACTCTACCAGTTCTTTGGCATCCCGCTTGCTAAGCCCAAGCTTATCAAACAGATATTCTGACATTTCAGCTTTTGTAAGCGCCATAGGTTCAATCCCTCAATGATGCCTGGAATCGCTCTCTTAATGCCTCTACACATTTGGCAACGGTAGCGGCAATCTCCTCTTCTTCGAGTGTACGGCTGGTATCCTGAAGGATCAGGCTAATCGCAAGGCTCTTAAAGCCTTCCGCCACACCCTTACCACGGTACACGTCAAATAAGTTTACGCCAACTACCTGATTTACGCCAACTTTCTTACATTCGGCCAAAACATCAGCTGCAGGGACGTTTTCCGCGACCAGTACCGCGATATCGCGACGGTTTGCCGGGAAGCGAGAAATTTCGCGCGCCTGAGGCACCACGCGGTCTGCAAGCTTGTTCCACTCGATTTCGAACACCAGAGTGCGGCCGTTGAGATCCAGTTTACGTTCCAGTTCCGGATGAACAACCCCAATGAAACCAATGCGTTCACCTTTCAGATAAATCGCCGCGGATTGTCCCGGATGCAGTGCGGTAGCCGCTTCTGCGCGGAATTCGATATCGGCTAATTTACCGGTCAGATCAAGAACAGATTCCAGATCGCCTTTTAAATCATAGAAATCGACGGTTTCTTTTGCCAGGTTCCAGTGTTCTTCGTAGCGGTTACCGCTAATCACCCCGGCCAGCATCACATCCTGACGAATGCCCAGCGGCGCCTGAGTATCCGGCACGAAGCGCAGACCGCTCTCAAAGATGCGCACGCGGCTCTGTTGACGGTTCTGGTTGTAGACGACGGTGCCCAACAGGCCGGTCCACAGCGACAGGCGCATCGCCGACATTTCGCTGGAGATCGGGCTTGGCAGAATCAGCGCCTCTTCACCGGCGTGGATTAGCTGCTGTACTTTCGGGTCAACGAAGCTGTAGGTAATCACTTCCTGATAACCTTTGTCGTTCAGCAGCGTTTTCACGCGCTTCAGCGACAGATCCGCTTCACGGTGGGTTCCCATAATCAGACCCGCCTGTACCGGCTCGTCAGGAATGTTGTTGTAGCCGTAGACGCGGGCCACTTCTTCAACCAGGTCTTCTTCGATCTCCATATCGAAACGCCAGCTTGGCGCAACGGCCTGCCACTGGTCCTGACCAACGGTCACTTCGCAACCCAGGCGCTGCAGAATGTCGCTAACCTGCGCGTCATCGATATGATGGCCGATCAGGCGATCCAGCTTGCTGCGGCGCAGGGTGATGGTGGCGCGTTTTGGCAGCGTCTCTTCGTTGGTTACATCGATAATCGGGCCGGCTTCACCGCCGCACAGGTCGATCAGCAGACGGGTCGCACGCTCCAGCGCTTTATACTGCAGTGCTGGATCGACGCCGCGCTCGTAGCGATGGGATGCATCGGTGTGCAGGCCATGACGGCGCGCGCGACCGGTGATAGACAGTGGGCTGAAGAACGCGCATTCCAACAGTACGTTCTGGGTTTCATCGTTAACGCCGGAATGTTCGCCGCCGAAGATACCACCCATCGCCAGCGCTTTCTTATGGTCAGCAATAACCAGCGTATCGCTATCGAGCTTAGCTTCAGAGCCGTCCAGCAGCACCAGCGTTTCGCCCTCTTTCGCCATCCGCACCACGATACCGCCTTCAATGCGGTCGCGGTCAAAGGCATGCATCGGCTGGCCCAGTTCGAGCAGCACGTAGTTGGTCACGTCAACCACCGCATCGATGGAACGGATACCGCAGCGGCGCAGTTTCTCTTTCATCCACAGCGGGGTCGGCGCTTTGACGTTGATGCCTTTCACCACGCGGCCCAGATAACGCGGGCACGCCTGCGGCGCCTCAACCTGAATCGGCAGCACGTCGTCAATGGTCGCGGCAACCGGAGTGATTTCCGGCGCGTTCAGCGGCGCTTTGTTCAGCACAGCGACATCGCGCGCCACGCCGATGATACCCAGGCAGTCGGCGCGGTTTGGCGTAACGCTGATTTCGATGGTGTTGTCGTCAAGCTTGAGGTATTCGCGAATGTCGGTACCAATCGGCGCATCGGCCGGCAGTTCGATGATACCGCTATGATCGTCGGAAATACCCAGCTCGGAGAAAGAGCACAACATCCCTTCTGACGGTTCACCGCGCAGTTTCGCCGCTTTAATTTTAAAATCGCCCGGCAGTACGGCGCCAATGGTCGCGACGGCCACCTTCAGGCCCTGACGGCAGTTTGGCGCGCCGCAGACGATGTCCAGCAGACGCTCGCCGCCGACATTGACTTTAGTAACGCGCAGTTTGTCAGCATTCGGATGCTGGCCGCACTCGACCACTTCACCGACGACCACGCCGTTGAAGCTACCGGCCACCGGCTCAACGCCGTCAACTTCCAGGCCCGCCATCGTAATCTGATCGGACAGCGCTTCGCTGTCGATCGCCGGGTTAACCCATTCGCGTAACCACAGTTCACTGAATTTCATTGTTCTGTCCTGCCCTTATTTAAACTGTTTGAGGAAACGCAGATCGTTTTCGAAGAATGCGCGCAAATCGGTCACGCCATAACGCAGCATGGTCAGACGCTCCATGCCCATGCCGAAGGCGAAGCCGGAGTAAACTTCCGGATCGATGCCGACGTTACGCAGTACGTTCGGGTGCACCATGCCGCAGCCCAGTACTTCCAGCCATTTACCGTTTTTACCCATCACGTCAACTTCTGCAGACGGCTCGGTGAACGGGAAGTAGGACGGACGGAAGCGTACCTGCAGATCTTCTTCGAAGAAGTTATTCAGGAAATCGTGCAGGGTACCTTTCAGATTGGTGAAGCTGATGTTCTTATCAACAATCAGACCTTCCATCTGATGGAACATCGGGGTGTGGGTCTGATCGTAATCGTTACGATAGACGCGGCCCGGCGCGATAATACGAATTGGCGGCTGCTGGTTTTCCATGGTGCGGATCTGCACGCCAGAAGTCTGAGTACGCAGCAGACGGGTCGCATCGAACCAGAAGGTATCATGGTCGGCGCGAGCCGGATGGTGACCCGGAATGTTCAGCGCATCGAAGTTATGATAGTCATCTTCGATTTCCGGGCCAGTCGCCACGGTAAAGCCGAGTTCGCCGAAGAAGTTTTCGATACGGTCGATGGTGCGGGTAACCGGATGTAAACCACCGTTTTCGATACGGCGACCCGGCAGCGAGACGTCGATGGTCTCTGCCGCCAGACGGGCATTGAGCGCGGCGCCTTCCAGCTCAGCCTTACGCGCGTTCAGCGCCTGCTGCACCTGCTCTTTCGCTTCGTTAATGACCGCACCCGCTGCCGGGCGCTCTTCCGGCGGCAACTCACGCAGGGTGGTCATTTGCAGGGTCAGATGCCCTTTTTTACCCAGATATTCAACGCGGACGTTGTCCAGCGCGGCAACATCTGATGCCTCGTTAATGGCTGCCTTGGCACTGGCAACCAGCTCTGCGAGATGTGACATGGTTTTCCTCATTATGTCGGTGCAGACACCGGTTTTAGTGAAATAAATATCCCGAATCTATATACGAAAAAAGCCTCCACAGGGGAGGCTTTCTGGCGCTGTTTTCCGTTTCTTCTTTCACGCGCTAGCCTCCTGAGTTCAGGTGCTAAAGTAAAAAAAGAAGCGGAAAATAGCAGCATTCATGCTTGCATTACCTTGTCTGGTAAGAAATGTCAGACCTGTATTGAAAAGCCTGCACGGATAAAAGTCAATGTATTGATAGTGTTGAAACGAAAAGAGGGAGACAAGCTCCCTCTTTCAACTGGCTTATGCCAGAGCTGCTTTCGCTTTTTCGACCAGAGCGGTGAACGCTAATTTGTCGAATACGGCGATGTCAGCCAGGATCTTACGGTCGATTTCAACAGAGGCTTTTTTCAGGCCGTTGATGAATTTGCTGTAAGAAATACCGTTCTGACGTGCTGCTGCGTTGATACGCGCAATCCACAGTTGGCGGAACTGACGCTTTTTCTGACGACGGTCACGATAAGCGTACTGACCAGCTTTGATAACAGCCTGGAAGGCAACGCGGTATACGCGAGAACGCGCACCGTAGTAACCTTTAGCTTGTTTCAAAATTTTCTTGTGACGTGCACGGGCAACTACACCACGTTTTACGCGAGCCATATGTGCTCTCCTGTATCTATTCTAATTAAAAAGTTAAAAGGGTTAACGACTTATGCGTACGGCAGGCACGCGATTACCAGGCCCAGATCGCCTTTGGAAACCATGGCTTTCGGACGCAGGTGACGTTTACGCTTGGTAGCTTTTTTGGTCAGAATGTGACGCAGGTTAGCGTGCTTGTGCTTAAAACCACCTTTACCGGTTTTTTTGAAGCGCTTTGCAGCACCGCGTACGGTCTTAATTTTTGGCATTTTAATAACTTCCACTTCGCATTGTTAATAAACGAAACAAAGGCGAACAAACCAGTGAGCCGAAGCCCACCGGAATGTTACTTGATGGCCTTACTGTTTCTTCTTCGGAGCGAGCACCATGATCATCTGGCGGCCTTCGATCTTCGTTGGGAAGGATTCGACTACTGCCAGTTCAACCAGATCGTCTTTCACGCGATTAAGCACTTCCATACCGATCTGCTGGTGGGCCATCTCACGACCGCGGAAACGCAGCGTGATCTTGGCCTTATCGCCATCTTCGAGAAAGCGAATCAGGCTGCGGAGTTTTACCTGATAGTCACCTTCATCAGTACCAGGGCGGAATTTAATTTCCTTAACCTGGATAACTTTCTGCTTCTTCTTCTGTTCCTTAGAAGACTTACTCTTTTCATAAAGGAACTTGCCGTAGTCCATGATACGACAAACTGGCGGTTCGGCGTTAGGGCTGATTTCAACTAAATCTACTCCAGCCTCTTCAGCCTTTTCGATAGCTTCTCTCAGACTCACAATACCCAGCTGCTCACCTTCCAGACCAGTTAAGCGAACTTCCTGGGCGCGAATCTCGCCATTAATACGATTCGGACGTGCCGTTTGAACTCGTTTTCCGCCTTTAATACCTTATTCCTCCAGTTGTTGAAGACTGCGGCTGCGAATCTCTTGTTGCAGCTTCTCGATCACTTCATTTACGTCCATGCTGCCGAGGTCTTTACCGCGACGGGTACGCACGGCCACTTTGCCGGCTTCGACTTCTTTGTCGCCACAGACCAACATATACGGGACACGACGTAAAGTGTGCTCGCGGATTTTAAAGCCAATCTTCTCATTTCTCAAGTCCGCTTTTACGCGAATGCCCGCATTTTGTAGTTTACGCGTCAATTCGTTAACGTATTCAGACTGAGAATCAGTAATATTCATGACCACTACCTGCACTGGCGCAAGCCAGGTTGGGAAGAAGCCAGCGAACTCTTCGGTCAGGATGCCGATGAAGCGCTCCAGCGAGCCGAGAATCGCACGGTGAATCATTACTGGTACCTGACGCTCGTTGTTTTCGCCAACATAAGAGGCGCTTAAACGCTGCGGCAGGGAGAAGTCCAGCTGTACAGTACCGCACTGCCATGCACGATCGAGGCAGTCATACAGGGTAAATTCAATTTTCGGGCCGTAGAACGCCCCTTCGCCCAATTGATATTCAAATGGGATGTTGTTTTCTTCCAGCGCCACCGCCAGATCCGCTTCCGCGCGATCCCAGGTCTCATCGCTACCGATACGTTTTTCCGGGCGAGTAGACAGCTTGACGACGATTTTCTCGAAGCCAAAGGTGCTGTACATATCATAAACCATACGAATACAGGCGTTCACTTCATCGCGAACCTGATCTTCAGTACAGAAGATATGCGCGTCATCCTGAGTAAAGCCACGAACGCGCATCAGGCCATGCAGCGCGCCCGACGGTTCGTTACGGTGGCAGCTACCGAATTCAGCCATACGCAACGGCAGATCGCGGTAAGATTTCAACCCCTGGTTGAAGATCTGCACGTGACCCGGGCAGTTCATCGGCTTAATGCAGTATTCACGGTTCTCGGAAGAGGTGGTGAACATCGCATCTTTGTAGTTGTCCCAGTGGCCGGTTTTTTCCCACAGCACACGGTCCATCATGAACGGGCCTTTAACTTCCTGATACTGATACTCTTTCAGTTTCGAACGAACGAAAGTTTCCAGTTCACGGAAGATAGTCCAGCCATCATTGTGCCAGAACACCATACCCGGCGCTTCTTCCTGCATATGATACAGGTCAAGCTGTTTCCCGATTTTACGGTGGTCACGCTTAGCGGCTTCTTCCAGACGCTGCAGGTAGGCGTTCAGCGCTTTTTTATCTGCCCAGGCGGTGCCGTAGATACGCTGCAACATTTTATTGTTGCTGTCGCCACGCCAGTACGCGCCAGCGGTTTTCATCAGTTTGAAGTGATGGCAGAAACGCATATTCGGTACGTGCGGACCGCGGCACATATCGATATATTCTTCGTGATGATACAAGCCTGGCTTGTCATCATGGCCGATGTTTTCGTCAAGAATAGAAACTTTATAGGGTTCGCCGCGCTTCACGAAGGTTTCACGCGCTTCGTGCCAGCTGACTTTCTTCTTGATGACATCGTAGTTTTTCTCGGCGAGCTCGTGCATACGTTTTTCGAGCGCGTCGATGTCTTCCTGAGTCAGGGTGTGGTCCAGATCGACATCATAGTAAAAACCGTTGTCGACAACCGGGCCAATGGCCATTTTAGTGTTCGGCCACAGCTGTTTGATCGCATGACCTAACAGATGAGCGCAGGAGTGACGAATGATCTCCAGACCGTCTTCATCTTTTGCGGTGATAATAGAAAGCGTGGAGTCAGTTTCAATCGGGTCGCAGGCGTCAACCAGCTCACCGTTTACACGTCCGGCGATGGTGGCTTTCGCCAGGCCTGGACCGATATCCAGAGCGACATCCATCGGGCTAACTGCGTGGTCGAAATGGCGTTGGCTGCCATCAGGAAGCGTAATTACAGGCATTTTATGTCCTTATTTGCAGTGGTGCCCCACACGAAAGAGCACATACAAAACAATATAATCATAATTATCAACGAGTTGTGGCTCAGCTCCCGCTTCACTCTGCGAAAATATGAGTACGCCCGTCTATCTATTGAACCGCCCTCACCTGCAGCCGCTCGTTGATAACACCGAGGGTTAGTGTACACATCATTACTGCGCGATTAAAGTCGCAATAACTAAATGGTTATTCTTATTTTAAATAGCAAGGGGCGCTGACAATTTGTCGAGGCAATTCCCGCTTAAACCACGCGGTTAATTAACCGATCAATTACCTGAAATGAAGAGATAAATACCACCACCGCTAAAAAGCGAAATGAAAAAATCATCCGTTATAGTGAGTATTCATACCCGGCAGGAAATAACAGGAATCAGGCCGGTTGCCCGGCCTGAAAAATTACATTTTATAACCGAGCGATAAGGTGGTGCGGCGGTCGGTATGCTCCGGCGCCGAAGCCGGCGGCTGCGAGTTCCACGTCAGGTTATAGGCGACACGCAGCGCAAAGTGGGCGTTGATTGCCACATTTAATGCGCTTTCCGAGTTCAGCGTCGTGTCTTCAGCGCCGAATACCGAAACACCTTGAGTAAATTTGGCGTTATCGGTCATCTGCCATGCCCAGGTGCCGGAGGCGTACCCCAGCGGCTGAGTTTCGTTATCGCCATCGGTATACTCGTCGTAACGCACGCCCGGACCAAATTCAAAACGCAGGCTGTGAACCGGGCCGTTGAGGATCTGGCGACCATAACCGGCAGTCAGCACGTCGCGCTGTTGATAGCCGTTGTAGCGATCGGTCAGCCAGCTGGCCTGGCCAAATACATAGTTCATATCGGTCAGGTTATAACGACTACGGCCGCCCACGGCATATTTCTCCGAAGAGCGTTGATCGTTAGAGGACGTGTTGCTCGCATTGCCCCACAGTGACCAGGCCGTGGTATCGCCGTACCAGGTCAGCGTGGAGTCAGCGGTCATTGAGGAGCTTTTCGTGTTGCCGGACTGAGCGAGATAACCCGCATTCACAGCACCTTCGAAAGGTTTTTTGGCAGTGGAAGGGTCATCCATGACGGTAAAAACGGAATCATCGGCCAGTGCGTTTACAGACGCAAAAAGCCCCCCCGCCAGCAATGCCGCTGCGGGTACTGTCTTCAAAAGCTTCATTATAACTCTCTAAAATACATATCTTCAGGACAGTACAAATGATGAATGGACCAGCGATCCCTTCATTTAATTTAGAGTCCGTACAACATTTAAGGAGACCAGGCAGGTCCCGGAAACTTTCGCGAGGCGCGCTGAATGCGAGTCCTAAGAAAGGCGCTTGATTATAAAAAAGCACGAATAACTTAGCAATCAGTTGCTATTTCGTTTTTTGAATAAGACGGTTCCCAAAACAATCTTTATTTCATAAAGATAAAAACCCAGACATCTTTGTAAATCCATCGTCCGCCCCGCTTCCCCTCACTCCATTTCGGTGCCATGCTTAAAAAAGCAGCTTTATTCGTATTAAGGAGGAACAGGATGACCAAAATTTATACGCTCACGCTGGCCCCATCACTCGACAGCGCAACGCTGACGCCGCAAATTTACCCCGAAGGCAAATTACGCTGTAGCGCACCGGTATTCGAACCTGGAGGCGGCGGGATCAACGTCGCCCGGGCCATTACCTTTCTGGGTGGTAAAGCGACGGCGATTTTCCCGGTTGGGGGCGCCACCGGCGAGCATCTTACCGCCCTGATGGCAGACGAGCAGGTCCCGGTCGAAACAATAGAAACTCGCGACTGGACGCGGCAGAACTTACATGTGCATGTCGATGCCAGCGGTGAACAATATCGCTTTGTCATGCCCGGCGCGGCGCTAACCGAGGATGAGTTCCGCCGCCTGGAAGAGAAAGTGCTGGCGATTGAGGCCGGTTCGCTGCTGGTTATCAGCGGCAGCCTGCCTCCCGGAATCAGCGTCGAGCATCTGACTCAACTGGTAAAAAACGCGCAGCAGCACGGGCTACGTTGCATAATCGACAGCTCCGGCGATGCGCTGGCCGCCGCGCTGGATGTCGGCAACATCGAGCTGGTCAAACCGAACCAGAAAGAGCTTAGCGCGCTGGTACAGCGCGACCTCAGCCAGCCTGACGACGTGCGTAATGCCGCGCTGGAACTGATCCGCTCCGGAAAAGTACGCCGGGTTGTGGTTTCGCTGGGTCCGCAGGGGGCGCTGGGAGTTGATGCCACCGGCAGCGTACAGGTGGTGCCGCCACCGATGAAAAGCCAGAGCACCGTTGGCGCGGGTGACAGTATGGTCGGCGCAATGACGCTACGTCTGGCGGAACATGCCTCGCTTGAGGATATGGTCCGCTTTGGCGTTGCCGCTGGTAGCGCCGCCACGATTAACCACGGCACCCGCCTGTGTTCATTAACCAACACGCAGAAAATCTACGATTACCTGTGTGGCCGCTAGTATCGCCCCCCTTCACCCGGGTGAAGGGGGTCAATTCGCTACCATGGTCTATGCTAGAAATTCCATGCATAACAACAGAGTGAAAAATGAGCAACGATATTACCGCGCACGTGATCACCGTTAAGTTCCAGGAACAAGCGCTGACTGAGATTAATGAGCTCAGCAATCATTTCATTCGCGCAGGTTTCGTCCTGACGCTCAACGACGATGATGGCAAAACCCATGATTTAGGTACTAACACATTTGGCCTGCTGAGCGCACAAAGCCCCGAAGACGTTCGGGCATTAAGCGCAGGTCTCGCGGAAGCCGCTTTAGGCAGGCCGGCAGAGATCGCCATCACCACATTTAGCGAATGGTTAAAAGCTCAATAAGTGCGATCGCCATCGTGGAAGACGTCAGTTGTGCGTTAGCTCGAACTTTACGGCCAGGTTATACGCTAACCTTATGATATGGTGGAAAACATGGGGAGAGACAGCATGTGGCAAGCTATTAGCAATTTGTTAAGCGAGCAGCACACTGACGGCGCTGAAATCGAACTGCGCAACGAGCTACCCGGCGGAGAGATCCATGCCGCCTGGCATTTACGTTTTGGCGGAAAAGATTATTTCGTCAAATGCGATGAACGCGAACTGCTCCCCATTTTTACCGCGGAGGCGGACCAGCTGGAGCTGCTCTCGCGCTGTAAAACCGTCAGCGTTCCACAGGTTTTTGCCGTCGGCAGCGACCGGGATTACAGTTTTCTGGTGATGGAATATTTGCCGCCGCGACCGCTGGACGCGCATAACGCGTTTCTGCTTGGTCAGCAAATCGCCCATTTACATCAGTGGAGCGACCAGCCGCAGTTTGGCCTTGATTTTGACAACGATCTGTCGACGACCCCGCAGCCGAATGCCTGGCAGCGCCGCTGGTCAACGTTTTTCGCTGAACAACGCATTGGCTGGCAGCTGGAGCTAGCGGCGGAAAAAGGACTGCACTTCGGCGATATCGACAACATTGTCGAAAGTGTACAGCAGCGGCTCAGCAGCCATCAGCCGCAGCCTTCTTTA
Source organism: Klebsiella sp. JN_Kp122 (assembly GCF_040062085.1). Lineage (NCBI taxonomy): Bacteria > Pseudomonadati > Pseudomonadota > Gammaproteobacteria > Enterobacterales > Enterobacteriaceae > Klebsiella > Klebsiella sp. JN_Kp122. The sequence continues at coordinate 147,631 of NZ_JBEAHW010000045.1, forward strand.
TTACATGGCGACTTGTGGTCCGGGAACTGCGCGCTAGGGCCCAATGGGCCGTATATTTTCGATCCGGCATGTTATTGGGGCGATCGCGAATGCGATCTGGCAATGCTGCCTCTGCATCCGGAACAACCGCCGCAGATTTACGATGGCTATCAGTCGGTCTCGCCGCTGCCCGCTGGTTTCCTTGAACGGCAACCGATTTACCAGCTATACACTTTACTTAATCGGGCAATTCTGTTCGGCGGCCAGCACCTGGTCACCGCGCAAAAAGCGCTCGATGAAGCCCTGCAATAGGCGTAAAAAAAGGCCCTCAAAAGGGCCTTTTTCATCAGCGAGCTTAATCCATTTTTACGCCGTTTAAGCGGAATTTGATGTTCATCGTCAAACCCGTTCCCGGCCTGCCTGCCTCGTAGCGCCATTTGCGCATCGCGGTTTTGACATCACGCTCAAACATATTGGCCGGCTTCGCAGAGAGTATCTGGATATTCTCCACCCGACCATCGGCGGTGACATCAAATTTCACGCGCACGTCACCTTCAATACGCAGCGCCTGCGCACGTTGCGGGTAAGACGGGTCGCCGCGTTTCAACGCTTTAGGACCGCTCGGCGCGGTGGTCATCGGTTTTGCCGTTGCCGCCGTGGTACTCGGGGCAGTACGCGCAGGCGCCGTATTGTTATTCTCAAACGGCGAGACCGGGCGCGGCTCAGCGGGCTTCACCTCGCGTTTCGGCTCGACTTTTTTCTCCGGCTTTGGCTTCGGCTTGGGTTTGGGTTTGGGCTTCGGCTCCGGTTTGTGGATAACCACTGGCGCCTCTTTTGGCGGCTCAGGCACCACTTCAGGCTCCGGTTCCGGCTCCGGTTCAACAACGGGTTCAACGACCGGCTGCGCCGCCTGCGGAGGCTCTAAATCCGCCGGCGCCACCATCGTGATTTCGATTGGCTGTGAAGGCGAAGGCTTTTCAATAACCTGATGTACCGAGGTATAAAGCAACCCCGCCACAACGGCACCGTGGATAGCCACGGACAGCAGCGTTGGCCACGGAAAGCGGCGAGGTAAATCAAGGGTCATTGCGCTCATAGTCGTTTCTGTTGAAAAATGATGCCGTGATTTTAAATGCAAATAGCAATCATATTCAATAAGACGTGTTATCTTGCATCAAATTTTGCCTCGTTTTGTGGAAAAAAACCGGCGTGCCGTGGCATGCTAAAGGCGTGCGCATCTTACATTGCTGCCCATAACGCTTTCACGTCACGTGATTTGCCTATTTTTTGATTAAGGAGCCTTGCCGTGCTTTACGTCATCTACGCAGAAGATATCGCCGATTCTCTGGAAAAACGCCAGGCGGTGCGCCCTGCCCATCTGGCGCGCCTACAACTATTACATGATGAAGGCCGTTTACTGACCGCAGGCCCGATGCCCGCGGTGGATAGCAATGAACCTGGCGCGGCAGGATTTAGCGGCTCAACGGTTATCGCAGAATTTGAATCGCTGGAAGCGGCGCAGTCCTGGGCCAACGATGACCCCTATATCGCCGCGGGCGTCTATCAGCACGTCTCGGTGAAACCTTACAAGAAAGTATTTTAGTTAAGCAAATTAGCTAGTTAATATCAGTAAGATATACCAATCATAATATAGCGATCATTCTGTAAAGGACGCATTTAGGTACACTAAGTGCAGAATGGTCGCCCTTCCTTGGATCCTCGATACGTCTTCACTTTCAGTCTGACCACTGGAGGTTGATATGTGCGGACGCTTCTCCCAGTCAATGACCCGTGAAGATTATCTTTCCTGTCTTGCCGATGAAGCCGATCGTGACATCGCATATGACCCGGAGCCGATTGGTCGATACAACGTCGCGCCCGGTACCAAAGTTTTGCTTCTGAGCGAACGCGATAGAACGTGGCATCGGAAATGCCCTGCTTACCGCAGACCTCCGGCACGGACGTCTCCAGTTCAGCCTGCTTCAGGGCAAAAACCATCTGTTCTTCGGTGAATCGTGACTTTTTCATCGGCACCACCTCCGTTCAGGGAGTGTAGATCATGCCGGCATTCTGTTTCTGAATGGTGCAGGATTTCGGGTCAGGGTCACAGCCGCAGTGTTCATGCAACCTTTCGTACCGGTATTGATCAACAGGTGGCCAATTCCGGGTTTGTTTCCTATTTTTTAAACCAGAACCCTTTCTTTAAGGCAATGAGGTCATGCTGAACACGTGGATCATCCTGATTGTGGCCATCGCGGCCGAAACCTTTGCAACAACCATGGTCAGAGCATCAGAAGGATTCACACGCCTGCTTCCTTCCCTTGGGGTCGTCGCCGGTTATGCCGTGTCATTTTACGGACTCTCTCAGGTCGTTAAGGTCATGAATCTGGGGATCGCTTACGCGATATGGGCCGGCCTGGGCATCTTTCTTGTCTCCATTTTTTCCTGGTTTCTCTTCGGCCAGAAGCTTGATCTTCCCGCCATTGCAGGGATGGGCTTGATACTGTCGGGGGTGGTGGTCATTCAGCTGTTTTCCTCCACCGTCACGCACTGATATTATCTGCAGGTACTGGATATGCCGAAACGTATACAGATTGCAGAAAAAAACTATCTTCCTGCCCTCATTATCTGGCCCGTCATTTATCTTATTCTGGCTTTTATCTCTCTGAAACTGGACGATCCGCAAAATCGTGTAGCGATGGTCTGGTTTCCTGCCGGGGCTGCTGTCAGCGCTTTCCTTTCTCTGCCGCGACGATTCTGGCCCGCAATGTATATCGTGCTCTTTGCTGCCCGCGCAGGGATGGATCTGCTGATGCGCCATTCTTCGGAAACATCCCTGATACTTTCCCTGATTTCAGTCAGTGGTGACGTTACAGTGGCGCTGGCCGTACAGCACTACAGTCGTAGACAGGATGATTTTCGTAAGGTGTGTGTCTGGCTAATCAGTACCCTGATCATCAGCGCGCTGGCTGGTATGGCAGCAGCAGGATGGCTGTCTTCGCGTCATCCCGTGTCTTTTGCGGATACCACTGCTTTGTGGTGGGCGGCAAATGTCAGCGGCAACATCGTCGCCACTACCATACTGACAGGTCTGACATGGGAGCCAGCCCGGAAGGCAACAGGGGACGTCGTAAAGACCCTCGCCAGCGTGCTGTTGGTCGCGGTGATTGCCATACTCATTTTCTCTTCCCCTTCCGGGGAAGAGTCCCGGGCGGGGCTCATTTACGGACTGGCCTGCTTGCCGGTCCTGTTGACTGCTGTCGTCCCGGTCATCGCCGGTGCCCAGGCCGGCGCGCTGGCTTTTCTGGCACTGAGCATCGTTGTGGTTTCCTTTTCATGGCACCAGACAGGCCCCTTTTTTATTAAAGGCCTGGATCCGGGCGAACCGCTGCTTCTCGCTCAGGGATACCTGTCCGGTACGGCCATCCTGACTATCTTTGTCCGGCTGTTACTGCGGTTGCCGGATAAGCTAAACGGTCCGGGGCGTAAGCAGATGCATCACGAAGAAACCGCCTTTCGCATGGATATCCGAAGTGGCCGGATCGACTGGGATCTGCAGGGAACACCGGTGCTGGCAGATACGGTGGCACACCTGCCTGACAGAAAAATCCTGCTCCAGAGCGTGGATACTGCTGTCAGGCAACAGTTAACATCACGCTGGGAACAGGCGATCCGCGGCCTGCCCGTAGGCGGATCGTTGATATTTCGGCTTACATTGCCGGGAGATGAGCACGTAATGATCTGCGAGCGGGGACTATTCTTTTTGCCCGGTACAACAGGTGGATTCCTCGTCGGATACTGGTTACCCGCCAGTGGTCCGGTTTCCGTTATCCGTCCGGAGGACCACTGAATATGCTGCAGATTGCACTGCTTTTATGCGGCCGACGTTTTATCGGTGGCAACCGGTACCTTCTTACTGCTGCAGGTCTGATGTGGGGTCTTTTCGGTTTTCTGGTACTGGCGGACGGTATGCTGGGAGCACGCTATTTTCCGCTCGGACTTTTTGGCTGGTTTCTTTTGTGCGAGAGTCTGTTAACGCTTGTTGCGTCATCCGGTGCCACCGGGGCTAAGCGAGGAATTTATCTGTTTAAAGGTGGGATTATTGGAGCCGTGGCCCTGCTTATTCTGTCAGGATATTCAGGCAGTAATCTCCTCCTGGCTATCATACTGGGATTTATCTGTTTGTTGTCCGGCGCTTTTCAGGTTGCTGCCGCCTGGGTGGTTCGTTATCCGTACTGGAGACGCGCGCTGGCTGGCGGGATGTGTCAGATCCTGTATGCGGTATTCCTTTTCCAGCCCTATCCCACTCATCATGATGGAACGGTTCCTCAGTTCATCGGGGCGCTGATGCTGCTCAGTGCCGTTGACTGCATTCTGCTTGCTTTTCGGCTCCGAAGTCTGGCCCCGGGGGTGACTATTTTTGATGTCCAGTCTCCGGACAGCACAGGATACGCGCCGACAAATACAGAACCACAGCATCCCTGTCAGGAAGAAGTGGCGTTGGAAGCGACAGAGCTCCGGGTTCTGGTCTGGACACCGGAAGGTTCTGCTACCCAGGACACTCTCCCCCGGCCAGTGATGAATCGCTATATTGCAGCAGTGGATTCTGCCGGGGTCATTTCTACCGGACATGCCGCGCTGGAGATGCAGGATATCTATATCAGTCTTTACCCGGCAGTGGATATAGATCGGTCCCCTTCGGAGTTTTTTCGCACACTCCGGGCCGTACGGGAGAATAATGTACCCGGAAAATTTCAGGACAGTTACGCATCAGAGTCCGCCGCCTGGTGTGAAGCCGACAGACAGGTTTGTTTTCATACTTTCAACGCGGTATCACTCCGGGCATTCGCTACATACTATCGCCGCCAGGAAATATATAACCTTACCTGGCGAAATTGCTCCAGCAGTGTGGCATACGCACTTGAAGCCGCGTTAGATGGTGTGCTGTGCAACCGGAGCGGCTGGTCGGTTTTTTTACGGCTCTTCTTGCAGCCGGAGCTCTGGATCGCAGCACAACTCCGCCGCCGTGCCACTACCATGGCCTGGACTCCCGGGCTGGTTCTGGATTATTCCCGCGCATTGCACGGGCTGGTTCATCCGGCCAGACTGAACTGGTTTCGCAAACTATGAGATGCAACGGCGTCAGGAAAAGGTGCTCCTTCCGGGCGGTAGAAGAAACATCACCGGCTTCTGACTCCGCCTCCCTCCCGAGCCCTGACAGAAACCGGTATACCTCAGGGTTGTCGGGTCGTGCCGGCAAGTGGTGTCCTGTCAGGATGCTTGTTTCTGCCATCGCAACAGACGGTAGTGTTACCCCAGCATTGTTCATACGGAAAACCGATCAGGGCTTCCATGACGGCACGAACATCCGCTGTGACATGTGAAATCTGGCCACCAGCCCGGATACGTGCCACCTCAGCAAGCACCACCAGATGTGCCTTCCGGTTCAGCTTCATCTGCGCGCTGAAATAAATCCCCGCGAGAGCCAGTGCAATCACACCGACGCAAAAGACCAGCGCAATAGCCATTACCGCACTTTCCGGCTGGGTTTGCGATTTAGACTGGAATCCATAGAAACTCAGGATCGCTCCCATAGTAAACACAATCACAGAGCGCACAAGTTTACCGGAGAAGGTCATCGTGCCGGCATAGATCCCCTCGCGGCGGCGTCCGGTAAAGACTTCGTCAACATCAGCGAGAAAGGTATACACAGTCCAGGGAATGTAATACACCCCGCCCGTACCGATCCCGAAAACAACGGTAATCGCCAGCATCGCCGCAGTGGCATACTGTTGAGGTAGGTGGAAAAAATAGAGCGCGGCATAACACAGTACGGAAAAAATAACGATACCCAGCGCAAGTATATAGGGCTTGCTGAACCCATGTTTTACGCAGATAGCAATAAAAATAGCTGTGGAAAAGAGCTGAAGTACGGAGTTCAGGCTGCTCAGTCCGGATACCATGGTCGGATCATACTGCAGGACAAAAATGATAAAGTAGGTAAAGACAGAAGCAAACAGCCACTCTGCCCCGAAGCCGCACAAATACATACCCAGATGTTTGCGAAAAACACGCAGTGAAAAAGTCGATCTCATCTCCCTCAGCAATGCCAGCATTGCATGGCTGAGCGTGGTGTTTTCTTCACTTTCCGGCGAAGCATCTGCGGCCGGGCGCTCCCACGAGTAATACCAGAGTGTCCCCATCGCCACACATAAAATCACCCCATATGTCAGGGCGGTGTAAAAAAATGGGGTGGCCGATTCTTTACCGTAAACAAGAATGAACTGGCCCGGAATGAAAGCGGCGAGAAAGTTGGCTACTTTACCAAAAATAGCTTTAAAACCAGTGAGTTTAGATCGTTTCGCGAAATCTGCGGTCATTTCAGTGGCGAGTGTTTCATAGGGCACCATGACAGAGGTGTAGATCAACTCAAACAACACATAGGTACAAAGGTAATACCAGAAACCAAATCCATCGATCCACAGCAGGGGGTAGACCATCATCAGGGGGATGCCCAGCAGAATGAAGAACCGGCGGCGGCCAAAGCGTTTACCGAGACGCGTTTTGCCGAAATTATCTGAAATATATCCCATGAGCGGATTGCTGATGGCATCAATAATACTGGCAACCGAAAAAATAGCCGAAGCCTGCAGCAGTGTCAGACCACAAAAGGTGGTGTAAAAGTAAAGTAACCAGATACCGGCAATGGCCAGTGCCCCGCTACCCAGCAAGTTACCCCCTCCATATGCGAGTTGATGCCTGAAAAGAACTGGCCTTTCTGTCTTCATAACCCTGCCCTTTGTTATCAAACAAGAAACGAAATAGCGTTTTATATTTTATGAATCTGTGTTTTATAGTATGGGTAGCCGTAAAGAAAGGTGAGTATGTTCACATTAAAAACATTGCTAAGGGCGCTTCTGAAGAAATTGTGACCGGGGTTACATTTCCATCATCGGTACTGGACATTTCCCCTCGACAGAAAAGATACTTTGTTTTTATTATTATGAAACGCAATTTCATAATAAAATTTCCTTCTGTAATGCAGGGGCTAGTAATGGCTAAGGGTTCAACGATTCAGTTACATTTTCACCATTTCAGTGACCCGCATACCGGGGCTCGGATAACGCGTCTGACACCACCAGATGTGATATGTCATCGCAACTATTTCTATCAAAAAAGCTTTACACGTGACGGCAGCAAACTCCTGTTTGCTGCTGAATTTGACGGTCATCGCAACTATTACCTGCTGGACCGGCAAAAACAGACCGCCGTTCAACTTACACACGGTCGTGGTGACAATACTTTCGGTGGCTTTTTGTCGCCCGACGATCGCAGCCTTTATTACGTGAAAAACGAACGGGAATTACGTCGTGTCAGTCTGGATGATTACAGCGAACATACGATCTATACGGTACCGGAGGAATGGGTTGGCTATGGCACCTGGGTAGCAAACAGCGAATGTACGCGTCTGGTCGGTATCGAAATTGCCCGTGATGACTGGACACCGCTCACCGACTGGCAAAAATTCCGGACGTTTTATCTGCGTCGTCCGCATTGTCGCCTGTTGCAGGTGGATCTGCATAACGGTTCCACGCGGGTGATCCATGAAGCGAACGAATGGCTTGGACATCCCCTCTATCGACCTTACGACGACAGTACGGTGGCATTCTGTCATGAGGGACCTCACGATCTTGTGGATGCACGCATGTGGCTGGTCAACGAAGACGGGAGTAACGTACGCAAAGTGAAAACGCATGCGCCGGAAGAAAGCTGTACCCATGAGTTCTGGGTACCGGATGGTTCCGCACTCCTCTACGTTTCATACTTTAAAGGTCATTCCGAGCGTTACATTCGCCGCTTCTCACCACAAACCGGAGAAGACAGCAGCCTGATGACAATGCCGGCCTGCTCACATCTGATGAGCAATGCCGATGGCACGCTGCTGGTGGGTGATGGCTCGGGTACCCCGGTGGATGTACAGGATACCTCAGGGCATGTCATCGAAAACGATCCCTTTCTCTATCTCTTTGACACCCGAACCCGCCGCTATGCGCCACTGGCAACACATCAGAGTTCCTGGCAGGTGCTGGACGGCGACCGGCAGGTTACCCATCCGCATCCCTCTTTTTCACCCGACGACCGGGACGTGTTATTTACATCTGATTTCGAAGGCCTGCCGGCCCTTTATCTTGCACAAATACCGGATACTCTGGTCAGTTCACTTGGTAAGGAGTAACTATGTTTATTTTTAGGGCCGAGACTTCGGAGGAAGATCTCGGTAACGGAGTACGCAGGCGGATTCTGGCGCACAGTGGTTCGCTGATGGCGGTCGAAGTACATTTTGAAAAGGGTGCTGTCGGGTCACTCCACCAGCATATTCACGAACAACTGACCTATGTGCTTTCCGGGCGCTTTGTGTTCACCATTGGCGATGAGACTCGTGAGGTGAAAGCCGGTGACACACTCTACAAACAACCGAATATCATACACGGTTGCGAGTGTCTGGAGGCAGGTATATTGCTGGATACTTTTACGCCACAGAGAGAGGATTTTCTGTAAGAGGCATGGTTTGACGTGGAGTCAGAGGAACCTGTAAAGAGCGGGAGAAGCCAGTGTGTAAGTATCCAGCATAATCGTGCCATTCATAAATGCAAAATGACGAACGGCATCGCTATTCTCTGCGCAGGTCCTGCAGCAGTGTTCCGTATTCCGCGTGAATGACGCTGGAAAATTCACGAATGTTAGCCACCGGGGCCGCTGTCTTGTGCCTGTCCGGTATCACGCACTTGCGATAGCCATAGACGCAGCCAGACTCAAGCCAGAACTGTTTGATCTGCCCGGTCAGCATCTGGTCTGTCTGGAGACGGCGGATCCCGGCCTGAGCATCTGACTGTTCATTATGAGTGGAAGAATCCGGACCGTACTTCTTTATCCAGGCCTAAAGACTGTGAGTGGTGATATCGAGACGTGTTGCAACACTGGAAACAGAATGACCACGATCAACAACCTGTTTGACTGCTTCAATTTTAAACTCTTCAGAATAACGCTTACCGCTCATGGGCACCTCTCTTTAAGTCATCTTCAATGACTCTGAGGTGTCTGTTAAACCCGCGGCGATTCACGGTGCCTTTAATTTTTACTCTCAGAATTCAGAGAAGGTGAACAGCAAAGCATGACGTTGCCGTTTGACCAGGCACTTCCTGATTGAAAGAATCCGCATGTTGCGGCGAGATTGGGCTTCCAGCCAGCGCGATTTACGGCGACTTACCTGTCTAAGCATTCGCCAGCGCCCTACTTCCGTTCTACTACGCTTCATTGCTACTACTCTACGAGTGAAAAACAGCCCTCATTATAAACCGATGAATCTGTCTGACCATCGCTTTCGCTGCGTTTTTATTTGCCAGATGGATGATGATGCGTAAACTCATGGCATCGGGCTATTCAAAAGGATTTTTCATCTATGACAACCTTTTACACGGTCGTAAACTGGCTGGTCATTCTGGGGTACTGGCTGTTGATTGCCGGCGTGACATTACGCATTCTAATGAAACGCCGCGCGGTACCTTCCGCCATGGCATGGTTACTGATTATTTATATCCTGCCGCTGGTGGGAATTATCGCTTACCTCTCCTTCGGCGAACTGCATCTTGGTAAGCGTCGAGCCGAGCGCGCGCGCGCCATGTGGCCCTCCACCGCCAAATGGCTAACGGACCTGAAAAGCTGCAAACATATCTTTGCTGAAGAAAATAGCCCGGTTGCCGAATCGCTGTTCAAACTCTGTGAACGTCGCCAGGGGATCGCCGGCGTTAAGGGTAACCAACTGCAGTTACTAACCGAATCCGATGACGTGATGCAGGCGCTGATTCGCGATATTCAGCTCTCACGACACAATATCGAGATGGTGTTCTATATCTGGCAGCCCGGCGGAATGGCCGATCAGGTCGCCGAGTCGCTGATGGCCGCCGCGCGTCGCGGCGTGCATTGTCGGCTAATGCTCGATTCAGCCGGCAGCGTCGCCTTCTTCCGCAGCCCGTGGGCGGCAATGATGCGTAACGCCGGTATCGAGGTGGTTGAAGCGCTTAAAGTTAATCTGATGCGCGTGTTCTTACGCCGCATGGATCTACGTCAGCATCGTAAAATGGTGATGATCGACAACTATATTGCCTACACCGGCAGTATGAATATGGTCGATCCGCGCTACTTCAAACAAGATTCCGGCGTCGGTCAGTGGGTCGATCTGATGGCGCGAATGGAAGGCCCGGTGGCTACGGCAATGGGGATTGTCTACTCCTGCGACTGGGAAATTGAAACCGGCAAGCGAATTTTACCCCCGCCGCCGGACGTCAATATCATGCCGTTTGAAGAGGCTAACGGGCATACCATTCATACTATTGCTTCCGGCCCCGGCTTCCCGGAAGATTTGATTCACCAGGCGTTGTTAACTGCGGCTTATGCGGCGAAAGAACATCTGATCATGACCACCCCCTACTTCGTCCCCAGCGATGACCTGCTGCACGCCATCTGTACCGCCGCCCAGCGCGGCGTCGAGGTCAGTATTATTATGCCGCGCAAAAACGACTCCCTGCTGGTAGGCTGGGCCAGCCGCGCCTTCTTCACTGAACTGCTTGCTGCTGGGGTGAAAATTTATCAATTCGAAGGCGGCCTGCTACATACCAAAAGCGTGCTGGTAGATGGCGAACTGAGCCTGGTCGGTACCGTTAATCTTGATATGCGCAGCCTGTGGCTCAATTTCGAGATCACGCTGGCGATCGACGACGTGGGCTTTGGCGGCGACCTGGCGGCGGTGCAGGACGATTACATCTCCCGCTCGCGCCTGCTGGATGCAAAACTGTGGGCCAAACGACCGCTATGGCAGCGGATCGCAGAGCGACTGTTTTACTTCTTCAGCCCGTTGCTGTAAAACGTGCCCATCAGATGCTTAACGGGTAGCAATCATGGATATGGATTTAAACAATCGCCTGACCGAAGACGAAACGCTCGAACAGGCCTACGATATCTTTCTTGAGCTGGCGGCCGATAACCTCGACCCGGCGGATATCATTCTTTTCAATCTGCAGTTTGAAGAGCGCGGCGGCGCCGAACTGTTTGACCCGGCGGAAGACTGGCAAGAGCATGTCGATTACGACCTCAACCCAGATTTCTTCGCCGAAGTCGTTATTGGCCTGGCCGATACCGATGGCGGCGAGATCAACGATATTTTCGCTCGCGTTCTGCTATGCCGGGAAAAAGATCACAAGCTGTGCCACATTCTGTGGCGCGAATAAGCATTAAGCTAATGCGCCTGTAGAAAAGCCTGCCGACGGTAACATCGGCAGGCTTTTTATTTTATACGTTATTGCGGTAATTCTGTTCCGCAGGCGTGGCAGAAACGGGCATTTTTATCATGCTCGGCGTTACTGCAGTTTGGGCAAACGCGGCGGGCACGTCGGTTTTGCAGCGCCGTCGTCATATGCGTCGTAATCAGCCCGGTCGGGATGGCGATGATAGAATAACCGATGAGAATAAGCACCGAGGCGAGTATCCGCCCTAATGGCGTATGCGGTGTAATGTCGCCGTATCCCACGGTAGTAATGGTGACGATTGCCCAGTAGACCGAGGCATTTAAGGTGGTAAACCCGTATTGCGGCCCTTCAATTAAATACATCAGCGAGCCAAAAATCACCATCACAATAGCAATAAACGAGTAGAACAGAATGAGCTGGTGACGGGCGCTGACGATAGCCCGCCAAAAAATATTCAGCGACGGCATAAAGCGCAGCAGTTTAAGAATACGCAGCGCGCGGATAACCCGCATGGCCCGCCAGGCAAAGACATACTCAAGGCTCATTTCCGGCCATAACCACATTACATACAGCGGCAGAACGGTCGCCAGATCGATAAATCCCCAGAAGCTGAAGATATAGCGCAGCGGATTCGGCCAGCTTATTACGCGTAAAATATATTCCACGGTGAAGACCGCGGTAATTCCTAATTCCAGCCAGACAAAAACATGCCATTCATCTAGCGACAGGTGATACTGCGAACCGAGTCCGGACTCAACAAAAATAATAACCACGCTCAACAGGGCAAATAAACCGCAAAGCCCTTCAAAACGGCGGCCGGAGCGACGAGTTTGATCGAAGAGTAGATGGTAAAGCCGCAAACGGGCGGCGGAAAGCGAAACTGCCACGTTAACCTCACAATAAAAAAGGGCTGACATCAGTCAGCCCGAGTGATTATAACGGGTCTACCTTCAGGCAGGAAACCGCATGGCGGAAACTGCCCTCCAGCACCGGCCGCGTTTTGGCGCATTCGGGCCCGGCCAATGGGCATCGGGTGCGGAATACACAACCCGATGGCGGATTAATCGGCGAAGGCAACTCCCCTTCCAGTAGTTGGATGGTTTTGTTTTTCTCCAGATCGGGATCCGGCACCGGCACCGCCGACATCAGCGCTTTGGTATAAGGGTGCAGCGGATTATGGTACACCTCATCATAGGTCCCCAACTCCACCGCGTGGCCTAAATACATCACCAGCACACGGTCGGAAATATGTTTTACTACCGCCAGATCATGGGCGATAAAAATCAATGATAGCCCCATCTCCCGTTGCAGTTGCTGTAGTAAGTTCACCACCTGCGCCTGAATGGAAACGTCCAGCGCCGAAACCGGCTCATCGCAAATAATCAACTTAGGCTCAAGGATCAGCGCACGCGCGATACCAATGCGCTGACACTGGCCGCCGGAGAATTCGTGCGGATAGCGGTTAATCAGGTTCGGCAGCAGTCCGACCTTCATCATCATCGCCTTCACGCGATCGCGCACTTCCTGACGAGGCATCTTCGGGTGATAGGTCCGCAGCGGTTCAGCGATGATTTCGCCAATGGTCATACGCGGATTCAGTGAGGCCAGCGGATCCTGGAAGATCATCTGGATATCACTACGCACATCGCGCCACTCTTCAGGTTTCATGCCCAGCAGGTCTTTACCCAGCCAGGCGACTTTACCGTCGGTGGCTTTCACCAGGCCGATAATGGCGCGGGCGAAGGTCGATTTACCGCAGCCGGATTCGCCAACCACCCCCAGCGTTTCGCCTTCATACAGGCGCAGAGTGACGCCATCGACCGCTTTGAGCGTTTTTGATGGCTGCCAGAACCATTGCTTGCCATCTTTAATATCAAAATGCACTTTCAGATCGGCAATTTCGAGCAGCACTTTTCTTTGTTCGATCACGGCGTTCATAGCAGGTCCCCCACCGGTTTAAAGCAGGCACGCAGGCGGCCTGGCGCAAACGACTCCAGAGGTGGAGCGCTATTACAGATTTCCATGGCATGCGGGCAGCGCGGCTGGAACGGACAGCCTTTCGGCAGACGCAGCAGGTTCGGCGGGTTGCCTGGAATCGTTAGCAAGGAATCGCCTTCGCCATCGAGACGCGGTACCGCATTGAGTAAACCGATCGAGTACGGGTGCGACGGTTGATAGAAGACGTCGCGCGCCTGACCGTATTCCATGGTGCGCCCGGCGTACATCACCAGTACCTTATCGCAGATCCCCGCGACCACGCCGAGGTCGTGGGTAATCATAATAATCGCGGTGTTAAATTCGCGCTTCAGCTCGTTGAGCAAGGTCATGATCTGCGCCTGCACCGTGACGTCCAACGCGGTGGTCGGTTCATCCGCGATCAGCAGTTTTGGCCGACATAACAGCGCCATGGCGATCATCACGCGCTGGCGCATCCCGCCGGAGAACTCGTGCGGGAACATCTTCATGCGCTTACGCGCTTCCGGCATCTTCACCGCATCAAGCATCCTTACCGACTCTTCAAAAGCCGCGGCTTTGCTCAGCCCTTTATGCAGCATCAGCACTTCCATCAACTGCTCGCCGACCCGCATATAAGGGTTCAACGAGGTCATCGGGTCCTGGAAAATCATCGAAATCTGTTCGGCGCGCAGCTTATTCAGATCGCGCTCGGGCAAATTAAGGATTTCGCGACCGTTAAAAGTGGCGGAACCGCTAATATGGCCATTCGCGGCCAAAAGTCCCATTAGCGCGAACGCCGTTTGCGATTTACCGGAACCTGACTCACCGACGATGCCTAAGGTTTCGCCGGCCCTCAGGTTAAAATTCAAATCGTTAACCGCTGTGACATCGCCGTCTGGCGTTTTAAACGTCACCCGAAGATCCTTCACATCCAGCAGCAGACCGCTTTGCTGCGCGGCCTGCGGCGCTTTAGTCATTTCAATTGTGCTCATGACGGCGCTCCTTAGCGGTCTTTCGGGTCGAGGGCATCACGCAGGCCATCGCCGATAAAGTTAAAACAAAACAGCGTTACCACCAGGAACCCGGCAGGGAACAGCAACAGCCACGGCGATACCTCCATTGAGTTGGCGCCATCACTGAGTAACGCGCCCCAACTGCTCAGCGGCTCCTGGGTCCCAAGGCCGAGGAAGCTCAGGAAGGATTCGAACAGAATCATGCTAGGTACCAACAGTGATGCGTAAACCACAACTACACCCAGCACGTTCGGCACGATATGACGAATAACGATATTCGCGGTAGAGACCCCGCCGACCTGCGCGGCTTCAATGAACTCTTTACGTTTCAGACTCAGGGTCTGACCGCGTACGATACGCGCCATATCCAGCCACGACACCATCCCGATCGCCACAAAGATCAGCAGGATGTTCTGGCCAAAGAAGGTGACCAGCAGGATCACGAAGAACATAAACGGGAAGGAGTTGAGGATTTCCAGTAAACGCATCATCACCGAGTCCACTTTGCCGCCGAGATAGCCGGAAAGCGAACCATAGAGAGTACCGAGGATCACCGCCACCAGCGCCGCGGCAACGCCAACCATCAGCGATATGCGCCCGCCAATCGCCACGCGCACCAGCAGGTCGCGGCCGGATGAATCGGTACCAAAATAGTGACCAGACTCCATATCCGGGGCATTGGACATCATCCCCCAGTCGGTATCGAAATAGGAGAACTGCGACAGCATTGGAGCGATAGTCACAAACAGTGCAATAATCACCAGCACAATCAGGCTGGCCACCGCCGCGCGGTTATGCATAAAGCGACGACGCGCATCCTGCCACAGGCTACGGCCCTCAACTTCCAGCTTCTCACTGAAGTGCTCCAGCGCCTCGCTGTTTTTCTTACTTAACATCATGGCGAACTCCGGCTTCAGTAGCGAATTTTCGGATCGATAACGGCGTACAGTACGTCGACGATCGCGTTAAACAGAATGGTCAGCGCGCCGACCAGAATCGTCAGGCTGAGCACCAGCGAGTAGTCGCGGTTAAGTGCCCCGTTGACGAATAACTGGCCAATACCTGGCAGGCCATAAATCGTTTCGATAACCATTGAGCCGGTGATAATGCCGACGAATGCCGGCCCCATATAGGAAAGCACCGGCAGCAACGCAGGCTTCAGCGCGTGGCGGAAGATAATTCGGCGCATCGGCAGGCCTTTCGCCCGTGCGGTACGGATGAAGTTGGAGTGCAAAACTTCAATCATCGATCCACGGGTGATACGGGCGATACTGGCAATATATGCCAGCGATAACGCCACCATCGGCAGGATCATAAATTTCAGCGCCCCGCCGTTCCAACCGCCGCCAGGCAGCCAATGCAACGTGATGGCGAAAATCATCACCAATAGCGGCGCCACCACAAAACTCGGTATGACGACGCCGGTCATTGCCACCCCCATCACCGCGTAGTCCCATTTGGTATTTTGTTTTAACGCGGCAATAACCCCGGCGCTGACGCCCAGGATTACCGCTAATAAAAAGGCAGCAAGGCCCAATTTGGCGGAAACCGGGAAGCTTGATGCCACCAGATCGTTCACCGAATAATCTTTATATTTAAAGGAAGGACCAAAATCACCGTGCGCCAGCTGCTTCAGATAATTGAAGTACTGGGTCATGATGGGGTCGTTTAAATGATATTTCGCTTCAATGTTCGCCATGACTTCCGGCGGCAGCGTACGTTCACCGGTAAAAGGACTGCCCGGCGCGAGGCGCATCATGAAGAAAGAGATAGTAATAAGGATGAATAGCGTCGGAATCGCTTCCAGACAGCGACGTAATATGAATTTTAACATTGCCCGTACCTTCTGGCCTGTGCCTATCGAGTGCGATGAATTCAGACACGGTGGGGCAAGCTCTGCCTGCCCCACGTCTTGCCATTAATGTTTGATAATATATAGGTTCTTCACGTAAATATTATCCAACGGGTCTTTACCGGTATAACCGCCAACCCACGGTTTAACCAGGCGCGCGTTCACATAGTAGTAAACCGGAACAATCGCGGAATCTTTATCCAACTGTTGCTCCGACTGCGCGTACAGCTCTGCGCGTTTCGCTTCATCGGTGACCTGCAGGGTATCGCCGATGATCTTATCAAATGCCGGGCTCTTATAATGCGCCGTGTTGTTAGAACTGTCGCTGAGCATGGTGTTCAGGAACGATGTCGGCTCATTGTAATCAGCACACCAGCCGGCGCGGGCGACGTCAAAGGTGCCTTGATGGCGGCTGTCGAGGAAGGTTTTCCACTCCTGATTTTCCAGCTTAACGTTAGCGCCAAGGTTTTTCTTCCAGATGGACGCCACGGCAATAGCCAGTTTTTTATGTAAGTCGGAAGTGTTATACAGCAGGTTAAAGGTCAGCGGCTTATCAGCGGTATAACCGGCTTCCGCCAGTAATTTTTTCGCTTCTTCATTACGCTTTTCCTGAGACCATTTGAACCACTCGGGTTCAACGAGTTTCATGCCGTCGGTGTATGGCGGGGTGTAACTGTAAGCCGGCAGATCGCCCTGGTTTTTCACTTTATTGACGATAATATCGCGATCCAGCGCCAGCTTAAGCGCGGTACGGACGCGTACATCGGTAAATGGCGCTTTCTGGTTATTGATTTCGTAATAATAAGTACACAGATAAGGATCGACGTGAACTTCTTTTGGGATCTCTTTTTTCAGCTTCTGGAACAGTTCAATCGGCATGTTGTTATAGGTCATGTCGATTTCGCCGCTGCGGTAGCGGTTCACATCGGTAACTTCAGAAGAAATTGGCAGGTAAGTTACCTGGTTAATAACCGTTTTAGCGTTGTCCCAGTAATTCGTATTACGCTCGAGCACAATACGTTCGTTCACCACCCAATCTTTTAGTTTATAGGCGCCGTTGGTGACGATATTCGCCGGCTGAGTCCATTTTTCACCATATTTTTCGATGGCGGCTTTTGGTACTGGGGAAACGGATGGATGGACAAGGAGTTTATAGAAATAAGGGACCGGCTCGCTCAGGGTGACTTCAAAGGTTTTGTCGTCGATCGCTTTGACGCCGAGATCGGTTGCTGGTTTTTTGCCGGCAATAATCTCATCGACGTTGGCGACATGGCCGTACTGGAGATAGCTGGCGTACGGTGATGCTGTTTTCGGGTCGGCCAGACGCTGCCAGCTATAAACGAAATCTTGCGCGGTAACCGGCGAACCATCAGACCATTTGGCATCTTTGCGAATATGGAAAGTCCAGACTTTAAAATCTTTGTTATCCCACGATTCGGCAACGCCAGGCACAGGATGGCCGTTAAGATCGCCAATCACTAACCCTTCAAACAGATCGCGGTTAACGTTGGACTCCGGTACACCTTCAATTTTATGCGGATCCAGAGATTGCACCTCTGCCCCATTATTACGCACCAGCGTTTGTTTATCCGCCAGTTGCACCCCGGCAGGAACATCCGCTGCCATAGCAACATTTGCGGTGATGAGCGCAGATAAAATTCCCGCCGCTACCAGACTTTTTTTAGTGATGATGGTCATGTGTTGTTACTCCACTCATTATAATTACTGGTTATTTAACCAGCCTGTTATTTTTCCCTTATAGGGATTCTGTACAGTGCAGGAGTCTTTGCCGCTGTCAGATTTTACTGCTTGCTATCACCGACTTATTTATTACGACCGCTCAAACGGCAGCCTTGACGTCGATTCTTTACCCCCTGTCCAGAGGGGAATGTCGGCACAACGAGTCATTTAATAATAATTCTCATTTGTGCATATTAGTTAGTTAGCGATCAGGCCGGAAAGTACCAAAACGATTTCTTGTCCGCCAATGCAATTTGCAAATATGTTACCGGATTCTCTTTTATTGTTTTTTTTAGCGTGCTTATCGTAAGACTTATAACGCCAAAAAAGAAAAAACATTGTTTTTAATCAGCAAGATAGGACCACCCTGTCGTTTTGCGGCCCGGCGCTGCGCGCGAAGTTGCTTTTTTGTACAAAAATTTAACAGTTGTCTATTTTTTAGCACATTAATCTGCTGTCTCAATGAAATTACTAATATCATTTCAATGATCCGACAGCAAGCGCCAGAGAATGGTGTGATGAAAATAACAGTGACGACAGGAGAAAGACAGTACGGCGAGATAGAATAAAATCAACTAACCATATGATAAATATAAAATTAAATCATCATTAGCAAAAGTTATCGTTTGTCTTTTTTATTAGTACCAGGAATAACTTTTGCTAATAATCTTTCAAACGCGGGGCCCAACCCCGCGCCTGATACACCGGCTATGCTGTCAATCCAGGAAACAACGCTTTAATCCCGGTAACAATAAACTCGATGCCTAAAGCCATCAGTAACAGCCCCATGATACGTGTAATGACGTTAATACCGGTCTGCCCCAGCAATCTGACTAACCATGGCGCCATGCGGAAAATTCCCCAACAACAGGCGGCAAACAACGCAATAGCGATTGAAAAACCGATCAGATGGGCAATCGAGTGATAACGCGTGCCCCACACGATCGTGGAACTAATTGCCCCCGGCCCCGCCATTAAAGGTAATGCCAACGGTACGACACCAATGCTTTCACGAATGGCCGTCTCCGACTTCTCTTGTTTATTTTGTTTATCTTCGCCGAGCTTGCCGCTGATCATCGACATGGCGATCGTCACCACCAGGATCCCGCCGGCAATACGGAAGGAATCAATTGAGATGCCGA
The DNA here is from genome assembly GCF_040062085.1 of Klebsiella sp. JN_Kp122. Lineage (NCBI taxonomy): Bacteria > Pseudomonadati > Pseudomonadota > Gammaproteobacteria > Enterobacterales > Enterobacteriaceae > Klebsiella > Klebsiella sp. JN_Kp122. The sequence goes on from NZ_JBEAHW010000045.1 coordinate 166,616, forward strand.
AAATTTGTAAGATGCCATCGCCAAGAAAGAGCGAGGTAAGCAGGATGATACCCACCGACAGGTTAGCCGTCAGATTCGTCTTATTACGTACCAGCGCCGTCTGGTAACTGGTCATACTAATGAAAACCGGAATGATGCCAACCGGATTGACCAGCGCGAACAGGCCGATAAAAAATTTAAAATAAATAGCGAAATCAAACAACGGTAGGGTCACAGTGAACTCCGCAGCACCATTCAAAAAGGCTGTTGACAGTATCGGTACAAAATAATTGCGCAGAAGATACCCTTTTCATCGCCACAATTCATCTCAAATATGCAGCCGGGGTTTATTGATTTTATTTGTTATATATTTGTTTCGCGCATGCACTTTATTCATTAAATATGCATACCTTATCATTAACCTTGACTTGACTGGTTAATTATTGACCTGCTGAAAGGTATCAGCATCGCCAAATATTGATCCAAATCACGTAATTAATACTCAGAAGTGAGTAATCTTGGCTACATCAACAGAGTGAAAGGCCGAAGTACCTGAGTGCGTAGTGAGACAAAGCTTTTTTAGTAAATCAGTGGGTTCAAAGCGTTAGAAATCTTTACGTTAACATTTACATGCAAGCTGTTAACAGCCTGTCTATAATGTCGAATCGAGCTACTGTTTTACTAAAAAAGTTTAACATTATCAGGAGAGCATTATGGCTGTTACTAATGTCGCTGAACTTAACGCACTTGTAGAGCGCGTAAAAAAAGCCCAGCGTGAATATGCCAGTTTCACTCAAGAACAAGTTGATAAGATCTTCCGTGCCGCCGCTCTGGCCGCTGCAGATGCTCGAATCCCTCTCGCTAAAATGGCTGTTGCCGAATCCGGCATGGGTATTATTGAAGATAAAGTGATCAAAAACCACTTCGCTTCCGAATATATCTACAACGCCTATAAAGATGAAAAGACCTGTGGCGTCCTGTCTGAAGACGACACTTTCGGTACCATCACCATTGCTGAGCCAATCGGTATTATTTGCGGTATCGTCCCGACTACCAACCCGACTTCTACTGCTATCTTCAAATCGCTGATCAGCCTGAAGACGCGTAACGCCATCATCTTCTCTCCGCACCCGCGTGCTAAAGACGCGACTAACAAAGCGGCGGACATCGTATTGCAGGCAGCTATTGCCGCAGGCGCGCCGAAAGATCTGATCGGTTGGATCGACCAGCCTTCCGTAGAACTGTCTAACGCACTGATGCATCATCCTGACATCAACCTGATCCTCGCCACCGGCGGCCCAGGTATGGTTAAGGCCGCTTATAGCTCCGGTAAACCAGCTATCGGCGTTGGCGCGGGCAACACGCCGGTTGTTATTGATGAAACGGCTGATATCAAACGCGCTGTGGCGTCCGTACTGATGTCAAAAACCTTCGATAACGGCGTTATCTGTGCTTCTGAACAATCCGTGGTGGTTGTCGACTCCGTCTACGACGCCGTCCGCGAGCGTTTTGCCAGCCATGGCGGCTACCTGCTGCAGGGTAAAGAGCTGAAAGCCGTTCAGGACATCATCCTGAAAAATGGCGCGCTGAATGCGGCGATCGTTGGTCAACCAGCGGCAAAAATCGCTGAACTGGCAGGCTTCACCGTGCCAGCCACCACTAAGATTCTGATCGGCGAAGTTACCGACGTTGACGAAAGCGAACCGTTCGCTCACGAAAAACTGTCTCCGACGCTGGCAATGTACCGTGCGAAAGATTTCGAAGACGCGGTCAATAAAGCAGAAAAACTGGTCGCCATGGGCGGTATCGGTCACACCTCTTGCCTGTACACCGACCAGGACAACCAGCCGGCTCGCGTGGCCTACTTCGGCCAGATGATGAAAACCGCGCGTATCCTGATCAACACCCCGGCTTCCCAGGGTGGTATCGGCGACCTGTATAACTTCAAGCTCGCACCTTCCCTGACTCTGGGTTGTGGTTCCTGGGGTGGTAACTCCATCTCTGAAAACGTTGGTCCGAAACACCTGATCAACAAGAAAACCGTTGCTAAGCGAGCTGAAAACATGTTGTGGCATAAACTTCCGAAATCTATCTACTTCCGTCGTGGCTCACTGCCAATCGCACTGGATGAAGTGATTACTGATGGTCACAAACGCGCGCTGATTGTGACTGACCGCTTCCTGTTCAACAACGGTTACGCGGACCAGATCACTTCCGTACTGAAAGCGGCTGGCGTAGAAACCGAAGTGTTCTTTGAAGTTGAAGCTGACCCAACGCTGACTATCGTGCGTAAAGGCGCGGATCTGGCCAACTCCTTCAAACCAGACGTAATCATCGCCCTGGGCGGCGGTTCCCCGATGGATGCGGCAAAAATCATGTGGGTCATGTACGAGCACCCGGAAACCCACTTCGAAGAACTGGCGCTGCGCTTTATGGATATCCGTAAACGTATCTACAAGTTCCCGAAAATGGGCGTCAAAGCCAAGATGGTTGCCATTACCACCACCTCCGGTACCGGTTCTGAAGTTACCCCGTTCGCCGTAGTAACCGACGATGCAACTGGACAGAAATATCCGCTGGCTGACTACGCTCTGACTCCGGATATGGCGATTGTCGATGCCAACCTGGTCATGGATATGCCGAAGTCTCTCTGTGCCTTCGGTGGTCTGGATGCCGTGACTCACGCTCTGGAAGCTTACGTCTCCGTACTGGCTTCTGAGTTCTCCGATGGTCAGGCTCTGCAGGCGCTGAAACTGCTGAAAGAGTATCTGCCGGCCTCTTACCATGAAGGTTCTAAGAACCCGGTAGCCCGCGAACGTGTGCACAGCGCCGCCACTATCGCCGGTATCGCGTTTGCTAACGCCTTCCTCGGCGTGTGCCACTCAATGGCGCACAAACTGGGCTCGCAGTTCCACATTCCTCACGGTCTGGCAAACGCCCTGCTGATCAGCAACGTTATCCGCTATAACGCGAATGACAACCCGACCAAGCAGACCGCATTCAGCCAGTATGACCGTCCGCAGGCGCGCCGTCGCTACGCTGAGATCGCAGACCACCTGGGCCTGAGCGCTCCGGGCGACCGCACTGCGGCGAAAATCGAGAAACTGCTGGCATGGCTGGAAAGCCTCAAAGCTGAACTGGGTATTCCGAAATCTATTCGCGAAGCCGGCGTTCAGGAAGCTGATTTCCTGGCTCACGTTGATAAGCTGTCTGAAGACGCCTTCGATGACCAGTGCACCGGCGCTAACCCGCGCTACCCGCTGATCGCCGAGCTGAAACAGATTCTGCTGGATACCTACTACGGTCGTGACTTTGTAGAAGGTGAAGCGGCGGCTGTGAAAAAAGAAGCGGCTCCGGCCAAAGCTGAGAAAAAAGCGAAAAAATCCGCTTAATTCGCAGAATTGAAATGAACGAAGCCCCATCTATTGATGGGGCTTTTTTTATATTCGTACTTTATTAGAGTTTCATCCAGGAGTATTGTATGCAATGAATCTGGTGAAGTCGGAATAAAGGAACCGATTCCATAAAAGACAACAGGCGCCATTTAGACGCCTGAAGGTAATGAAATTACAGCATTATTCGCCGTGGCGCAGCTTACTTTGCACCTGAGTTAATGAACCGGTGCTTAACGCCTCTTTATAATGCTTACGGCATACGGAAACGTACCGCTCATTACCGCCAATCACTACCTGTTCTCCTTCATTGTATGGCCGCCCTTCCTGATCAAGGCGTAACACCATGCTTGCCTTACGGCCACAGAAGCAAATCGTTTTTAACTCAACCAGTTTATCCGACCATGCTAACAAATACTGGCTACCGCTGAATAACTCACCGCGGAAGTCTGTACGCAAGCCGTAGCACAATACAGGGATATCCAGCTCATCCACGACTTCTGAGAGCTCATGAACCTGTTCGCGGGTCAGGAACTGGCTTTCGTCCACCAGTACGCAATGGATGGGCTGGCGGGCATGTTCTGACGCTATATCGGCATATAACGATGTCTGAGGATTATACAGCCGCGCTGGTGAAGAAAGCCCGATTCGTGAGCTCACTTTGCCAGAACCAAAACGGTCGTCAATTTCAGCGGTATAAACGACGGTACGCATCCCTCGTTCCTGGTAATTGTACGACGACTGCAACAGCGCAGTAGACTTACCTGCATTCATTGCAGAATAGTAAAAATAAAGTTGTGCCATCGGCTGCGTAACCCCAATCAATGTGTTTTACCGCGCAATTGTATCATATATTACTGAGCCTACCGTGCTTTCACGGCGGTATTGCTGCTGGTTTAATGACAATGCTTTACAACAAATGAAACGGCCAGCGAAGGAATAGCGTTCAGACATCACCGTCACCACGGTAGCAGATACAAATCATTGTCGTTTTGTGCTTAAACCGCCATTCTCCAGACAACTATAATGGGTTTTGGTCGCCAATTTATATTAAACATCACCATAACTAATGCGCTAAAACTGAAGTGTGATATTTATCCACGTGAAGTATAAATTTACTCTCGAAACGCAGGAAAATCATCCTGACTCATGGTTTTAGCGTCAGTGCGTATGCTTAAGCTATAAGCGAGAAGATGTGAAGTCGCGCGAAAATTTAACTTAAATTATTTAATCAACCAGACAAATAACAAGTAATTTTGAATTCCTTACATTCTCCCCTATTGCACATCTGATTTTATCGCTCTATTATTAGTTCAACAAACCACCCCACAATATAAGTTTGAGATTACTACAATGAGCGAAGCACTTAAAATTTTGAACAACATCCGTACTCTTCGTGCGCAGGCAAGAGAATGCACCCTTGAAACGCTTGAAGAGATGCTGGAAAAATTAGAAGTTGTCGTTAACGAACGTCGTGAAGAAGAAAGCGCCGCTGCTGCTGAAATTGAAGAGCGCACTCGTAAACTGCAACAGTACCGCGAAATGCTGATCGCTGACGGTATTGATCCGAATGAACTGCTGAGCACTATGGCAGCAGTTAAAGCTGGCACCAAAACTAAACGTGCTGCACGTCCGGCAAAATACAGCTACGTTGATGAAAACGGCGAAACTAAAACCTGGACTGGCCAGGGTCGTACTCCGGCAGTCATCAAGAAAGCAATGGACGAGCAAGGTAAAACACTGGACGATTTCCTGCTCTAATTCGCTTTACGCTTGATATAAAAATCCCGCTTCGGCGGGATTTTTTTTATCGTTACACGCTGAAAGTATCAGGCATAAAAAAACCGGTTCGCTATCAGGCGAACCGGTTTTTCGGGTGGCGAATATTACTTCGCGACCACTTGCGCAAGCCAGGCTTTAAAGTCTTCGCCCAGAGTTTTATGGCGAACGCCATATTCTACGAAGGCCTGCATATAGCCGAGCTTATTACCGCAGTCATGGCTTTTGCCTTTCATGTGGTAAGCTTCTACGGTTTCTTTCTCGATCAGCATATCGATAGCATCTGTCAGCTGAATTTCATCACCGGCTCCCGGAGGGGTTTTCGCCAGCAGCGGCCAAATATCGGCGCTCAGCACATAACGACCGACTACCGCCAGATTAGACGGCGCGACGTCTGCTTTTGGTTTCTCAACAACGCCAACCATCGGCACGCTTTCGCCAGGCTGCAGGCTTTCGCCTTTGCAGTCAACAACACCATAAGCGGTGACGTCTTCAACCGGCTCAACCATGATCTGGCTGGCGCCCGTTTCGTCAAAGCGAACAATCATCTCCGCCAGGTTATCACGGGTCAGATCGGACTCATATTCGTCCAGAATCACGTCGGGCAGAATAACCGCAACCGGCTCATCGCCGACAACCGGATGCGCGCACAGCACCGCGTGGCCCAGACCTTTAGCCAGCCCCTGACGTACCTGCATAATGGTGACGTGCGGCGGACAGATAGACTGAACTTCTTCCAGAAGCTGACGTTTTACACGTTTTTCCAGCATCGCTTCGAGTTCGAAGCTGGTATCGAAATGGTTTTCAATAGAATTTTTCGAAGAGTGTGTCACCAGAACAATTTCAGTAATCCCAGCGGCGATACATTCGTTAACAACATATTGGATTAATGGTTTATCTACCAGTGGCAGCATTTCTTTCGGAATAGCCTTGGTGGCGGGTAGCATCCTTGTGCCTAATCCCGCTACCGGGATAACAGCTTTTCTTACTTTAGAATTAAGGGCAGCCATTGAAATCTCCTGGACTGTTCGTTTTTTGAACTTAATCGTCAATAAATAACGCATCGAGTATATCAGTCTGATCAGTTAAACCTGGTCTGAAAAGGTATGGATACCCTCGAATTAGGACTTTTACGCATAAAACGCAGTGATAGTACCACCGGAAATGTAGGCCCGGTAATCCCACCTACTAAAAATAGAGCGAATTGTTCAATCTGCAGACAACATCAAGCGTAAACGTCCCCCTGCTCCCCAAATTTGGCACTGCCAGGATGTGCAGCGCTGGCTAATTTGGTTGAGGTATGCGTTGCCCAACGTTCCTAATGGAACGCCGTTACTAATTTGAATTTTATGCTCTCCGGTATTCAACGTACCGTTAAGACCGGCAGAAACCAGAATCAAATTTTTTAATCCGCTGTGATAATAACCAACCAGCAATGGGAATTGACCCGGTAAATTGGCCTGGCGGAGTAATTGGTTAACTTGTTTTAACAATGCGCCCATTTCCGGCAGGCGCTGTCCCTGATGAGCAAGTTGTTCTTGCAGCAAACCATTAAACAAAGCGCGTAATAATAATGCCGCCAGAACGCCATTATCGCCAGCGCGGGTGACATCCAGGCAATAAAACGCCAGATCATTTTCTGATAACGGCGCAATATCCAGCACCAACCCCGGCTTATCCGCTGAGATAAGCTGACGATAATTGATACGACAATGGGAAATCTCCTGCTGCACCGGTGGCTGAAGTTCCTGTAATAACCTTGACGCCGCCAGGGGATCGCTAACTAACGCGTCCCAGTCTTCAAATAATCTCTCTTCCTCTTCAACTCGTGAACTAAACATTGTCGGGTAGAGACATGCATACACCGTTTCACGCAGGCGATTAAAATCTTTTACCGGCTTCAGTAAGACATCCTGCACGCCAAGACGTAATGCTTTAGCAATATCCGCCATGTTTTCGGTCGCTGAAATCATCAGAATCGGGAGCTGTTCACCCTGGTTGCGAACCTGCTCAACCAGTTCAAGGCCGTTCATCCTCGGCATCGAGATATCGCAAATCATCAGATCCGGTTTCGAAATCGCGATTTGCTGTAGCGCTTCAATGCCGTCTTCCGCCTGGCGGGTAGTCGCCCCCAGGGAAGTTAGCCAGCTATCAAGGAGAGAGCGGAAAACGGGTTCGTCTTCAACTATCAGAATCTGTTTTCCCGCCAATGGCTGCGTCATGTTCTCTCCCCTGGCTGACGATAATTAAATAGTGGCACGCTATTCACGCTATCGCCTGTCAGAATTTACTTAAGTGTTGGACAAGTGCGCTACGCGGAAGTGCGCACCAAGGGTAATAATTCATCCATTTTTTTCTCAACGGCCAGCTGTCCTGCGGCCATCGCTTCGCCAGCACGATGAAAATCAAGAGTGGAGATTTGCGGACAAAACGGCTGGAGCAGGATATCCGGCGGATCGCCTGCCATACGATTACGTTTCAGGCGATTTTCCAGCACCTGTATCGAGGTTGACATAATCTCCATCGCCGTGGGGGTTATTGTCGCACGACGAGAGCTCATTCTCCCCAACCGGGATCGCAGGCGGGAATGCCAACTTAGCTCTTCTATCGGCTCCGGACGCGGCGATTCGATTGATAACAGGTCCTGCTGCATAAGATGGGCGTCATGCTGGAGGTCGACGGCAATCACAATATCCGCCCCCAAAGCTCGCGTCAGTGAGACCGGGACCGGATTAACCACCGCGCCATCCACCAGCCAGTAGCCGTTATGCATCACCGGCGACATCAGGCCAGGCATACTACAAGAAGCGCGGACCGCCATGTGCAGATCGCCTTCCGTAAACCATAATTCGCGCCCGGTACTCAGATTAGTCGCCACGGCGGCAAAACGGCGTTCGCACGCTTCAATTTGCGCGACGGGCATAATTTGCCGGTATTGATTGAACACCCGCTCGCCACGTAACAGTCCGCCGCGCCGCCAGGAGAGATCCATCAATCGCAGCACGTCCCAGTTGCTAAAGGAGCTAACCCACTTTTCCAGCGCAGGGAGGCGATTGCAGGCGTAGGCCGCACCGACTAAGGCACCAATCGAACATCCCGCTACCACATCGACATCAACTCCCGCCCGATGCAGCGCTTTGATCACGCCGATATGCGACCAACCGCGCGCGGCGCCAGCCCCTAGCGCTAAACCAATCTTTAGCTTTCTCATTAGTACAGATACATATCCTTCCACTCCGAGCATGACATCAGCGCCATCGCTCAGTTAACATAATGCACTTTGGCGCTCTGGCGCCGTCATTCTTTTCCATGGAGGCGATTTTGTCGCAATTATGCCCCTGTGGCAGCGCTCTGGAGTATAGCTCATGTTGCCAGCGATATCTGACTGGCGGTCAGCTTGCGCCGAGCCCGTCACAGCTGATGCGTTCCCGCTATAGCGCATTCGTGATGAAAGATGTCGATTATTTAATCAAAACCTGGCATCCACACTGTGAGGCGCCACGCTTTCGCGCCGATATCGAAAAAGGCTTTGCCAATACGCAGTGGCTTGGTTTAACCGTTTTCGCAACCGATAACGGCCGTAGTTCCGATGAAGGCTTTGTCAGCTTTATCGCACGCTTTACTGAAGATAACCGTCCCGGCGCGATTATTGAACGTTCCAGATTCTTAAAAGAAAACGGACAGTGGTACTATATTGACGGCACCCGACCATTAATTGGTCGTAATGACCCCTGCCCTTGCGGCTCAGGTAAAAAATTTAAAAAATGCTGCGGCCAGTAAGGCCCGGCATCAGCAATTGCAAACACAACAGGATTTTCCCCGCGATGCATTCATTACAACGTAAAGTACTACGCACCATTTGCCCTGATCAGAAAGGCCTCATCGCGCGTATCACGAATATTTGTTACAAACACGAGCTGAACATTGTACAGAACAATGAGTTTGTCGATCATCGTACCGGCCGCTTCTTTATGCGTACCGAGCTCGAAGGCATCTTTAATGACGCCACCCTGCTCGCCGACCTCGATAGCGCGCTGCCGGAAGGCTCAATCCGTGAACTCAATCCCGCGGGCCGTCGCCGAGTGGTGATTCTCGTCACCAAAGAAGCTCACTGTCTCGGCGATCTGCTGATGAAAGCCAACTATGGCGGTCTGGATGTCGACATCGCCGCGGTTATCGGCAACCATGAAACGCTGCGCACGCTGGTAGAACGTTTTGATATTCCTTTTGAGCTGGTGAGCCATGAAGGATTGAGCCGCGAAGAGCACGACCAGCGGATGGGTGATGCGATAGCCGCCCACGATCCGGATTACGTGGTACTGGCAAAATACATGCGCGTACTTACCCCGGAGTTTGTCGCCCGCTTCCCGAACAAAATCATTAATATCCACCATTCATTCCTGCCAGCGTTTATCGGCGCGCGTCCGTATCATCAGGCCTATGAGCGCGGCGTGAAGATCATTGGCGCCACCGCCCACTACGTGAATGATAATCTGGATGAAGGCCCAATCATCATGCAGGACGTGATTCATGTCGATCATACCTATACCGCCGAAGATATGATGCGCGCGGGCCGCGACGTGGAAAAAAACGTCTTAAGCCGTGCGCTGTATCAGGTGCTGGCGCAACGCGTCTTTGTTTACGGTAATCGGACGATTATTCTTTAATCGACAGCGAAATGAATTGGTTAGCTTTACGGCGTTACGCGTAAAAATCAGGCAACCAGTTTAATTTTGTCAAAGGAATGCTTTACAGGGGCGCGTCATTTGGTATGATGCGCCCCGCTTCCCGAGAAGGGAGCAGGCCAGTAAAAAGCATTACCCCGTGGTGGGGTTCCCGAGCGGCCAAAGGGAGCAGACTGTAAATCTGCCGTCATCGAC